>JAYUGL010000140.1:0-14599 GCA_043738385.1 Sterolibacteriaceae bacterium
TTCGTTCCCTGTACAGGGGGTAATTTTTCACCTAAAATCCGAACTCCAGCAAGCACGGCGGCGCAAGCCGCCGTGCTCTTTTTGTCGCGGCCTTTTGTATTTCGCGGAGCATTCTATGCCGCATTTGATGGATACCTATAACCGGCTGCCCGTGGCTTTTACGCATGGGCAGGGTTGTCTCCTGTTCGACGAGCAGGGCAAGCCCTACCTCGACGCGCTGGCGGGCATTGCGGTCAACACGCTGGGCCATAATCATCCTCGCCTGGTAAAGGCGCTTGCCGACCAGGCCGGACGTCTGATGCATACCTCCAACGTTTATTGTGTGCGCGAACAGGAAGCCCTGTCCGATCGATTGGCTGCGCTCTCCGGTATGGACCAGGTATTTTTCTGCAACTCCGGTTGCGAGGCCAACGAAGCCGCCATCAAGTTGGCACGCCTCTACGGACATCAAAAAGGCGTCGAGCATCCTGCCATCATCGTCATGGAGCAGGCTTTCCACGGCCGAACCCTTGCCACGCTTTCCGCCACCGGCAATCGTAAGGTGCAGGCCGGATTTGAGCCGCTGGTGGGCGGATTCGTGCGGGCGCCATTTGACGATCTGCCCGCCATTGAGCTGATTGCGGAGCGCAATCCCAGTGTCGTCGCCGTGCTGTTCGAACCGATACAAGGCGAGGGCGGAATCAATATCGTGCATAACGACTACATGCAAGCCGTGCGGCGCATATGCGACGACAAGGGCTGGCTGTTCATGGTCGACGAAGTGCAGTGCGGGGTCGGGCGCACCGGTGTCTGGTTCGCCCATCAGCATGCGGGTATCAAGCCCGATGTCATGACCCTGGCCAAGGGCTTGGGTTCGGGCGTACCGATTGGCGCCTGTTTGGCGGCCGGAAACGCGGCCGGTGTATTCAAGCCGGGTAATCATGGCTCCACCTTTGGCGGCAATCCCCTTGCCTGCGTTGCGGCGCTCACCACTCTGGATGTCATCGACCAGGACGGTTTGATGAAACGGGCCGCCAGTCTTGGCGACGCGATACGCAGCAGTTTTCGGGCTGCGCTCACTGGCGTCGACGGCGTCAAGGATATCCGTGGCGACGGACTGATGATCGGCATCGAACTGGATCGACCCTGCGCTGCTCTGGTGAAGTCCGCGCTCAATGCTGGACTGCTGATCAACGTGACAGCCGACAGCGTCATCCGTCTGCTACCGCCTTTGGTGTTCAGTGATGAGGACGCCACGCAGTTGGTCGACATGCTCTCGCCCATGATCCGCGAGTTCCTCGGCGCCTGATCGTGAGCGCGCCCCGGCACTTTCTTCAATTCAATGACCTTGAACGGGACGAGTTCGAGTACCTGTTTGAGCGCACACGCTGGATCAAACAAAAATTCAGGTCTTATCAGCAATACTGGCCGCTGACTGATCGCACGCTGGTGATGATTTTCGAAAAGGCCAGCACGCGCACGCGCCTATCGTTTGAAGCCGGTATCCAACAGCTTGGTGGCAGCGCCATCTACCTCAACACGCGCGATTCACAACTCGGTCGCGGCGAACCGGTGGAGGATGCGGCGCAGGTGATATCGCGCATGAGCGATATCGTCATGATCCGTACCTTCGAGCAGGAAATCATCGAGCGCTTCGCCGGCCATTCGCGGGTGCCGGTGATCAATGGCCTCACCAACGAATATCACCCCTGCCAGATTTTCGCCGACATCTACACATGGATCGAGCATCGCGGCCCGATCAAAGGCAAGACCGTCGCCTGGGTCGGCGATTCCAACAACGTTTGCAACACCTGGCTACAGGCCGCCGAAGTCTTCGATTTCAATGTGCATGTGTCGACTCCGCCGGGCTATGAGGTTGAAGCCGAACGCGCCGGGCTCTATGGCACCGACCACTTCGAAGAATTCACCGATCCGATGGATGCCGCGCGCGATGCTGATCTCGTCACCACCGACGTATGGACCTCGATGGGCTTCGAGGCCGAGAACGAAGAACGCATGCGTGACTTTGCTGACTGGCAGGTGGATGCCGACATGATGAAGGTCGCTCGCCCGGATGCGCTGTTCATGCACTGCCTGCCTGCTCACCGCGGCGAGGAAGTGGCGGCCGAAGTTATCGACGGCCCGCACAGCGTGGTCTGGGACGAGGCCGAGAATCGCTTGCATACGCAGAAGGCGTTGATGGAATTTTTGCTGCTTGGAAAAGTGGCGCTGAAGTGATCGAAGGAAACAGAGAATGAGTGAAGTAAAAAAGGCCGTGCTCGCCTATTCCGGCGGGCTCGACACCTCGGTGATCCTCAAGTGGTTGCAGGACACCTATCAGTGCGAAGTGGTGACCTTTACCGCCGACTTGGGGCAAGGCGAAGAACTGGAGCCGGCCCGCACCAAGGCGCTGAAAATGGGCATCAAGCAAAAGAACATTTTCATCGACGACCTGCGCGAAGAATTTGTGCGCGATTTTGTCTTCCCCATGTTTCGCGCCAACACCGTCTACGAAGGCGAGTACCTGCTCGGCACCTCCATTGCGCGGCCGCTGATCGCCAAACGCCTGGTGGAAATTGCGCGCAAGACCGGCGCCGACGCCATCTCCCACGGCGCCACCGGCAAGGGCAACGATCAGGTGCGCTTCGAATTGGGCGCCTATGCCTTGATGCCCAACGTCAAGATTATCGCGCCGTGGCGCGAATGGGATCTGCTCTCACGCGAAAAGCTGCTGACCTACGCCGCGAAGCACGGCATCCCCATTGAGATGAAGCACAAGAAGGGTGGCTCGCCCTATTCGATGGATGCCAACCTGCTGCATATCTCCTACGAAGGTCGCCATCTGGAAAACCCCGCCGCCGAGGCCGAGGAATCCATGTGGCGCTGGACCGTGTCGCCCGAGAAAGCACCAGCCAAGCCGCTTATCCTCGAATTGAAATTCGAAAAGGGTGACCTCGTCGCCATCGACGGCAAGAAAATGAAGCCGCATGCGCTGCTCGCCAAACTAAATGAACTCGGTGGCCAGCACGGCATCGGTCGCCTCGACCTGGTCGAGAATCGCTACGTCGGCATGAAGTCGCGCGGCTGCTACGAAACCCCCGGTGGCACCATCCTGCTCAAGGCCCACCGCGCCATCGAATCGATCTGTCTCGACCGCGAAGTCGCCCATCTCAAGGACGACCTGATGCCGCGCTACGCCAGCATGATCTACAACGGCTACTGGTGGAGCCCCGAACGCCGTGCCCTGCAGCGGTTGATCGACGATACCCAGACCAACGTTAACGGCTGGGTGCGGGTCAAGCTCTACAAAGGCAGCGTCAGCGTCGTCTCACGCGACTCGAAAACCGACTCCCTGTTCGACCCGACCATCGCCACTTTCGAGGACGACGCCGGCGCTTACGACCAGAAGGACGCTGGCGGTTTCATCAAGCTCAACGCACTGCGCATGCGCATTGCAGAGAACGCACGCCTCAAGCGAAAACGCTGATTGACGGGAATTACAGATGTCCAAATTTGACAATGTTTCGGTGCTCAAGATTGCCAATGTCTATTTCGACGGCAAGTGTGTCAGCCACACCGTGGTGCTGGGCGATGGCACCAAGAAGAGTGTCGGCGTGATCCTGCCCTCCACGCTGACCTTCAATACCGGCGTGCCGGAGATCATGGAATGTGTGTCCGGCACCTGTCGCGTTCGGCTCAAGGGCGAGAGCGAGTGGAAAAATTACGACGCTGGCCAATCTTTCAAGGCGCCCGCCAACTCAAGTTTCGACATCGAGGTCGCCGGTGAGCCTTATCATTACGTTTGTCACTTTGACTGATTAAGGAGCCCGCCATGCCTTCTTTTGACATCTCATCCGAAGCCGACATGGTGGCGTTGAGGAACGCGGTGGACGTGGCTGGCCGCCACATCGGCAACCGCTATGACTTCAAGGGCAGCAGCGCAAAGGTCGAACTTCAGGAGAAGGAAAAACTCATCACCCTGCATGGCGATTCCGAATTCCAGCTCAGCCAAATCAAGGACATCCTGTTTCCAGAAATGGAAAAAAAGGAGCGCGAAAGCACCAAGCGCCTCGACGCAGGCGATGTGCAGGTGGTCTCCGGCAACAAGGCCAAGCAGGAACTGACAATCAAGGTCGGCATCGAGAGCGAACTGGCCAAAAAGCTGGTCAAGCTCATCAAAGACAGCAAGCTCAAGGTCCAGGCCAGCATCCAGGGCGACGTTGTACGCGTGACTGGCGCCAAGCGCGACATCCTTCAGGAAGTCATTGCGCTGGTGAAAAAATCGATCACCGACTTCCCCCTGAAATACGGCAATTTCCGCGACTAGTGCCAGCAGTTGGGTCTGTACTACCAGGTTGCCCGGGCGGTTTAGAACCTGGCGACCGCATCCCGTCGTTTCAACGAGGAGAAGAAAACATGCGCAGTATTGAATCGACCATCGGAGAAGGTGGCGTCGCCACCCTCGTTCTCAACCGGCCAGAGCGGCTCAATGCCCTCGACCTGGACCTGGTCGCCAATTTTCGTTCCGATCTCGCCCGCTTCGCCGCAGCGGCGGAGGTCAAAGCCATCGTCATCACCGGCGCTGGTCGCGCCTTCAGTGCCGGTGCCGACCTGACCGCACTGTCACCCAAGCCCGGGGCCGATGGCCATGTCGATATGGGGCGCCAGGTCAGCGACACCATGCTGACGACCTTCATTCCGCTGATGTCTGAACTGATGGCTTTCCCCAAACCGGTTGTCACGGCCATCAACGGCATCGCCGCTGGCGGCGCGGCGGGCGTCGCGCTCTGTGCCGACGTCGTGTTGGCGGGGCGTGAAGGAAAATTCAAGTTTGTTCAGAGCCAGCAGTTGGGCATCGTCGCCGACCTTGGTGCCAGCTGGTTGTTGCAGCGCGCCGCCGGACGCCAGGCATCGCTGGCGGCAATGCTGCTGGGCGAAACGATCAGCGCCGAGCACGCTCAGCGGCTGGGTTTGGTGTGGGAAGTGGTGGACGACGATCAACTGGCCGCACGCGCTCAGGCAGTAGCCCTGTCCCTGGCGCGCGTGCCGCCAGAAGCCGTTCGCGCCTCGCGCAATTTGGTCGACACGGCGGCAGCGTCAACCTTTGAACAAATGTTGGAACTGGAGCGCCTTCACCTGCGCGATCTGGCCGCCGCGCCGGAACTGTTGGCGCGGGTCAATTTCTTCCTGAAGAAGTAGGCTACGCCGGGCTTACCTGGCCGCTGCTTAACGCAGCGCGCACTCTTTACGGTAGCGGAATCCATTCCGTTTCCCCCGGCACCGGGGCAAACCTCCCGCTGCGCCAATCGTCCCGCGCCTGATCGATCAGCTCCCGGCTGGACGACACAAAGTTCCAGTTGATATGCCGCACCCCGGGCACGGGCTCGCCGCCCAGCAGCATCACATGCGATGGCTGGTCACCGGCTTGCAGCGTGCAGCGAATACGCTGTTCAAGGGTGATCAGGTGATGCTCCGGCACCTCGGTATCATTGACGCGCAGATGTCCCTCAACGATGTAGAGCGCCAGCTCGTGATCACTCGCCGGCAATTCGCAAGACACGCCTGCCGACAGATGCAATTCCACGTAGATGGTGGGCGTTGCGGTCTGCACCGGCGAAGTTTTTCCGAAGGCCGTGCCGATCAACACCTTGGCAACCCAACCCGTCTCGGACCATGATGGAATCGCGTCCGCGGGCGTGTGGGCAAAGCTTGGCTCGGACTACTCCAGCGCCTGCGGCAACGCCAGCCACAGCTGGAGGCCCTGCACCTGAACCCGATTGTTGCGGATGTCCTCGGGAATTCTTTCGGAGTGCGCAACCCCGCGTCCCGCCGTCATCAGGTTGATGGCGCCGGGATCGATGCGCTGCACGAAGCCCATGCTGTCGCGGTGCATCATCGCGCCGGAAAAAAGATAGGTCACCGTGGCCAGGCCGATATGCGGGTGGGCGCGGACATCACCTTCGGTGGTGCCGGGCTTGAAGACAGCTGGCCCCATGTGATCGAAAAAGATGAAGGGTCCGACACGCTGCTGCTGTGCCGACGGCAACAAGCGCTTTACCGGAAAGCCAATGTCTTTTTCGTGTGGGGCGATCAGCATTGTCGTATACCGTTCGTGCTCAAGCGACCGTGGTGGTGATCGTGATCTCGGTCTGCGTCATCAGCTTGTGGATGGGGCAGCGTGCCGCGATCTCGGTTAGACGGGTCTTGTCGTTTTCGCTGAGATTGCCGTTGAAGCCGAGCTTCACGTTGAGGCCGTAATGTCCCTTGCTCTCCTGGCTGCTGTCGCGATCGATCTCGATATCGACACTCTCCAGCGGCATGGCTTTGCGTTGCGCGTACAGCAACAGCGTCATTGCCTTGCACGCCGCCAATGAAGCATCGAACAGGTCGTGCGGACTGAGGCCGGAATCGTTGCCGCCCAGTTCTGCCGACTCATCCGCGAATAGCAGATGGTCGCCGGATTGAATGCGCTGGCGCAGCTTGCCGGTAGCGTCTTTTTGCAAGCGGATACTCATGGATGTTCCTCCTGTAATGCCAGAAATCAGGCGTTCAAGCGGTGCAAGGTCTGCACCAGTTTCGTCATTCGGCCGAGACCGGCTTGCTGCTTTTCGTCGCCAGCTTATTTCAATCCCGTGATCCAGCGTGTGTAGAGCTTGTCGGCGACATGGTGCAGCGCCGCCACTTTTTCGCCGATGTGCTCAAACATTTGTTGCGGTGCTTGCACCGAAGGTCGGGGCCTGGCTTTTTCCACATCCCACTGCGTACACCAGGCGCGGATAATATCCTCGGTCATCTCGACATGGCATTGCAGGCCGAGGTGAGGGCCCATGACAAAAGCCTGATTGGGACAATATGCGCTCTCCAGGATGCGCGTCGCGCCCTGCGGAATGCTGAAAGTCTCGCCATGCCAGTGAAAGGATTCGAACCCGGCGGTTTCGCCCAGCCATTCGTGCGCGGTGGGAGACACTCGCCGTACCTGTCCCCAGCCGATTTCCTTGACCGGATTGCGGCCTACTGTTCCGCCCAGTGCTTTGGCCATCAACTGGCCGCCGAGGCAATGGCCGATGGCGGGGATGTCCTGCGTTACCGCCGCGCGGATCAGGTGGAGCACATGGGGAATCCATGGCAAGTCATCGTTGACGCTCATGGGACCGCCCATGAAACAAAGACCGCCATAGGCGTTCGGCGAGGCGGGAACGGGGTCGTCGGCGTCGACGCGAATCAGCGCCCATGGAATCCGTTGGGCATCGAGGAATGTGGCAAAATAGCCCGGCCCCTCGCTGGCGGAGTGACGAAAGATGGCGACGGGTTTGGTGTCTGCATTCATGCCGATGTGTCCAGTAATCCAGTCGCCGCATTCTAGTGCCAGCCGTTACTGTTATGGGTTTAGCGCCGACGCCTTCTCCACAGGTTCTCAATGGAATTAACGCCTACCGCAGACTGGCTGCGCAGCCGTTTTGCGGCCGGCACCGATGCCGGACAAAATTTGGACATCGGCAACGTGATGGAAAATTCGACCCACGCGTCGGTGTTGATTCCGCTGGTGCTGCGGCCAACGGGTATCACGGTGTTGCTGACGCAGCGCACCGCACATTTGAACGATCATGCCGGGCAGGTCAGCTTCCCCGGCGGACGCCGCGACGATGCTGATCCCGACCAGGTCGCTACGGCATTGCGCGAAGCGAAAGAGGAGGTCGGCCTTGATCTGGCGCAAGTGGAAGTGATCGGCGTTATGCCAGAATTCTGGACCAGTAGCCGATTTCGCATTACCCCGGTGGTCGGACTCGTCACCCCGCCGCTCAATCTCAAACTCGACGATTTCGAAGTGGCCGATGTGTTTGAACCGCCCCTGGTATTTTTGCTCGATCAGGCCAATTGGAGACGGGACAGTCTCGAGCGCGAAGGCGAACGACGCGAGTACTGGGCCATGCCATGGCAGGGCCGCTACATTTGGGGAGTCACGGCGGGTATGATCGTCAATCTCCAGCGTTTGCTGCTGGGATAACTGCACCTTCCCTGTGGTGTTTTGATGCCGACCTTTCCCGCTTTTTCTCCAACCCCTCCCCAATGACCCTGTTTTCCGTCATCGTCGCCCTGGCTCTTGAGCAATTACGCCCGCTTTCAGTGAGAAAATGGGTGAGCGTACCGCTGACCCGTTTTGCCGATTTCCTTGAAAGCAAATTCAACGACGGCCAATATCGGCATGGAACCATCGTCTGGGTGCTGGCGGTTGCCGTTCCAACGCTCTTGGCAGGCGCGTTTTACTTGGCGCTGCACTGGTTGCAACCCGTGGCCGCCTTCATGTTTGCCGTCGGGGTGCTCTATCTGACGATGGGTTTCCGGCAATTCAGCCACTATTTTTCCGAATTGCATCTCGCATTGCGCATGGGTGAGTTGGATCAGGCGCGGCGCATCATGGCCGAGTGGCGTGGCCGCTCCAGTGACCGATTGGGTTCCAGTGAAATCGCCCGCTTGGCGATTGAGCAGGCGCTGGTGGCTTCGCATCGTTGCGTGTTTGCACCGATGCTCTGGTTTTTTGTGTTTGGGCCGGCGGGCGCTTTGCTCTATAGGCTGGCGCTGTTTTTCAACACGCAGTGGAGTGAGCGCTCGGATCAGGAATTTGGTCGCTTTGGCGAGTTTTCCCGCAGCGCCTTTGCGATAATCGACTGGTTGCCAGTGCGTGCGACGGCAAGCGCATTTGCCATCGTTGGCGATTTCGAAGATGCGGTACTGTGCTGGCGCACCCAGGCAGCGCGATGGAGCGATCCGGATGCCGGAATATTGCTGGCCAGTGGCGCTGGCGCGCTCGGTGTGCGTCTCGGCATGCCGGTGCGCGAAGGGCTTGATATTAGTGACCGGCCGGAGATCGGCCTGGGCGAGGACGCGGATGCGGATTTCATGCAAAGTGCCGTGGGCCTGGTTTGGCGCGCACTGGTGCTGGGCTTGTTGTTGCTGACCCTGGTATGGGTTGCGAGTTGGGTAAGTTAGATGAACTTTAGTTAAGGAGAAATTCAATGTCTGACAAAAGAGAAGTGGTTGTGGTGAGCGGCGCGCGTGCGCCGATCGGTAGTTATGGCGGCACCCTGAAAGACTTCGCGCCGTGTGACCTGGCGGCGGTGGTCGTGAAGGAGGCCATCGCCCGAGCCAAGGTCGATGCAACGCAGATCGGCCACATGTTCCTGGGTAGCGTGATTCATACCGAGGCCCGCGACATGTACATCGCCCGCGTGGCGGCGCTCAACGCCGGCATGACCAAGGAGTCCTGTGCGGTGACAGTGAATCGGCTGTGTGGCTCGGGCTTTCAGGCCATTGTCGGCGCGGCCCAGTCCATTTTGCTGGGCGATACCGATATCGCCATCGGCGCCGGTGCCGAATCCATGAGTCGTGGCGGCTATCTGTCGCCGACGGCGCGATGGGGCGCCCGCATGGGCGACGCCAAGCTGATTGACATGATGGTCGGCGCGTTGACCGATCCGTTCGGCACCGACCATATGGGCATCACTGCCGAGAACATCGCCGAGAAGTGGGGCATCGGTCGCGAGAAACAGGATGAATTTGCCTTGCAGAGCCAGCAGCGCGCGGTGGCCGCCATTGCCGCCGGACATTTCAAGTCGCAGATCGTACCGATTGAGATCAAGAGCCGTAAAGGCCCGGTGCTGTTTGATACCGACGAATATCCCAAGGCCGATGCCTCAATGGATGGGCTGGCGAAACTGAAGCCGGCCTTCAAAAAAGATGGCACCGTGACCCCCGGCAATGCTTCGGGCATCAATGACGGCGCCGCTGCGGTGGTGCTGATGGAAGCCGCCGCCGCCGCCAAGGCCGGCTTGAAGCCGCTGGCACGGCTGGTGTCTTACGGCATCGCCGGCGTTGATCCGGCTTACATGGGCGAGGGCCCGATTCCCGCAGTCAAATTGGCGCTGGCGCGCGCCGGGCTGAAGGTTGGCGACCTCGACGTGATTGAGTCCAACGAAGCCTTCGCGGTGCAGTCCTTGTGTGTCACGCAAGGGCTCGGTTTCGATCCTGCCAAGGTCAACCCCAACGGCGGTGCGGTGGCCCTGGGGCATCCGGTCGGCGCGACCGGCGTGATCCTGACGGTGAAATGCCTCTACGAACTGCAACGCACCGGCAAGCGTTACGGTCTGGTGACAATGTGCATCGGTGGCGGACAAGGCATCGCAGGCGTTTTTGAGCGGATGTAAGCGGTTAGAAGGGGACGGGCAGGGAACATCTGTCCGTCGCACCAAGCCATGGCGCGATTGCGCTGAGATGGTGCATAAGCGTAGCCTTGATGCGGCTAGGGCATTGGAAAGCGCGGTTCAGGCCGGGCATGCTTCCTGCAATAGCGGGTTCAATTGCTGACAACGCGGTCGCCCCATGAAACCTGCCTATGACGAAATGAACACTCCCGACGGGCAGACGCGCGGCCACTATGCGAGCTATGCCCATTGGCTGGATTCAACGCCGCCGGAGGTGATCGCGCGCAAGCGCGAGGAGGCGGAGCTGGCCTTTCACAAGGTCGGCATCACCTTTGCCGTGTATGGCGAAGAGGGCGGCACGGAGCGGCTGATTCCGTTCGATATCGTGCCGCGCATTATTCCGGCGGATGAATGGCGCATGGTCGAGGCCGGCCTGCGGCAGCGGGTCAAGGCGCTCAACGCTTTCCTGCACGACATCTATCACGATCAGGAAATTCTCAAGGCCGGCCGCATTCCGACCGAACAGGTGTTGGGCAATGCCTTGTTCCGCCGTGAGATGGTGGGAGTGGATTTGCCGGGACAGATATACGCCCACATTGCCGGCATCGATATCGTCCGCGCCGACAACGGTGACAAAAGCGGCGAGTACTACGTGCTGGAGGACAATCTGCGCACGCCTTCGGGCGTCTCCTACATGCTGGAAGACCGCAAGATGATGATGCGGCTGTTTCCCGAACTTTTTGCGCGGCAGGCGATTGCACCGGTGGAACACTATTCCGATCTGCTGCTGGAAAACCTGCGCGCCATGGCACCGCCCGGTGTGCCGGATCCAACGGTGGTGGTGCTGACGCCGGGTCAGTTCAACAGCGCCTATTTCGAGCACGCCTTTCTCGCCCAGCAGATGGGTGTGGAACTGGTCGACGGCAATGACCTGTTTGTCGCCGATGGCACGGTGTTCATGCGCACCACCCAGGGCCGGCGGCGCGTGGATGTCATTTATCGGCGCATCGACGACGACTATCTGGATCCGCTGGCTTTCAACAAGGACTCGATGCTGGGCGTACCCGGCCTGTTCGAGTGTTACCGCAACGGCCGGGTCAATCTGGCGAATGCGGTCGGCACCGGTATCGCCGATGACAAGGCAATGTACATCCACGTACCGGAGATGATCCGTTTCTACTGCGGTGAAGAGCCGATTCTGTCCAACGTGCCGACCTGGGAATTGGGCAAGAGCGACGATCTCAAATACGTCCTTGAGCACTTACCGGAACTGGTGGTCAAAGAAGTGCAGGGCTCCGGCGGTTACGGCATGCTGGTGGGACCGACCGCGAGCAAAAAGGAAATCGCGCAGTTCCGCGAAAAAATCATTGCCGCCCCGAAAAAATACATCGCCCAGCCGACCCTGGCGCTGTCGACCTGCCCGACCTTTGTCGCCAGCGGCATCGCGCCGCGCCACATAGACCTGCGCCCCTTCGTCCTCTCCGGCAAAGTCGTTACCCTGGTGCCGGGCGGACTGACGCGGGTGGCGGTGAAAGAAGGCTCACTGGTCGTCAATTCGTCCCAGGGCGGCGGTACCAAGGACACCTGGGTATTGGAACAATAATGCTATCCAGCACCGCCGATCATCTCTACTGGATGGGCCGCAGCATGGAGCGGGCCGAAAACACGGCGCGCATGCTCGATGTCACCTATCGCATGTCACTGCTCAAGCACGCCACGCTGGAGCCCTTCCAGGAGTGGAACGCGATGCTCACCATCAGTGGTCTGTATGAGGAGTTCGCCAGCCGCGACATCGATATCAATGCCGACCAGGTGATCCGCTTCATGGGATTGGACGACACCAACCCATCCAGTATCTATACCAGCCTCGAATCGGCGCGGGAAAACGCCCGCGCAGTGCGGGGCAGCATCACCTCCGAAATGTGGGAAGCGCTGAATCACACCTGGATCCAGATCCAGGCGATACGCAAGAAAGGCATCCCGCACGACGGTGTGTCGAATTTCTTCGAGTGGGTGAAGGAACGCTCCCATCTCTCGCGCGGCATCACCTATGGGACATTGCTGCGCGATGACGCCTTCCGCTTCATCCGGCTCGGAACATTTCTGGAGCGAGCGGACAACACGGCGCGGATCCTCGACGTCAAATATCACATTTTGCTGCCCAGCCTTGAGGACGTCGGTGGCGCCGCCGATTACTATCAATGGGGTGCCCTGCTGCGTTCGGTGAGCGCGTTTGAAACCTATCGCAAGGTCTATCGCGACGTGATCACACCGCGCCGGGTTGCCGAGCTGATGATCCTGCGCGCCGATATGCCGCGCTCGCTGCATGCCTGCATGAAGGATGTGGACCGCCTGGTTAACGAAATCGACGGCGCCGGATCCTGGGAACTTCAGCGCCAGTCGGGCTTGTTGCATGCGGAGTTGCGCTATGGACAGATTGAGGACATTATCGAAGACGAGGGCCTACATGAGTACCTCACCCGTTTTCTTGACAGAATCTATGCGCTGGGCGATTGCATCAATACCAGCTATTTCTGGCCCGAAGAAAACTGAGAGTTTCCGGTATTAGTGGCGCTTAATCCAACTTTGCGTAATTGCCCACTTCCATTATGGTTGAAGGATGAGCAATGCCAGAACAGCGAGAGGATTTCTGATGACCTATTGTGCAGCGGCGATGCTTGATGCCGGTATCGTGTTTGCGTCCGACTCCCGCACCAATGCGGGAGTGGACAATATCGCCACCTTTCGCAAAATGAAGGTATTCGAGTTTCCCGGCAATCGGGTGGTGGTGACGTTGGGATCGGGCAACCTGGCGGTGACGCAAGCCACCCTCAACCTGATCGAGCAGAATATTCGCCGCAATGATGGCAGCCCGAATTTGGCCAATGTCAGTTCGATGTACGACGTTGCTGACCTGGTCGGCATCTCGCTGCGCGCGGTGCGTGAACGCGACGGCCCCTACATGGAGCAGAGCAATGTCGACAGCGGCGCCAGCTTTATCGTTGGCGGCCAGATTGCCGGCGAGCAACAACGGTTGTTCCTGGTGTACTCCGAGGGCAATTTCATCGAGGCAACGCCTGAGACGCCGTTTTTTCAGATCGGTGAAACCAAATACGGCAAGCCCATCCTTGACCGGGTGATCACGCGGTCGACCACGCTGGACGATGCCATCAAGTGTGTGCTGGTGTCGTTCGACTCAACCATGAAATCGAACCTCTCGGTCGGCATGCCCATCGATCTGCTGTGTTACGACCGCGACAGTTTGCAGGTCACCAAGGTTCGACGCTTCGACGAGAAAGACGACTACATGCGCGGCCTGCGCCAACAATGGGGTGACGGATTGCGACGCGCGTTCACCAACCTGGCGAATTTTGAATGGAGTTGAAAATAGTGAGGAGTGAGGCGTAAGGAGTGAGGAGAGGGACTCAGCTTCTTTCTGCGGTTGGTGGCATGATCGTTGCACTGTAGGGTTTTGCTCCTCACTCCTCACTCTTCACGCCTCACTCCAAAGATGACTATTCGCGTCGCCCTGAACCACCAAACCCGTTACCACTTCGACCGGCTGGTCAAACTCTGGCCACACGAAATTCGATTGCGGCCGGCTGCCCACTGCCGTACGCCAATACTTGGCTATTCGCTAACCGTCGAGCCGGCAGGGCATTTCCTCAACTGGCAGCAGGATGCCTACGGCAACTGGTTGGCACGTCTGGTATTCCCGGAACAGGCTGATCACCTGGATGTCGTCGTCGACCTGATTGCCGACATGACGGTCATCAACCCCTTCGATTTCTTCATGGAGGACTACGCCGAAAAGTTTCCCTTCGACTATCCGCCACAACTGAAACGGGAACTGATCCCCTATCTGGACATGGAACCGGCCGGTGCGCTCTTGTTGAAATGGATTGATACGGCACGGCGCGAGCTGCTGCAGCCCGGAATGCGCACCATTGATTTTCTGGTGGCACTCAATGGCCGCGCCCAGCGCGATGTTGGGTACATCGTGCGCATGGAGCACGGCGTACAGACACCGGAACAGACGCTGGAATCGGCGCTCGGTTCGTGTCGCGACTCGGCCTGGCTGCTGGTGCAGGCGCTGCGCCATTTTGGCCTGGCTGCGCGTTTCGCCTCCGGCTATTTGATCCAGCTTGCCGCCGACCTTAAAGCACTCGACGGCCCTTCCGGGCCGGAAAAGGACTTCACCGATCTGCACGCGTGGACCGAAGTTTATGTTCCGGGCGCGGGCTGGATCGGTCTCGATCCGACGTCCGGGCTTCTCGCCGGCGAGGGTCATATCCCGCTGGCCTGTACCGCGTCACCGTCTTCGGCGGCGCCGGTGATCGGCGCCACCGGAAAGTGTGAATCGCATATGGATTTTTCCATGACGGTGACGCGCATCCACGAAGACCCGCGCGTCACCAAGC
>JAYUGL010000141.1:0-1788 GCA_043738385.1 Sterolibacteriaceae bacterium
CAAGCGCAACGCTGAATGAGCTGGAGCAGGTCCTCAGGCGCGACAAGTTCGACCGCTATCTGGACGCAAAAACCCGGCTTTCGTTTGTGGCGCTGATGCGTCAACATACTCACCTTTTCGGCGTGCTGGAGGCAGATGAGCGAAGCGTTCAGCCCCCTTGCCGTGACCCGAAAGACAACAAATTTTTGGCGCTGGCCCTGGTTTGCGAAGCTGACGCCATCATCAGCAGTGACAACGATTTGTTGGCGCTGAACCCCTGGCGCTCGATACCGGTTTTGACACCAGCCGCCTATTGCCGAGCGCCAGGCGCTTGAGCGTATGGCCAGCTCGACTTCTGGCGTGTGAAATCGTGAAATCGGTGAAATCGGTGAAATCGGTGAAATCGGGGTCAGATTCCAGTTTTTTTTCTTACTGCATTGCGGAATGCGGAGATCTGGCGAGCATTGGCAACGTTTGTCTTGCCGATAAGTCGCTATGAATTCGGTAGCTATTCCCGCACATTCTGCCTGGGCTAAGGGCCTATATCACCTTGGAAATCAGCATCCCCCGGATCACCCGCCACGGGAAACTGGCCTAAGCCTCCAATCCGCTCCTCTTCGCCATTTTGATACATCAAATAGGCCACCAGCACACGCAGAATATGCGCGAGTAGCTCCTATTTCAATAGCGGATTGATTCTTTGCCGAAAAGGCCACCGTCACTAAGCCTTGACGCCCCCGCCTCCGCTGGCCGCCAATGCCGCCAAAACTTTTTCAGGTGTGAACGGCACCGAGCGAACACGCGCCCCGGTCGCGTCGTAAATCGCATTGGCGATCGCCGCCGGAATGGTGGTGGCGGTCGGCTCGCCGGCGCCCCAGGACACTTCGCCGGGAATATTGATCATGTCCACCTCGACGCGCGGTGCGTTCGGGAAACGCAGGATCGGGTAAGTGGCCCAGTCGACGCTCGTCACCTTGGTGCGGTCCCATTGCACCTGCTCCAGCAGCGTTCGGCTGACGGTTTGAATCACGCCGCCCTCGATCTGGTTGGCCAGGCCGTCCGGGTTGATGATCTGGCCGCAGTCATGGCCGATGCAGACGCGCGAAACTTTTACCTCGCCGGTCTTGCGGTTGACTTCCACTTCGGCTACCGCGGCGACATAGGTCGTCGTGTTGCTGTAGCGCACATAGGCGATGCCCCTGCCCTTTGCGACTTTCGGATCGACCTTCAGATCCAGTCCCTTGCCGCCCCGCAGCGAGTCGCCGTAGGAAACGGCTTTGCCGCGGTCGCTTGCGACGCTCACCACGCCGTTCGAAACCTGAAGCTCTGCCACTGGAGCACCCAGCCTGACCGATGCACGGGACAGCAAGGCAATGGGTGCATTGACGGCAGTGCTTTCACGGCGCGCTCTGGCGAGCCAGGGTGTGGTGCGGACGCCCAAGCGGCCCGCGTGAACCGATCCGGTCAAGGGCTCTGCCCTCAGAAAATTGCCCGCCCGCCTGTGCCAGCGCAGCTTTGGCACAGCTTTGGCTTGCCAACGGCGCGGGCACCAGCCCATAATCGGCTCGGTCAGCAGGGCTTGAAGATTTCAATGCCCTCTATCGACCGCCTCGCAGGCGGTTCAGCCCAACGAGGTTTATCTGCCGCAGGAGGCGATCGATGATTTACGAAGACTTGGCGCGGCAGCAGATAAACGCTGATTGTTAGTCCTCCACGTAACGCCATGACTGCAAATGCACCAAGCGCTGACAAGTACGAGTCGTTCTATCGCGAGTTCGACTCACCGCTGATGCGCCAGATTCGCCGCGA
>JAYUGL010000142.1:0-5472 GCA_043738385.1 Sterolibacteriaceae bacterium
GTTTTATCGCAAACGCGTTCAGCGCTTCTGCCACATCGTCGCCGAGTTTTTTTTGAATAGCGCGCGCTTGGATGGGTCACCCTGTGGATGCGCGGTATCCGGCGCGAGCTTTCGCCAACCATGGCGCGCCAGCATCCGGTAGAGCGTAGACAGTGCAATCTCTCGTCCCAGTGCATGCTCGAAGGCGGGTTTCACGCTCGGTATCACCACCACGCCGCCGCTGACGGCCTCGACAAGCACTTCATCAATGAGTGCCGCCTCGCGCTCAAGGGTACTCACGGCACGATTGCGCAACGCCGACTTCGGCTTCCTGGTGGGGATTTCCCTGGCCTGTTCCCGTCGCCTGCGATTGCGCAGCTTGCAAGTCAAGCTTATTGATCGTCCGATGGCGAGCGCCGTATCCGCAAGACTTAAACCCAGCTCGAGCGGCAACAGTATCGCTTGTGCCTGGCGCAACTCAGCAGCGCTACGCGCCTTGGCTACCTGATCCCGCGCCCAATCCAACTCCCCCGCGCCGCCTGCGGTTCTGGCCATAGGACACCCCTGAAAGTAGTTAAAGGCACTATTATGGCACTTTCTATTGCGAATTTGAATAAGCTACTACGAAATTTGGTATCAAGGGCTGCAACGTTTGCTCGAACAGCACCGATTTGCTCATGCCGAAGAAATTGACCAGGGCCGGATGCTTCATCCGGCACGCAGCGTCGCGCGCGTGCTCCTTGCAGGCAATGTGGCTGCCACTTTGGCGAAGGGTTGAACAACCGAACGTATTGCTGAAGCACCCCGCGCTTTACGGTGGGCCAATCCGTACGGACGCGGAAAAACCGAGTCTCTCACCACACTCGGTTGCCTGGCTATATTCATGGTAAATGTGACCGACGCGGCGCGATTTAATTGACTCAAACAGGCATTGACATGTGCATCATCTGAATTTTGGCGCTTGCGTGGTGACCGCTTTTTGTCCCGCGAACATACTGCCATCGATCGATTTACCGGCGTTTTTCAACGCTTCTACAGCCTCCGGCGGCATGTAATTTTCATCGTGTTTGGCTAGTACTTCTGCTGCACGAAATACGCCGTCTTGTCCGATCTTGCCTTGCGCCACCACGCCTTTGCCCTCCTTGAACAGGTCCGGGAGGATGCCTTTGTAGGTCACAGGAGTGGTTCTGGCAGTATCGGTTACGTCGAATGTCACCGTGAGCCCGTCGGGTTGACGCTTTAAGCTTCCGGCCGTCACCAGCCCGCCGATACGGAAGGTGCGACCTACCGGTGCCTTGTTTTCGGCGATCTCGGATGGTGTAAAGAAAAATACCATGTTCGAATTAAAGGCTCGCAAAACCAGCGTTACGGCAACGCCAATCACGCACAGTCCCAGTGCTATCCACATGAAGCGTCGATGTCGTGCCTTCATTGCCAGCGCCTATTTGCCTTGTCAGCCATCGGTTCTTCCTCGATCTCAGCATCGATACGTTTTCCGCGCAACCGCACCAACGCGATTTCCAGAATGATCGCGATCGCGAACGCACCGAATGAGCCCCAAATATAGAATGCACGTACATCCATCGAAAAAAATGCCGCCCAATTCATGATCCGACCACCGCTTTTGAGACAGACAGTTCGCCCGCAATCCGGGCCGCACCTAGGCCGTGCCCTCGAACGCGCTCCCGCTCACGAATGATGGCACGAACGCGCACCAGCGAAACCGCAATTGCGTACATCCAGCACGCAATAGCCATGGCCAGCATCGCCCACAGCATGATGGCTGCCATTTTCGGCGATGCCGTCACCGACACGGAGGCACCCTGATGCAGCGTATTCCACCATTTCACGGAAAAATAAATGATCGGCACATTCACCGAACCGACAATGACCAGCAGCGCCCCGGCCTTGTCTGCACGTTTTTTATCCTCAATGGCGTTGATGAGCGCCAAGTAGCCAATGTAGAGAAACAACAGGATCAACGTAGAGGTCATGCGCGCGTCCCACGCCCAGTAGGTGCCCCAGGTGGGTCGGCCCCACAAGGCACCAGTCCACAGCGCGATGACCGTGAACATCGCGCCCGTCGGGGCCAGCGCTTCCATCATCATCGCCGAAAGCCGTGCATTGAAGCTGAGCGCCATCACGCCATACATCGCCATCACCAGATAAATGAACATTGCCATCCAGGCGGTCGGCACATGAATGAAGATGATGCGGTAAACCTCACCTTGCTGAAAGTCTTCGGGTGCCGCGAACAAACCCAGATAAAGCCCAATGACGCCGAAGATCGCGGCCAACGCGGCAAACCATGGCACCAGCTTGCCGGCCAACGGGTAAAACGCGGGAGGGGACGAATATTTGAATAGGTTCACAACGTCAATCCAGAGAATTTTTCACAGCCACCGCAACGGCAAAGGGCACAACCAACCCACCAAGCAGCAATATTGCGCCTGACAGCGACAAATTCGCCGAAACAGCGATGCCCACCGTCGCCTGTTCGACCGCGCCAGCACCAAAGATGAGCACCGAGTAAAGCGGGCTCGCCAGGACCGACGAAGCCGAGAGCGTCAGGCAACACGCAAGCAAACGCACAATTGTCGAGCACCCGTGAGACCCGAGCTTAGGCATCTCAAGCTCTCTCTTGCCTGATCCGAGTTGATTGCGTGCAAGTTCTCACACAGCAATTCTGATACGTTCACCAATTGTCGATTTGATGTGAGTCAACTGTTGGCACAGTAGTTTGCCCACGGGTGTCAGAATGCATCTGTAGGGTTGTGGGCAAACACTGGTGTTACCGCGCCATCTGAATGATCCGCTTCCCCCTTGGCAGCCTATTTTGAAGTCTGCGGCGGCGCTGAACAACGCGGCGCGGACCTCGGATTGGCGTAGCGCGAAACGCTGAAGCATTGGCCGCCAAACTGATTGGGGCATTGGCAGCCACGCCTTGGCATCGCGGGGACATATGACAAGAATTTTGCCCTCAGCACTATCGCCCCCGGCGCGGCTTGCGGAAATTTACTGGCGCTGGCCGACGTCTACGGATAGCTTTTAGGCTCGTGATTCACGCCATGACATTGCAGATAGCACTGACCACGGCCGGCACCGAGCGAGATATATTCAAGGCGACGCTGGCTGCTGGACGGCGTCACGACGGCTTTGCCGCTACGATCGCGCAGCATGAAATCGACCAGATGGGCATTCTGCCGCGAGCCGTGGGCATCGTGACAGGCGGCGCACGGTACCTGCTTCTCGGCAACGTGCCTCTTGTGCGGGAAGGTGCCGGCCTGATCGTTCAGGAGGAAGTTGCGGTTGTGACACTGGTAACACAGCGCAAAATTCTGGTACGACTCCATGGTCGGGTCGTTGGTCTCGTATTGCCATCCCAGTATCGGCTCATAGCGCGAACCATGCGGCCCGCGCGGGCTTGTGCCACCCGGCGTCGAATCGTCGTTGGTATGGCAACTGCTGCAGGTGATTACGCTGGAAGCGGTGTATCCCGGCTCCAGCCCAAGAATGGCCGGGTTCATTCCCGATGTCGCCACCGGATGATAGGACAGGTTGCCCGGCTGAATCTTGACGCGGATGTTGCGGGTGCCGCTTTGGCGCGTGATGCCCGGCGTGCTCGGCTCCCGTAATCCGTGGCATTTAGCGCAGACCTCATGTTCAAAATTCGCTTCGGTGATCGATGCGCCGCTGAGAGTGACACCGGACACGCCTCGCAAACGCCCGGAAACGGCGGGCGGAGCGCCCGGTGTCGTGGTCGCCGCGTGAGGATTGTGGCAATCCGTGCAGCCGACGTGCCGTGGCATCGTCAGCGCATTTTCCCTGGGGTCATGGCTTCCCTGATTGATTTCGATCGGATGGTGCAACGGCTTCTGGAATTCCAGCTCGACGTTCTTCGATGCCACCGTGCCGCTGTGGCAGACGGTGCAGGTCACGGACTCCGTCGCCTGTGCGAGCAACCGCTGCGGCTGCCCGGCAGCGTGCGGACGATGGCAACTTTGACAGGCGTTCTGCGCGACCGTCGGGGGGGCGCCATCGACCCATGGGTTGGTGCCGGTGCCGTTCCAGGTGGCGGTCGCCGTGGCGTGCACAGAACCGCTCCAGTTGCGCGGCCGATGGCAGGCAACACAAAGCGCCCCCGAAAGGTTATCCATGCGCAAAAACTTCGGTTGCCGGTCATCGTGGGGATCGTGGCAACTGGTGCATTGCATTTGCCCCCGGTCATCCAGACGAATGGCGCGCGGCAGCGTCTTGGGGTCGGCCAGGTCGCCGCGTTTGAGTGCGAGCGCGCTGTCGTACGTGAAAGATACCGGATGATCTGCGGTCAGGTTGGTGCCGAGTAAACTGCCGCCGGCCAACGCGCCCATCGAAAGCGACCCGCCCTTCGGCGGCACCCGCAGATTGCCGAGCGCCAGTATGCCGTCGTGACAGGACAGGCAAAAACGCGAACTCCCGGTGGGCTGATCCGGCGTCGCCTGTAGGGTACTGCTCGCGTAGATCTGATACGTGACCGGGGGCAATTCGCGGTTCCATAGGCCGCGAGTCGCTTTGGCGTTGTGCTGCGTATGGCAGAAAATGCAGGTGCCCTGCGCCTCTGTGGTGTGCAGGGTGCCAGGGCCGCTGACGCTAAGATTGTGTTTGGTGCGCGCGATCTGGGTCTGGGCGTGAGTCGGTGTGGACGTGGCCAGGAGCGCACCCATGACCAGCAGCAGCGTGGCGAGGGCCCCTGCCATCTGGGTGGTGCGTTCACCGCCGCGAGCGACCGCATGGGGGCGCGTTTGCCGGTTATGTGTCAATAGCGTCATTTGGCGGACTCGGTGTGTGCCTCGGCAACGCCGGCAAATACCTGCACCCGCCGGTTATAGGCGTCTGCGACGAAGATCTGGTCTTGCGCATTGATGAAAAGACCGCCGGGTAGCCAGAATTGCCCGGCCTGCCTGCCCTGCTCGCCGAAGCCGAGCAGGAAGGTTCCGTCGCGCTCAAAGATCTGCACAGCGTCGAACAGCGCGTCGACGATGTAGATGTGCCCGGCGCTGTCGACGCCCACACCCTTGGGCGCGGCGAGATCGCCCGAACCATCGCCATTGTGGCCCAGCTTCCAGAGAAATGGGCCGTGCGCATCGAATGCCTGGATGCGGAAATTGAGCGCGTCTGTGACCAGCAACGTTCCGTTTCGCTCCAGCGCCAGATGAGTCGGATAATTGAATTCGCCGTCCCTGGTTCCGGCCCGGCCCAGGGTTTCCAGCAGTTCGCCCTCGGCGCTGTACACGGTGACCTGATGCCCGACCGAATCGGCGACGTACAGCCGTGCGTTTTTCGCATCGAAGGCCAATGCGGCCGGCCGCTGCAGGATGTCTCCCGAAATGGTCTGAATGAGCTTGCCCTGCGGGTCCACCAGCAGCACTTTTTTCAGCGCCGAATCCGCGACATACACCGCGCCGTCGGCGCGAACCGCGACCGCGACCGGAGAGACGAAGCGCTCGCCGCCGA
>JAYUGL010000143.1:0-33902 GCA_043738385.1 Sterolibacteriaceae bacterium
GAACAGCCCCCTGCGCAACCCTTTGAGTGTGAACGACTTATTTGTGACGACAACCCAATGGCATTTACAAGGATCGATTGTCAACACACCCTAGTTCATATCAAAAAAAAAAGATACCCCCAACTGATTCGGTAAAGTTGAGCGACATATGTTCGAACTGATGGGGTTGGCCCCCGAACATTGGTATTTCATTGAAGTCGAAGTCGTGCCGGGCGATGAGAAAATTGCGCGGCTGAACTTCAACCGACAATGCAACTGCATTGACATGGTAATGCAGTTGAATTACTCTTGGGGTATCCACTGTTTTCAGGGAGAACTCCATGGCCGCAACCCTTGAGGTCGAATCCACGCTCACCGACCGCTATCAGACCACGGTGCCGGAAACGGTCCGCCGCGCACTCAAGCTCGGCAAGCGCGACAAGATTCATTACACGATCCGTCCCGATGGCGAGGTTGTCCTTGCCCGCGCTACTGCAGACGGTGAAGACCCGGCGCTCGGCAAGTTCCTCGGCTTCCTGGCGCGCGATATTGCGCGCCATCCGGAACGACTCAAGTCAATCGACTCCGGCCTGGCGCAACGCATCCAGGCGCTGGTGGGCAAGGTGAAGGTGGATCTCGATGCTCCGCTGTCGGCAGACGATGAATGAGTCGCGCCAAGCCGACGTCTTTTGTCGTCAATGGCTGGACGATCTTTGCCCATCCATTATTCCTGGATCAGCTTGAAACGTTGACCCGCCAGGTCGAGTCGCTCAAGCGGAAAGACCCAAGCGGATACAAAAAGAAAAATGCCACTAAGCGTCTGGCGGCCATCGCCAAACTGGCATTCGAGGTCATTCCGCAGGAACCCGGGCGGGCGGATTACCGGCAAGGGACCACGCTTGGCGCCGAACACAAACATTGGTTCCGCGCCAAGTTCTTCCAACAATACCGACTGTTTTTCCGCTATCACGCGCTGAGCAAGGTCATTGTCTACGCGTGGGTAAACGACGAGGGCAGCAAGCGCGCCTACGAAAGCAGCGACGACGCCTACCGGGTATTCCGCAGGATGCTGGAAAGCGGCCATCCGCCCGACGATTGGGAATTGCTACTGGCTGAGGCCGGTGCTGAATCTGACCGTTTGCAGAAGATCATTCGAAAGGCGGCCGGGACGTAGCAAAGGGTCTCGCAGGAGTTCCACTTGATCAGCGGAAACCAGGGCTTTCTCGCCCCGCTAAGCTTCCGTTTTGGCTGTGGAATGAGTGCCAGCCTTTATAATTCGGGCATCCCTACGCTTTCCCCAGTATTTCCCTCCATGGCCCAGATTCTCAAGCTGCGCGGCGCAGACGCTTTTTCCCTCTCCCGGCTGGCGCGCTTGCTGGATGGCGCGCGCGTTGCGCTTCCCGGCTTGGCGGGGCTGACTGCCGAACACTGGTATTTCATCGAAACCGAAAGCCTGCCGGGTGATGAGGAGATTGCGCGGCTGAAGGATCTGCTGGGTGTTCCGGCGGTTGTTGCCGCTTCACCCAAGGGTGAGTTGCTGCTGGTGACACCGCGGCTCGGCACCATTTCGCCGTGGTCGTCCAAGGCCACGGAAATCGCGCGTCAGTGCGGGTTTTCTTCCATCCGCAGTATCGAGCGCGGCACGGCTTTCCATGCGGTGGCGAAAGGCAAACTCGACCGTGCCGCGCTGGCGGCGAAACTACACGACCGCATGACCGAATCAGTGCTGGATTCGCTCGACGCCGCCGATGCCTTGTTCCATCACGTTGCGCCGCAGCCGCTGACCAGCATCGATCTCATGGTGCAAGGCCGCACGGCGCTGGTCGAGGCCAACGTAACGCTCGGTCTCGCCTTGTCTGCGGACGAGGTCGATTATCTGGTCGATTACTTCACCCGGCTCAAGCGCGACCCGACCGATGTCGAGCTGATGATGTTCGCCCAGGCCAACTCGGAACATTGCCGCCACAAGATCTTCAATGCTTCGTGGACAGTGGATGGTGCGGAACAGACGCATTCGCTATTCGGCATGATTCGCGAAACGCACAAGGCGCATCCCGAAGGCACCATCGTTGCCTATTCGGACAACGCGGCGGTGATAGCGGGCGCCCCCGTAAATAGGTTCTATCCCGGACCGAACGGCGAGTATGGATGGCGCGAACAACTCACGCACATCCTGGCCAAGGTGGAGACGCACAATCATCCGACCGCGATCTCGCCGTTCCCCGGCGCGGCCACCGGCGCCGGCGGCGAGATTCGCGATGAGGGCGCCACCGGCCGTGGTTCCAGGCCCAAGGCTGGCCTGTGCGGTTTCTCGGTGTCCGACCTGCGCATTCCCGGCTATGTGCAGCCGTGGGAATCGAACTACGGCAAGCCGGACCGCATTGCCTCGGCGCTGGACATCATGATCGAGGGGCCGATCGGCGCGGCCGCGTTCAACAACGAATTCGGCCGGCCCAATCTGGCCGGTTACTTCCGCACCTTCGAGCAGGAAGTTGCGGGCGAGATGCGCGGCTATCACAAGCCGATCATGATCGCCGGCGGTGTCGGCAGCATCATCGACGAGCATGCGTTCAAGATCGAGTTTCCGGCCGGCACGCTACTGATCCAGCTCGGCGGGCCGGGCATGCTGATCGGCCTTGGCGGGGGCGCGGCATCGAGCATGGCGACCGGTGCCAATACTGCCGATCTCGACTTCGCTTCGGTGCAGCGCGGCAATGCTGAAATCCAGCGTCGCGCGCAGGAGGTGATTGATCGTTGCTGGCAGATGAATGATCTGAATCTCATCCTCGCGATCCATGATGTCGGCGCCGGCGGCATTTCCAACGCCATGCCGGAATTGGCGCACGGTGCGGGCCGCGGTGCGCACTTCGACCTGCGCGCCATTCCATCCGAAGAGCCGGGCATGTCGCCGCGCGAGATCTGGAGCAACGAGGCGCAGGAGCGCTACGTGCTGGCGATTGCCGCCGAGCGCCTCGACGAATTCCGTGCGCTGTGCGAACGCGAGCGCTGCCCGTTTGCGGTGCTCGGTACGGCGACCGATGACGGACAACTAGTGGTGCAGGACGACCACTTCGGCAACAAGCCGGTAGACATGTCGCTCGATGTGCTGCTCGGCAAGCCCCCACGTATGCATCGCAACGCTATTCGTGTGCTCCGTTCCGGGACCCCACTGGAAATTGAAAAGTTCGACCTGAAGGATGCTGCGTGGCGGGTACTGCGCCTGCCCAGCGTTGCCTCGAAGAGTTTCCTGATCACCATCGGCGACCGCAGCGTCGGCGGCCTCACTGCGCGCGACCAGATGGTCGGTCCCTGGCAGGTGCCGGTGGCCGACGTGGCGGTGACTGCGATGGGCTTCGACACAACCCTGGGCGAGGCCTTTGCCATGGGTGAACGCACACCGCTGGCGCTGCTCGATGGCCCGGCATCGGGGCGGATGGCGGTCGGAGAGGCGATCACCAATATCGCCGCGGCTGACATTGACGACCTGTCGAAGATCAAGCTCTCCGCCAACTGGATGGCGGCGGCCGGTCATGCTGAAGACTCCATCCTGTTCGATACCGTGAAGACGGTTGGCCTCGAGTTTTGCCCACAGCTCGGCATCAGCATTCCGGTGGGCAAGGATTCCCTCTCCATGAACACGCGCTGGAACAAGGAGGGCATCGAAAAACAGGTCACGTCGCCGCTGTCGCTGATCATCACTGCGTTTGCACCGTGCGCCGACATCCGCAAGACATTGACGCCGGAACTGCGCCGCGATGCTGAAGTTGGCGAAACGGGTGAGGAAACTGAGTTGCTGCTGATCGATCTCGGCGAAGGCCGCAACCGGCTCGGCGGCTCGGCGTTGGCGCAGGTCTATGGCCTGATCGGTGATGTAACGCCCGATGGCGATGTGGCTTTGTTGAAAGCTTTCTTCGCCGCGATCCAGCGACTCAACCGCGATGGAAAAATCCTCGCCTATCACGACCGCTCCGATGGCGGTTTGTTTGCGACGGTGTGCGAGATGAGCTTCGCCGCGCATCTGGGTGTGTCGCTGAATCTCGATACGCTCTGCTACGACCCGTTGATGAACGACGTGGACGGCATCGAGCGTTCACCGCAAATTCTCGATGGCCGCATGCAGGATCGCCTGATCACGGCACTGTTCAATGAAGAACTCGGCGCGGTGATCCAGATCCGCAGAGATGATCGTTCTGTCGTAATGCAGACCTTGCGCGATGCCGGCCTGGGCCGCTGCTCGCACTTGATCGGCAGCACCAACCCGTTCGACGAAGTGCGCATCTGGCGCAATGCCAAGCAGGCTTTCGGCGCCAAGCGCGTCGAGTTGCAGCAGGCATGGAGCGAGGTGAGCTACCAGATCGCCAATCTGCGCGATGACCCGGCCTGCGCCCTTGAGGAATTCGAAGCACTGGCCGATGCCGCCGATCCGGGCTTGTCGGTGCAACTTACAGATGCCCTTCGACAAGCTCAGGGCGAACGGAGCACCGTTCGGGCTGAGCTTGTCGAAGCCCCAGCAGTCATCGGAGGCGCGCGTCCCAAAATTGCCATCCTGCGCGAGCAGGGTGTGAACGGTCAGGTCGAGATGGCCGCCGCTTTTGACCGCGCCGGATTCACCAGCGTCGACGTGCACATGACCGATCTGCAAACCGGCCGGGTCAAGCTTGCCGGCTTCACCGGCTTTGCTGCTTGCGGCGGTTTTTCCTACGGCGACGTGCTGGGCGCGGGGCAGGGCTGGGCCAAGTCGATCCTGTTCAACAACAAGTTGCGTGATGAGTTCGCCGCTTTCTTCCAGCGCGGCGACAGTTTCGCGCTGGGCGTGTGCAACGGCTGTCAGATGATGAGTCACCTCACCGGCATTATCCCCGGCGCCGAGCACTGGCCCGAATTCCAGCGCAACCGCAGCGAGCAATTTGAAGCGCGCCTGGTGATGGTTGAGATTCCGCAATCGCCGTCATTGTTCTTCAGCAACATGGCCGGCTCGCGCTTGCCGGTGGTGGTGTCGCATGGCGAAGGCCGCGCGGTATTTGCCGATGCGCGTGCCCAGGGCGATGTGCAAGTTGCGCTGCGCTATGTCGACAATCGCGGTGCCGTCGCCACGCGTTATCCGACCAACCCGAACGGCTCGCCGGACGGAATTGCCGGACTCACCACGGCCGACGGTCGCTTCACCATCATGATGCCGCACCCGGAACGCATTGTCCGCACCGTGCAGATGTCGTGGCACCCCGCCGGCCAGGGCGAAGACTCACCGTGGCTGACGCTGTTCCGCAACGCGCGGAGGCAGGTTGGATAGGATCAAGGATCTGACTAATCCAGAATTTCAGTGAATGTGCGGCCGTGTTACGATGTAATACACTTCAGGTCACCGGGGAAAGGGAAAGTCATGAGCACTTTGACGATGCGTATCGATGAACCGATGGATGCGGAACTTGCCCGGCTCGCCAAAGCCACGCATAGAACCAAGAGCGATCTTGCCCGCGAAATGTTGCGCCGGCAACTTGCCATTCGCCGCTTTCAATCTTTGCGTGCAAAGGCCGTGCCCCATGCGGAGACGGCTGGCTATCTCACCGATGAGGATGTATTTCGGGATGTTTCGTGAAGGTTTTTCTGGACACCAACGTATTGGCCAGCGCATTGGCCACGAGGGGTCTGTGCGCTGAACTGTTCGAAACTGTCCTTGCCGAGCATGAACTGGTGACCTGCCGGGAATTGTTACTTGAGCTGAAACGTATCCTGCCGGTGAAGTTCGGTATACCCGCGACGGTAACGCGCGAGTTCATTGCCCTGATCACTGAAATCGGCAACATGGCGGCTGGCGCCGGGCCGGTCCCCAATGGAATTCCGGACCCCGATGACGCGCCGCTTATTGCCGCTGCTTTAAGCGCCAGGGCCGGATGCTTTGTCACCGGCGACAAGGCCTTGTGTGAACTGAATTCCGTGGCCGGGATGCCCATCCTGTCCCCCAGACAATTTTGGGAGCGGATGAGGACATTGCGCTCGCCGGATTGATGCATTGACACCATGGTCTCCGTCACTCACGCTTTATCCGCTGCCGGCCTTGATGCGCGCGCATTCGAGCAGGCCGCGACAGGACTCGATGACGAGGCGCGCAAACGCCTGACCGACGCACTGGAGTTTGCGCAATCGGTCTATGGCGCGCGCAATCTCGGCACCGGCGAGCCGGCATTCCCGCATGCAGTGGCGATGGCAATGATGCTTGCCACGCTTCATCTCGATCTCGACACCCGCATCGCCGCGCTGCTGTTCGACGTGTCGCACGACCTTGCGGATTACCAGGAGGTCATCACCAAGCGTTTCGGCGACACGGTAACGCAACTGGTCGCCGGCCTGCACCGGCTCGCGCCGCTGCGCTTGCTGACACGCAAGCACGGTAGCGTGGCGGAGGTGAAGTCCGATACCGAAATTCTGCGCAAGATGTTGCTGGCGATGGTGGCCGACATTCGCGTGGTGTTGCTACGGCTGGCTTCGCGCACCCAGACTCTGCGCTGGCTGACCGACCACGAAACCGCAGAGCGGGAGAACATTGCGCGCGAAAGTCTGGAAATCTATGCGCCGCTCGCCAACCGGCTTGGCGTCTGGCAATTCAAGTGGGAACTGGAAGATCTCTCGTTCCGTTTTCTCGAACCGGCCACCTACAAACGCATTGCAAAGATGCTGGACGAGCGCCGCGTCGAGCGTGAGGCCTTCATCGAAAATGCAGTGGCGCGACTGAAGAATGAATTGAGCGCGGTGGGCATCGCGGCGGAAGTCTATGGCCGGCCCAAGCACATCGTCAGCATCTGGAACAAGATGCGCGCCAAGAGTCTGGACTTCGAGCAAGTCTACGACGTGCGGGCCTTGCGCATCATCGTCGATGAGCTGAAGGATTGCTACACCACGCTCGGTATCGTGCATCACCTGTGGCAGCCGATTAACGGCGAGTTCGATGATTACATCGCCCATCCCAAGGGCAACCATTATCGTTCGCTGCACACTGCGGTGATCGTGGAAGACGGGCGTGCGCTGGAAGTGCAGATACGTACCCGCGAGATGCATCAGCACAGCGAACTGGGCGTGGCAGCCCATTGGCGCTACAAGGAGGCCGCAGTGCCAACGCGCGCCGATGGCGTCTACGACGACAAGATCGCCTGGCTGCGCCAACTGCTGTCGTGGCGCGACGAGATCACCGATTCGTCGATCTGGGTTGAACACTTTAAGCAGGCCGCGTTGGACGACACCATCTACGTGCTGACGCCGCAGGGCAGGGTGATCGACCTGCCACGCGGCGCCACGCCGATCGACTTTGCCTATCGGCTGCATACCGATCTCGGCCACCGTTGCCGCGGCGCGCGGGTGGATGGACAGATGGTTCCGCTCAACCGTCCGCTGAGCAACGGCCAGCGCGTGGAGATCGTCTCCGTTCGCGACGGCGGGCCGTCACGCGACTGGCTGAATCCGGCACAAAACTATCTCGCTACCAACGGTGCGCGGCGCAAGGTGCGGCAGTGGTTTGCGGTGCAGGAAGAGGCCGAACTTTTCTCGCAGGGACGCGCTTTCGTCATGCGCGAGTTGCAGCGCGAAGGGCAGAGCCAGGCCAACCTTGAAGAACTGGCACAGAAGCTGGGCTTGCGCGACATCAACGCCATGTTCCTCGCCGCCGCGCATGGCGAACTGGGCCTGCGCCAGATCCAGATTGCGTTGCGCGGCACACCGGACGAGGCATTGCCACCGCCTGAGATGCTGACCAAGCGCAGCCGTGCCGGCGATAGTCATGTGCTCATTGTCGGCGTGGACAAACTGTTGACCCAGCTCGGTCGCTGTTGCAAGCCGGCGCCGCCCGACGCCATCACCGGCTTTGTCACACGTGGCAAGGGCGTCTCGATTCACCGCGTCAAATGCATCAACTTCCGCAACATGTCGGCGCGCAATCCCGAGCGGGTGATCGGCGCCGAATGGGGTCAGGCGCCGGATGCGCTTTACGCCGTTGACCTCGCCGTCGAAGCCAACGACCGGCAGAGCCTGCTGCGCGATATTTCCGAAGTGTTTTCCAAACAGCAGATCAATGTCACGGCGGTGAAGACTTTGTCGAAGGCTGGCATGGCGCGCATGGCGTTTACCGTGGAGTTGCCCGGCGTCGGCTCCTTGCGGAAGGTGCTGACCTTGTTGGGAGAGGTAGCGGGGGTGGTTTCGGCGAAACGGGTTTGAGGTTCCTCGTCCTTGACGGCAACGCTATTTCACCGTTGTAATTGGCGCGCCCGACCGGATGAAGCTGGGCACGGGGTCGAGGTCATTTCAGTGCCCTAACTGGCTCGCCAAATCAGACAAATCTGAGCACTGGAGCGAGCGATTATACATTTCCTAACCCCGGCTCCCGGACCAGGGCAAAAGTGAGAACTCCTGGCCCTCAAGGTGCCGGTGAGTTAACGAGTCACCTCCTAACTTCCTGGTCCGGGGTTATTGGCCAAGGGCCTACCGCCCCTTGTGGGTTGGAGAGGAGGTCCCGGGCAGCAAGCAGGACTGCCAGAGCCGCCCTCGTGTCCTCGAGGGCTCGATGCACCGGCGCTGTCGCCCCGATATGTTCCGCGAGGGCGGTGAGCTTGTAGGTGCCCAACGAAGGCCACGCAGCGCGGGCCAACGGCAGCGTGTCGTGCACAGGATTCGCGAATTTCAGCCGCGCCTGCGCCCCGGCCGTCTTCATGAAGCCCTGGTCGAAAGGCGCGTTGTGAAAGAACACAGGGCAAGACCCCACGAAGGCCAGAAACGCCCTCATCGCTTCAGCGAGCGGCTGCCCCTCACGGTCAACATCGGCTTGTGTGATGCCAGTAAGCTTCGTGATGACGTCCGGCACCGGCCCAGTTACGCGTACGAGCGTTGAGAACTCCGCTGTTACCGCGCCTGATGGGTCAACCTGTGAGGCCGCGAACTCCAGCACCTCGTCGGTCGCGGCGTTCAGGCCCGTCGTCTCCAAGTCTGCGACCACGAATCGCTGAGTGGTGGCAGCCCATGCTGCATCGAGCACCGACGCCAGTTCCGCCAGCAGCACGTTTCTGGCCGCGACCCTTTCCTGCCACTCTTTTTGGTATCCGAGGTTGCGCTTGACCAGTTCGTCGAGCCAGCCCTGCATAGTCTTCTGTGGCCAGCCTAGCGATTTGGCTGCGTCGTTGGAGCGGCGCAGTTCTGACCAGCAGTAACGACTGATGGCGTTACGCCTGATGTGCGGCCACAGCGCGTCGAAGGATTGATGCTCGGCTGGTTCTCCAAAGGCCTCGATAAGCCACTTCAAATCAGTCTTGGACAACGAGTCGCCGCACTGGTACCCCATGACAGAATAGTCGCAGCGTATGGCTTGAAGCTCGTTGATGTCGACGTACCGGGCCATTGCGTGTGGCTGCATGCCCTCAAACTTCAGCGAGGCCGAGAGGTCAGCCAAAACGCATGCGCCATAGAGCGCCAGCAGCAGGTCCGCCTGAGGTTGTTTTGCCTTGCGTCGCTCACGGATGAGGGCGCGAAGCTCTTTGGCGACGGTGTTTGCGCTATGTGGGCCCCACTCTTGGGCCTTCCGCAGTTGCTCGCGCTTGGCAATTTCAAGTGGCACGAAGGGCAGAAACCACTCGTAAGCCTTCTCCGAGCCCTCACGCACTCGCCGCTTGTGCGTGGCCTCTTCCCACCACTGGTCGGCGGTCTTGAGCGGCTGCAGTTCGTTGGTCAGTACGAACACATATTGACTGGCAGCCTGCGCAACCTCCGAATCTGACACCTGCACTGTCGGTCCCGTCGGCCCGGAAAACGTCACTGACATGGAAAACGCTGGACGCTGCGACGGGGCAGGTGACACCGGCTCTGGCCTGCCCACTTCCTGAGGCCCCGCTGGGTGCGGCGAGGGCGTCGGGTTACCGGTGAGTTTTGAAACCAACTTGTCAAACAGCCCCATTCATCGCTCCACTGGTGAAAATACGGTTCCATCTGCGCACGCTGCTGATCTTGGGCGCGCGCTCGGTAATGGCCTCGGCCAATAACAAGACCGCTCGCCTAAGTAATTGGTTGCGGCGGGCGTCGTTTTGCGGAAATGGAAATATCGGTCTTGCAGCGAGGGCAGGAGTGTTGTTCTGACCCATAGAAATCTCCCTGGTACTGCAAGATCGACTTGTGGCCTTGAGAGAAGCAGTTGGAGCAAAGCCAGTGAATCGGCTCGCCCCTTGAGTCACTGGGCGACAGTTCGTAGACAAACACGCCACAGTCAAACTGCTTGAGAGAGTAACGACTTCTCTCGCGCTCCCATTCGCGAAGTGAGGTCAGTTCGCGTTCGAGTTCTTCGACGTTCTTTGCAAGCGAAGCATGCTCTGCCTGTGCTGCCAACGCGCTTGTCTGGGCGGAAAGAATCACCGACTGAAGTTCAATGACCTTCGACTGAACGTCTGCCAAAGTCTTCAGCTCGAGAAAGCCTTTGGCAATGCTTTGCGCAGCAGAGAAGCTCGAGATCAAAGCGCTGAGAGCGGAAATGTCTGGCATATAACCTCTAACGAATTGGTTGACTATTTTAGTTGGCAAAATGTTAATTAAACAAATTTCGCTGACACTTTGGTAGCCCCCGTTCGAGTAACACGGATGGGCTAATGAATACATTCCGTGCATCCTTCCCTTTCGCATTCGCTATGCAAACCGAGCGCAATTCCACAGGGGATACCGCTGATGACCCCCTATGGGATTAAAGGACTTAGCTTCGACTGTCTCTTGGTGGAGACTCGTCTTGACTTGGTCTTGCGACCGTCGGCGCATTCCGAACCATCCAGGTAAACCGCCGTACCTCATCCAGCCAGCGCAGTCGGTCAAGCACGGGAATGCGACTGTAGGCGATGAGGCGCTCGTCTGAAATTTCATAGGCGAAGTCCGGGTACTCCATGTCAAGCACCCCCCAACTGTTTGAGACGCTCCAGTGCCGCAATATCGGATTGGTCGCGTTGACGCCCGGTGTCGGACTTGAGGGCGATCAAGTCGTCGATGTGAGCGAGTTGGACATGACGATTGCCGACGATTTTTTCGATACGCCGCTGCCACGCCTGACCGAAGTCGATTTTGGGCTGGATCAGGATGTCCAGCGTCGGGGCAGAGGGTTCCGGTGGGCGCAGGCCGAAGGCGAGCATGTGCTTTTCATCTGCCCAACGTTTGAGCTGCGCCGGGTCGGCTAGATCTTCCAACTGAACTGGCATTGCCGGCTTCAGCTGAAGTTGTCGCGCCGCTCGCAAGAAGGCTTGCAGGTTGTCATCATCCATGGCGAGCATGAGGTCGATGTCCATGGTTGCGCGTTCGACCCCATGAATATTGAGCGCCAGCCCACCGATCAGCAGGTAGCGGACTTGTTCCTGATCGAGCGCACTGAAGAGGTCAAGGTAGAACATTCCGGGAATCTAGCATTGTTCGCATCTGAATCAAAGCGGCCGGAGCCAGAATACTTTTGGAAGAATGTGGGAAAGACCATGAATACATATAAACCCGCCTTCTGGAAGGGATTCGATGCATGCCTGAGTGGATTGTCGTTGGTGTCATGTTGGAGTTATTGACAACATAAGCGCATGTTGTTATCTTCTCCAACATGCGAGCCGTTCAGCTTATCCGTACGCGCATCACCTACTCCACTACGGCTTTCGCGGAACTGGCGCTATGGCAGCTCCCTAAGCCGGTTGCGGGTTCTGCGCACGGGTTCAAGTACCGGTTGGCGTATGTTGTGGATGGGATCTGTGTTTTGCGTTACGACAACGAGGTTGGCAAATGTGATCACCGGCATTTCGATGGTAAGGAAAGTCGCTATCTATTTACGACTCCAGAGCAGTTGATCGCCGATTTCCAGAAAGATATTGCGAGGTGGAATCATGAAAACCGTGACGCTTGATGTGCGCCCACCTGCCGATTCGATGGCCGATTTCGTGCGGGTGTGGAAGACCGGCAAACCCGAAAAGGCGGCGCGCATCAGTTTTGCCACGCCCGAGTTGCTGTGGCAGGTATTGACGGCCAAGCGCTGGGAGTTGCTCAAGGCCTTGTGTGGCGCTGGCCCGGTGTCGATCCGCGAGGCTGCGCGTCGGGTCGGGCGTGATATCAAGGCGGTGCACGGCGATGTGACGGCATTGCTGAACGCTGGCGTTCTTGATCATGCGGAGGGTGGTGGCATCGTCTTCCCGTTTGAGGCAGTGAAGGTGGAGTTCATGTTACAGGCGGCTTAGCGGCACCAAGCTTGCAACAGGTATTCAACCCGCCATAGCTAGATTCCCCAGCAAAAACTCCTGCGCGCAAATGCGCGTGCGCTTGGTGGGCTTCAGGCGATAGTCGCCGTTGCTGTCCATTTCCCAAGCCTGGCTGTTGTCAGCGAGGTAGGGGCGCAGGCCTTCCTTGATGACCCGGCGTTTGAGCTTGGCGTCGAGGACCGGGAAGGCGAGTTCGATGCGGCGGAAGAAGTTGCGTTCCATCCAGTCGGCGCTTGAGAGGTAGATCGTTTCCTTGCCGTCGGCATGGAAGTAGAAGATGCGCGAGTGTTCGAGAAAACGGCCGACCACCGAACGCACCCGAATGTTCTCTGAAACCTTCTTGACGCCGGGCCGCAACGCGCAGACGCCACGTACGATCAGATCGATCTGCACGCCGGCTTTTGAGGCTTCGTAGAGCGCCTCGATCACTGCCGGGTCGAGCAGCGAATTCATCTTGGCGATGATCTTGGCCGGGCGGCCTGCCTTGGCGTTTGCGGTTTCCTGCTGGATGCCCGCCACCACGTTGGAGTGCAGCGAGAACGGCGCGACCCACAGGTGATGCAGCTTGCCGGCGTTGCCCATGCCGGTGAGCTGCTTGAACACTTCGTTGACGTCTTCACCGATCTCGGGGTTGCAGGTCATCAGGCCAAAATCGGTATAGAGCCGCGTGGTACGCGGATGATAGTTGCCGGTGCCGAGGTGGATGTAGCGGCGGTAGCCCTTGTCCTCGCGGCGCAGCACCATCAGCATCTTGGCGTGGGTCTTGTAGCCGAATACGCCATACACCACGTGGGCACCGACCTCTTCGAGCCGGCTGGCGATGTCGAGGTTGGCTTCCTCGTCGAAGCGCGCCATCAGTTCCACCACCACAGTGACTTCCTTGCCGTTCTGGGCGGCGCGCAACAGGTGTTCCATCAGCACCGAGTCGGTGCCGGTGCGATACACCGTCATCTTGATGGCGATCACCTGCGGGTCTTCGGCCGCCTGCTCCAGCAGCTGGATGACCGGATTGAACGACTGGAACGGGTGATGGAGCAGGATGTCCTGCTTGCGGATACTGGAAAAAATGTCGTAGCGCTTGGTCAGCACCTTTGGGCTGCCCGGCTGAAACGGCGCGTACTTGAGATGGGGCAGGTCCACCCGATCGGGCAGCGAGATCAGCCGCACCAGGTTGACGATGCCGGGTACGCGATAAAGATCGTCGTGGCCAAGACCAAACTGGGTCAGCATGAAGTCGGCCATGACCTCCGAGCAGATTTCGGCGACTTCGAGCCGCACTGCGTCGCCGAAGTGCCGTTGCGGCAGTTCGCCTTGCAGCGCGGTGCGCAGATTTTTGACTTCTTCGTCGTCGACGAACAGGTCGGAATTGCGCGTGACGCGGAACTGGTAACAGCCGAGGATGTTCATGCCGGCAAACAGTTCGTTGACGTATTCGTGCATCACCGACGAGAGGAAAACAAACCCGTATTCGATGCCGGTGATGGTCTTGGGCAACTGGATGATGCGGGGCAGGGCGCGCGGCGCCTGGACGATGGCGGCGCCGCCGGAACGGCCGAAGTCGTCCTTGCCTTCCAGTTCCACCGCGAAATTGAGGCTCTTGTTGAGCACGCGCGGGAAAGGATGGGCGGGATCAAGACCGATCGGCGTCAGCACCGGCATCACCTCACGCAGAAAATATTCGTGTACCCATTTGCGTTGCGCTTCGTTCCATTCGCTGCGGCGCAGGGAAACCACGTCGTGCGTGCGCAGCTTGGGCAGGATCACGTCGTTGAGCAACTTGTATTGTTCGGCGACCAGCGCGTGCGCCTGAACGGCGATGCGGTTGAACACTTCCAGCGGCGGTAGGCCGTCGGTGCCGGCGGCGTGGCTGCCAAGCTTGATCTGCTCCTTCAGTCCGGCGGCGCGGATCTCAAAAAACTCGTCGAGATTGCTGGAAACGATGCAAAGGAAACGCAGCCGCTCCAGCAGCGGCACACGGTCGTCGGCCGCTTGTGCCAGCACCCGGCGGTTGAAGGCGAGCAAGGACAATTCACGATTGAGGAAGTGTTCGGGCAGGTGTAGCGGTGGCGTGCTCATCGTATTCATATGGGCGGTGTTGGATGGGATTTTCCCCGAATATCCTTTTATTTTCTTACGAAGATGTTTCATTTTGATGAAATCTCCGTTGCCCTGATTTGATCCTGCTCAACGATCGGGTGCCCTGGTGGGCGATGCTAGAATTCGGACCATTATCCTGCATATTCCGCCATGGCTTACGATCTGATTGCCGCTGTTGATCTGGGTTCCAACAGCTTTAGGCTCCAGGTTGGGCGGGTAGTCGGCAACCAGATTTATCCGCTTGATTCCCTCAAAGATCCGGTGCGGCTGGCGGCGGGGCTGACATCAGACAAGAAACTGGACGGCCCTTCGCAGTTGCGCGGTCTGGAAGCGCTGGCCCGCTTCGGAGAGCGTTTGCGCGGCCTTGATCCCGGCGCAGTGCGCGCAGTGGCGACCAACACGCTGCGCGTCGCCAAGAATGCACCGCAGTTTCTGGCCCAGGCCGAAGCGGCGCTCGGTTTTCCCATCGAAGTGATTGCCGGCCGCGAAGAAGCGCGTCTGATCTATCTCGGCGTGGCTCATACGCTGCCCAATCCCAAGACTCAGCAACTGGTGGTCGACATCGGTGGCGGCTCGACCGAGTTCATCATTGGTAAAAATTTCCGGCCGCGGCAGCTTGAGTCGCTTTACATGGGCTGTGTCAGCTACAGCCTGCGTTTTTTTCCCGATGGCAACGTGGACAAGCGCAGCATGAAAGAGGCGGAACTCGCCGCGCGCAACGAGTTGCAGACCATCGTCAAAAATTACCGCGACATTGGCTGGGAAGAGGCGGTCGGCTCTTCCGGCACGGCCAAGGCGATTGCCGACTTGCTGGAGCTGAACAAGTTTTCGGAATCGGGCATCAACCGCACTGGTCTTGACCATCTGCGCAGCCGGCTGATGGTGGCGGGTAACGCCAATCGCTTGACGCTTGATGGCTTGCGCCAGGATCGGGTGCCGGTGCTGCCGGGCGGCATCGCCATCATGTCGGCGGTGTTCCGTGAATTCGGCCTGGAGCAGATGACCTTCTCCGACGGCGCGCTGCGGTTGGGCGTGCTCTACGATCTGCTCGGGCGCTATCACCATGAGGATCTGCGTGAGGCCACGGTCACCCAGTTCATGCAACGTTACGAGGTGGACCAGCGCCAGGCCGAACGAGTGAGCCGCGCTGCGCTGATGCTGCTGTGTCAGATCGCGCCGGAATGCAGCAAGGATGATCATCCCGATGCGCAGTTCCTCACGTGGGCGGCACGCCTGCATGAAATCGGTATTTCAGTGGCGCACAGCAGTTATCACAAGCACAGCGCGTACATTCTTGCCCACGCCGACATGCCGGGTTTCTCGCGCCATGATCAGAGCCGTCTGTCGCGCATCGCGCTGGGCCATCGCGGCAAGCTGGAGCGGGTGCAGTCGGCCACCCAGGAGGGGCGTGAATGGCTGCTGATCTTTTGCCTGCGCATCGCCACGCTGTTGCATCGCTCGCGCAAGGACACCGCATTGCCCGACATTGGCGCGGCACAAGGCGGTAAGGGCTATCAACTGAACTTTGACAAAGCCTGGCTCGACGATTCGCCGCTGACCTTGGCGGCGCTGACGGAAGAGCAGCAACAGTGGCAGGCGCTAGGCATGCCACTGCGCATCAAGGAACGCGGCGGTGTTTAAGCGGCACGGTTTGTGCCGGTGCGAGGATCAGTTCACGAACGCGCTGGTCAGCAGTTCATACGAACGCAACCGCGTGGCGTGATCGTAGATGTTGGAGGTGACCATCACTTCCGATGCACCGCAGGCGCGCGCCTTTGATTCAATCTGCTGTGCGACCAGATCGGGTGGGCCGACGACGGTCAACGCCCGACGCTCGTCGACGATTCGACGCTCCGCCGTGGAATAGGGATAGCGCATGGCTTCTTCGGGGCTGGGCAAGGGGATGAATTCGCCGCGGTGGATGCTGACCCAAAGCAGGTCCATGCTGGTTGCAATGATGTTCGCTTCTTCCTGCGTTTCGGCGCACACCACGGCAACGCCCAGGATCGTATGCGGCTGCGGAAATTGTATCGAGGGCACGAAACTCTGTCGGTAGGCTTCGAACGCGGGCGCCGCAGGCGCGGGGCTGAAGTGGCTGGCAAAGCTGTAGCCCATTCCGGCGCTGCCCGCCATGTGCGCGCTGGCGCCGCTGGAACCGAGTATCCAGATAGGGGGCAGCGGTGCATCGTTGGGCATGGCGGCAAGATTCTTCATCCAGTGGCTCGGCGGGAATTCGGCTTGCCCGCTCAGGGTCAGCATTTCGCCCAGCAGTTGCGGGAAATGGCCGCCATCGACGGCGCGCAAGGCGCGTGAGGCGGTCTGGTCGGAACCCGGCGCGCGGCCGATGCCCAGATCGATGCGGCCCGGATGCAGCGCGGCAAGTGTGCGGAACGCCTCGGCAATGCGCAGCGGCGCGTGATTCGGCAGCATGATGCCGCCCGAGCCGACGCGCAGTTTTGTGGTGGCCGATGCGACATGGCCGATCAGAATTTCCGGCGCAGAACTGGCGACACTCTGCATGCCGTGGTGTTCGGCAAACCAGTAGCGCACGTAGCCCAGGCGTTCGGCAAGTCTGGCCAGATCGCCCACGCGATGCACTGCGGCCGCCGCGCTGTCGTTTGAGCCGACCGGGACGAGATCAAGTACCGAAAGGGGAATCATGCGCGTGGCGAATCCAGCCAAATCTCCATGCCTTGGGCATTGAGGTCGATGTCCATTGCGAAGAAATCTGTTGCGTCGCGGCCCTGTAGCTTCCAGCCTTGTTGCTCTGCTTCCTTTTTCATCAGTTGCTCCAATCCCTGTTTGATCCGTTCGTGGCGTTCGGTACCGCTACCTGTTTCGCGCTGCGCGATTTCCAGTTGCGCATCAATTAGGCGGTGCATGTCGCTCGCCAGCCGCGGTACATCACGTGCCTGGCTGTAGTGGGTGACATAGACCGCCTCGGGCTTGAAGGCGGCGATCATGTCGACCGAACGATGCAGGGCGACCGGATCGAACTGGCTCGGTGAAGTGGTGGGGTAAATAAACTGGCGACCGCCGGCATCGAGTTGGCGGTAGGAGAGGCCGAAGGTATCGCCGGTGAAGATGTGGCCGGAGCGGCTGTCGCGGATCACGATGTGGTGCTTGGCATGGCCGGGAGAATCGAGCAGCAGCAGTTCGCGACCGCCCAGCGTGATGACGCTTTCGTGACCGGTTTCGACGATACGGTCGAGCGGGATCGGCAGAATGTCGCCGTACATGGCGCGGGTCTGTTCCTTGCCATACACTTCGAAGACTGCGGCAACCAGTTTCGCTGGGTCGGCCATGTGACGCGCGCCGCGCGGGTGCACGACGAGTTGCGCTGCGGGTAGTTCGCGCATCAGCAGCCCGGCACCACCGGCATGATCGAGGTGGATGTGGGTAAGGATGACGTAGTCGACGTTCTGGCGCTGGATGCCGAATTCGTCGAGCGCGGCCAGCATGGCCGGCACGGAATAATTGGTGCCGCTGTCGATGAAGGCGGCGCGACCGTTGTCGACGATCAGGTGAATGGCATCGTAGATTGGTTTTTGATAGCCCGAATCGATGGCGACGATGCCGTGCTCGTAGCGGATGAGAGATTCCATGGAGCGATGCGAGTACTGCTGCCTACATCTGCTGGTAAATCGGCCCTTCGCCGCCCTGTGGCACGACCCAATTGATGTTCTGCGTCGGATCTTTGATGTCGCAGGTTTTGCAATGCACGCAGTTTTGCGCGTTGATCTGCAGACGCGGATTGTTGCCCTCGGCGTCGCGCACTATTTCGTACACGCCGGCCGGACAGTAGCGCTGCTCGGGCGCATCGTAGAGTTCGAGATTGATGCGGATCGGGACCGAGGCATCCTTCAGCGTCAAGTGGCAGGGCTCGTTCTCTTCATGATTGGTGTTGGACAGAAACACCGAGGACAGACGATCAAAGGTGATCACCCCATCCGGCTTCGGATAGTCGATCTTTGCGCACTGCGCCGCGGGGAGCAGGGATAAATGGTCGGGTTTCGTTCCATGCAGTGTCCACGGCGGGCTCTTGATGCCAAGCTTGGGCAGGAACCACTGTTCGATACCGGTCATCAGTTGTCCGATCAATCCGCCTTTCTTGAACCAGAGCTTGAAGTTGCGTTGCTGATCGAGTTCTTCCTTGAGCCAGCTCTTTTCGAAGGCTTCCGGGTAGGCGGCGAGTTCATCGCCTGCACGACCGGCGGCAAGCGCATCGGCCAAGGCTTCGGCACAGAGCATGCCCGACTTGATGGCGGCGTGGCTGCCCTTGATGCGTGCCGCATTCATATATCCCGCATCGCAACCGATCAGTGCGCCACCCCGAAATACGGTCTTGGGAAGGGCTTGTGGCGAGCCGTTATTGATGGCGCGCGCGCCGTAGCTCAAGCGTTTGCCGCCTTCAATATGGGCGAGAATGGCCGGGTGTTTTTTCCAGCGCTGCATTTCCTCGAAGGGATTCAGCCAGGGATTCTTGTAGTCGAGTCCGAGCACAAAGCCGAGCGTGACCTTGTTGTCCTCAAGGTGGTAGAGGAAGCCGCCACCGAAGGTGGCGCTGTCCATCGGCCACCCTGCGGTGTGGACCACCAGGCCGGGCTTGGCCTTGGCCGGATCGATCTCCCACAGTTCCTTCACGCCGATGGCGTAGGTCTGTGGATCCTTGCCTGCGTCGAGTTTGTATTTGGCGATCAGTTGCTTGCCCAGATGGCCACGCGCGCCTTCGGCGAAGAGGGTGTACTTGGCGAGCAGTTCCATACCGGGCGCATAGGCGTCGGTGGGTTGGCCATCCTTACCAACACCCATGTCGCCGGTCGCCACGCCGCGAACGGCGCCTTTGTCGTCGTAGAGGATTTCGGCGCCGGCAAAGCCGGGATAGATTTCAACGCCCAGCGCTTCGGCTTGCTGGCCGAGCCAGCGCGCGACCTGGCCGAGGCTGATGGCATAGCAGCCGTGGTTGTGAAAGTTGCGCGGCACCAGCCAGTCGGGAACGCGCGTGGCGCCGGTCTCGGAGAGGACCAGCAAATCGTCTCCCGTCACCGGTTGATTGAGCGGTGCGCCTAGCGCCTGCCAATCCGGAATCAGCTCGGTAATGGCGCGTGGATCCATGACCGCCCCGGACAGAATGTGGGCACCGATTTCGGAACCTTTTTCGATCAGGCAGACATTGATGTCGGCGTTGACCTGCTTGAGACGGATCGCCGCAGCAAGCCCGGCCGGGCCGCCACCGACGATCAGCACATCGAATTCCATCGATTCGCGTTCCATGGTTCCTCGCAGAGTCGCTTAAGTATCAGGCTGCGTCGCAGATGGCGCAGGGTTAGATGGCGCAGGGTTCGGCAAGCAGTCCGTCATTATAATTCCAAGCGTTCTGGCACTGCATTGAAAAAAGATCGTCGCGAGCGCGTGGCCACGATGTTCGTTCTGAGATTGCGAGCCTGCCGTTAAAAAAATGAGCCGCCGTGCTGGATTGGCCGCATGCGACGTGTTAAAATTTCGCCGCTGTCGAATTTAAGGGGTTGCCTTGGTGCAGCCCCTTTTATTTCGCTGGTTTCACTGCGGAGTGGTAGTTCAGTTGGTTAGAATACCGGCCTGTCACGCCGGGGGTCGCGGGTTCGAGTCCCGTCCACTCCGCCACCGAGTCTGAGCCCTTCCATGCGAAGGGCTTTTTCTTTTCCAGATGCCCGCACCGTGCGGGCCTTCGGGCGATACCCGTATTCTCTGTTTGGCGTTCCACCATAGCATGGCCCCGTTTTGATGCGGCTTTCTCTGTTGGGCATTGTGCCAGTCCCGGATTCCTATTGGAAAGGCCCGCGACTGCGGGCCTGGAATCACTACTTCATTGGTTCTGTCAGGTCATCATCCCAAGCAGTCTTCGCTGTTCCGCCCAGTCTAAAGGCAACGGCGTCATCCGCAGCAGGCGGGTCGCATTTAATTTCACCGGATGATCCGCACGCAGGATACGTTTTACGATCTCCGGATCAAGGAACGCGAGATAGATCACTCGCCGCGCATACGACCGGTCGACCTTCTCTTCGTCAGCGATGGCTTGAACACCGTCACTGCGTCCCGATTTCAATCGTCCGAACCAATCATGTGATTTGTTGATCGTCGCGACCAGTGTCGAATCCGGTGCGCGCCTCAGCGCCTCGCCGGGGACTTTGACGATCAACTTCACCCCGGCACGGGTCTGATGACGCTCCCAGGGCACCTCGATCAGTGTGGTCGATGCATCGGTCGCAGCAACATCGGACGGTGTCCACACCGCCACCAATCGCACCATAATATCCAGATGGTCTAGGTGCACCGTGATGCGCGACACAATGCGCTTCAGGATTTCGATCCGGCCGCACGCGTGGGATGCCAATAAGGTTTTCGCCAAAGCCGCTGCCTGTTTCAATCGGGTGCGTGTTTCCTCGGCCGGAACGTTTCCCATCAAGCTGACCAGGCGAGACGCGTCGATCAGGAACCTGGTCAAGGCATCAATGACGACCGTCTCCAACGCCTGCGTCGGCCACCACACTGCTTTGGCATCGGTTTGATCCGTCGCCCCAAGCGTTTGTGCCACGTAATACCGGTAACGCTTCGCTCCCTTTTTGGTATGGGTGGGCGCCAGGCGCCGCCCCTGATCATCAAACGCCAGTCCGGACAATAAGCCGGGGTCGGCTGCCGTGGAGCGGGTTGATAGGCATGCCTATTGGATTTCAACTGTTCTTGCACCGCCTGCCAGAGGGAACATTCGATGATTGCCGGCTGCTGACCTTCGAATCTCGCTTCCTTGTGGGCGATCTGACCAATGTAGATCGGGTTACTGAGAATGCGATACAGATGCCCCCGACTGAACGGTCGACCGCCGGTCATACTCTCTCGGCGTGATGTGCGGAGTGGGGTGACCCAACCGCGCCGATCGATTTCCGCCTTCAGGTGTCGGACATTGCCCAACCCAAGATAGGGTGGTAAATCTTCCGAATGCGTTCCGCATGGTCCGCATCAATGACCAGCGTGCGTTCATGCGGCAAATACCCGGTCGGCACATAGCCGCCCATCCACATCCCTTTCTTTTTGCTGGCGGCAATCTTGTCGCGAATCCGCTCCCCGGTCACTTCCCGTTCGAAGTGTGCGAACGACAGCAGCACATTGAGGGTCAGGCGACCCATGGAACTCGTCGTATTGAACTGCTGGGTCACCGAAACGAACGACACCTCCTGCGCATCAAACTGTTCCACCAGCTTGGCGAAGTCTGCCAGCGACCGGGTGAGACGATCCACTTTATAAACCACTACGATGCGGACCCGACGTGCTGCGATGTCGGCCAACAGTTTCTTGAGTCCCGGCCGCTCGGTGTTGCCTCCGGAGAAGCCACCATCATCGTAATTGGCGGTGACCACCTTCCACCCCTGTTCCTTTTGGCTCAAGATATAGGCTTCACAAGCCTCGCGCTGGGCATCCAGAGAATTGAAGCCTTGTTCCAATCCTTCCTCAGAAGATTTGCGAGTGTAGATTGCACAGGGCAACGCGTCTTTCATGATTTCAAACCAAAGAAACGCGGGCCTGACCAGGCGGTACCGGTAATGTGGCGGGCAATCGCCGTGAGACTGGCATAGGTTTTACTGTCGTAGTAGAACCCACCCGAGAGCACAGTGACGTGGTGGGTTTGTCCCTGCCATTCACGCAACAGGCGTGTTCCCGGCGCCAGGGCCGACGCTGGTGCCGATGACGTGGCATGGCGCCGCATGCGCCGCAACAACTGCGCCAGTTCAGCTTCGGCCTCATGGCCGATTTGATAATGCCAGGCCAGGGCCGAGCGCAGCAGGGTGACCTGAGCCGCGGGTGGGGCAGGGGAGCCGAACACGGTTGCCCAGCGTTTGGCCAGGGTCTTCCTGTCCATCGTGGCCAAGGCGAGCAGGGCATTTCCTGCGTCCTTGAGGGGAGCGGGGCTCATACAGCAACCGACCCAACGATCCGATAAATACGCGCGCCAGCATCGGGAGCCGATTCGCTGGTCACGTTCAACCCGAGCTTCTTGCGCAGGACACCGCTGATGGTGCCCCCGCACGGTATGCGCCTGCCAGCCGGTGAGCGTCATCATCTGGGAGATGGTGGCGCCGGGCTGGGTACGGAGCAGGGAAATCAGTCGCGCTTGCTTGCTGTCCCGGAGCAGAGCGGTGGGAGCCGGCGTTACAGTGATAACGGCAGGCAGGGTGGTCTTGGTACGGCTTTTTGCAGGGAGATTTTGGCGACGCGGCGGCGACGGGTTTTTTGCTGGTCCGGGAAAGGGGTGGGACTTTACGTTCGGCAGGGGAGGGCGAAGTCTTGGTCTTGCGGCTGGGTGGCTTGGTGTTCATGAAGATCTCCTGGTGTGCCCGCCACGACGACCGCGGCGGTGCCCCATTGACGCTCTGCTCGGCCAACACATCAAGTTATATGTGCGGGAATCCAGCGGTAAGTGTTGAGTAACGTCTGGCTCGGGGTGCGGGCAAATCCGCCTTGTTAGCGGCGTGATTACAGGGGTCCGGTGAATGCCTATTGACAGCGTTTATTGATGATTCATCAAGTAAGCGCAATCAGTACCAGCGCTGCGCTACCAGCCCCGACAGACGACGCAGAAACGAAAAAGCCAAACAGTGAGCGCTGTTTGGCCTTTTTGCTTTCACGGCCGGCGGGTTCTATCTCTGGAATTCGGCCATGCGCACTGATCTTCAACCCGCGCGCTTGCTATCGGCACCGGCGCCGACGCCGACCATTGTTTCTTGTCTGTCTGCGCGTTCTTCAACCGCCGGTGAAATGCACCGATACGCCGCCGCAATTCACGCTCCCAGCAGGGTGCAGTCACATTAGGGCGAGCCGCAACTCGGGCAAATTCAGCCGTCCGGGATGTCCTCGAAGCGGGTACCGGCAGATCGCTTCGTCGTAGATCTCGCCGCAAGTAGCGCGTTGCCATTGGCGAAATGGGGCTGGGCGCATGCTGACGATTTCCTCAGTGCATCGAGTAGCGGATCGGCACCGATTTCGGGCCGCAAACGAATTCGGAGTGAACCCATTTCACCGGGCCGGTCATCTCCACCGAATCGAGTCTCGGCATGAGTTCTTGCCAAAGACAGCGCATTTCCAGCCGCGCCAGGTGTTGCCCGCCGCAGGTGTGGCCGCCGTAGCCTAAACCGAGATGGCGGTTGGGGAAGCGGTCCGGTTTGAAGGTGAAAGGATCGGCAAACTCGTCTTCGTCGCGGTTGCCCGAGAGGTAAGAGAGATAGACCAGATCAGATCGCCGTTGGCGATCTTGCCCCCGCTGATCTCGCAGTCCCGTGGGGCGGAACGGATGAAGTGTTGCGCCGGCGACGCCCAGCGGATCGACTCTTCGATGAAGCGGGGAATCAGCTTTGGTTCATTCTTAAGGCGAGCCAGCAGGCCGGGGTTTTCGGCGAGTACCGCATGGTGCTGGCCGTGGTCGCCGCCGTGGTGTCGTGTCCGGCGGTCGACATGGTCATGAAGTACGAGATGGTCGTTCGGTCACTCTAGGACAAAAGTCCTGTTTTTCGCCCCACCTCTTGGTACTTACCAATAGGAAAAAGAGGACATTGCTCTCATGCCCTTGCTAGATAAGGCTGGTTAAAGTTAGGCATTGATTGAAGATGGGCGTTAACGTGACCGACGCAGACGGGGACTCGAGCACGGCAACGGTGACGATCACCAATCCCGGCAGCTACAGCCACGCGACGCTCAACTTAGCAGATTTTTACCTTTAATAAGATCCACAAGGGGAAATAGATCATGGCAATTTCGATAGTTTCTTTCGGTAACACGCCGCAGGCCACGAACGACGCATTCACCGGTTTCACCGAAGATTCAATACGCATCCTTGACGTGATGGGGAACGATCTTGGCGGCGCAGCCAAGACGCTTTATTCGCTCGATGATGGAGTAAGTGCTGGCGGTATAAGGCCCACAGACCTTTTGCTGCAAGATATGGCCAGGACAGAGGCGTTGAGCGCTGACCGTAGCGCACTTGGCGCGTCAATTTGGATTACGTTAGACGGAAAAGTCGGATACGACCCGTCGGCGGCGGGTCAGTTACAGGCTCTCGCCGCTGGTCAGTCAATAGTTGACACTTTCACTTATGCAATCCGACTCGGTAATGGGACCCTGAGCTGGGCGACTGTAAGTTTGCAGATTACCGGCACCAACGACGGGGTCAGCATCACCAGCGCCGCGCAAAGCGGCGCGGTGGTCGAAGATGCCGATACCACGCCATCCTTGACCGATGCGCTCAGCGCCGCCGGCACCATCAGCTTCACCGACGTCGACCTGGCCGACGGCCATATCGCCACCTTTGCCCCGGCCGCCGGCCAGACGGCGCTGGGCGTGTTTTCGCTGGCGCCGGTGAGCGAAGCGGCCAACGCCGCCAGCGGCTCGGTGGGCTGGACCTACGCCTTGAACAACGCGGCGGCGCAGTACCTCGCCGCCGGTCAGACCGCCAGCGAAACCTACACCGTGACGGTCGACGACGGCCACGGCTCGACCACCACCCAGGCGGTCGTCATCACCATCACCGGCACCAACGACGCGCCGGTGGCGGTGGGCGACACCAACGCGACTGACCCGGTCAAAGAAGCCGGCGTGCAGGACGGCGGCAACCTGGCCGAGCCGGGCGACGCCAGCGCGGCGGGCAACGTGCTGACCAACGACACCGACGTCGACACCGGGCACACGCTGAGCGTGGCCGCGGTGGCCGGCGTGGCGGGCAACGTCGGAACCAGCGTCACGGGCACCTACGGCAGCGTGACCATCAACGGCAACGGCAGCTACAGCTACGCGCTGGACAACAGCGACCCCGACACCAATGCGCTGGCGCAGGGCGCCAGCGTGACCGACACCTTCGCCTACACGGTGACCGACGAACACGGCGCGACCTCGACGGCCAACCTGGTGATCACCATCACCGGCACCAACGACGCGCCGATCGGTGTCAACGACAGCGGCACTGCCACCGAGAAGGGCGGCACCAACAACGGCAGCGGCGGCAGCAACGCCACCGGCAACGTGCTGAGCAACGACACCGACGTGGACACCGGCGCCAGCCGTACGGTGAGCGCGATTCGAGCCGGTGCGGCAGAAGGCGCAGGAGCGGTGGGCACCGTGGGCAGCGGTCTGACGGGCGCGCACGGCACGCTGACGCTCAACGTCAATGGCACCTACACCTACGTCGTCAACGAAACAGACAGCGCCGTGCAGGCGCTGAACAGCAGCGAGACCATCACCGACAGCTTCAACTACACCGTGTCGGACGATCATGGCGCGACCGATGTTGCCGTGCTGACGGTGACGATCAACGGCGCCAACGACGCGCCGGTCGGTGTCAACGACACCGGCAGCGCGACGGAGAAGGGCGGAGTCGCCAACGCGTCGGGTGGCAGCAACGCCACCGGCAACGTGCTGACCAACGATACCGACGTGGACACTGCCGCTGCGAGCCTGGCCGTGAGCGCGATTCGAGCCGGTGCGGCCGAAGGCGCGGGCACGTCGGGCACGCTCGGCAGCGGGTTGACCGGTAGCCACGGCACGCTGACGCTCAACGCCAACGGCAGCTATACCTACGTGGTCAACGAAGCCGACAGCGCCGTGCAGGCGCTCAACACCAGCGGCACGCTGACCGACAGCTTCAACTACACCGTCTCGGACGGCAGCCTGACTGACACCGCGGTGCTGACGGTGACCATCAATGGCGCCAACGACGCGCCAGTGCTCGATCTGAACGGCGCCGCCGCAGGCAACGACGCGACGGCCAGCTTCACGGAGCAAACGCCGGTCGTGATCGCACCTGCGGCAACCGTCACCGACGTCGATTCGGCGAACCTCAGCAGCCTCACCGCCACGTTGGCGGCGCGGCCGGATGGCAACACGGCCGAATCGCTGTCGCTCAACGCCAGCGCGGCGTCAGCGGCGAGCGGCGCGGGCCTGAGCGTGAGCTATGTCGCGAGCACCGGCGTGCTCGCGATCAGCGGCTCGGCGTCGAAGGCAATCTATCAGTCGATCCTCGATGGCATTCAGTACAACAACACCAGCGACGCGCCGACGACAACGAATCGCATCGTGAACATCGTCGCGAGCGACGGAACCGACACCAGTGCGACGCAGAGCGTGACGATCAATGTCATTGCCGTCAACGATGCTCCGGTCATTTCGGGTCTGACGATCACCGATACGTCGATCAGTTTCGTCGCGACCGACCCGGACAATGCGACTCTGTCGCTCCAGAGTCCGTTTGCTGCCGCGTTCGGCAATCCAACCATCACCAGCGGCGCCACCACAAACTTGACACCCACTGAGCAAGCGTCTGCTGTGTCAGGCACGCTACAGGTAACCGACGGCAGCAGCACAGCAGGCGTGGTCGATCTCTATCTTGGCACCAGCGGTACCAACACCTTCACGGCCGGTGTTTCCGACACAGCCATCTATGGGTTTGGTGGCACTGACTCGCTTACTGGGGGAAGCGGCGCCGATTGGATATTTGGCGGCTCGGGCAACGACACGATCGTCGGTGCGCAGAATGACCGCGTGCTCGACGGCGGAACCAATACCGATACGCTCAATGTCGGCGCCAACTTCACCAGCACGAGCGACGCCCAGATCGCGAACATTGAAAACGTACTGCTTACAGCTGCAGTGACGTTGAACTTGGCCAATCAGACCGAGGCCTTCAACATCACCGGCTCTTCGGGTGCCGATACCATCACCGCGGGCAGTGGAAATGACACGATCGTCGGCGCTGACAACGACACGTTGCTGGCCGGCGGGTCTGGTAGCGACACCCTCAACGTGGGTGCCAACTTCACCAGCGCGAGCGACGGGCAGATCACAGGCGTCGAGAACGTGTTGCTCACAACGGCGGTGACGCTGAACCTGTCGAATCAGACCGAGGGCTTCACCATTACCGGCTCTTCGGGTGCCGATACCGTCACCGGTGGCTCGGCTGCCGATAGCATCAGCACGGCCGGCGGCAATGACATCATCAATGGTGCCCAGAACGATATCCTGCTTGACGGCGGGGCCAATACCGACACGCTCAACGTGGGGGCAAGTTTCACCAGCAGCAGCGACGGCCAGATCGCGAACATCGAGAACGTCACGCTCACCACATCCGGGCTGACCCTCAATCTGGGCAATCAGACCGAGGCCTTCAACATCAATGGCTCGTCCGGTGTCGACATCATCGTTGCCGGCAGCGGAGCCGACACGATCAACGGCCAGGCCGGCAACGACACGCTGACCGGAAATGGCGGAGCTGACCAGTTCCGGTTACGCAGCAACGGCGGCACGGACACGATCACGGACTACGCCGCAGGAGCCGGCACCGACAAGATCGGTCTTCTGGGTGGGGCTGCGGCAGGCGGTGTCAGCTTCACCACCGCCGCGAGTTCGGCAGGCACGACGCTTCTTGCTGCAGACTTCCAAGCGCGCGGGACCATCAACCAGATCAACAACAACGATGACAATCACGTTGATGTAATTACTGGCACGCAAACGACAACGCTGATTACAACCACCGTCGCCGGAAATGCGACCAATACGTATGCGGTCGTATTCAACTCAACGACCAACCTCGCTGAAATCTGGTTCGATACTGACTGGAGCAACACTGCGAACCGGGTGCAAGTGGCGACCCTCAACGGAGTGACCGCCACGCAAGTGGCGGCGCTAGCGAGAACGGACTTCGTCGTCTACGACAGCACCCTCGGCCCGGCGGGAGTTGCCGGAAGTCCGATCAATCTGGGCCTGGCCGATGTAGCCAGCCAAGTGGATGCCGTCATGGTGACCATCTCCGGGGTACCCGCGAGTTGGACTCTGAACCAGGGCACCAACAACGGCGACGGCACCTGGACGGTGGACAAGAACAGCCTGGACACGCTGACGGTCACGACCGCAGCGGATTTTGTGGGCGCCATGGTTTTGCCGGTCACGATGACCTGGACCAATGCCGACGGCACAGCAGGCAGCGAAGTCGTCCGCGACAATGTTGAAGCCTATGCACCGGGCTCGCCGATCTTTGCGCTTTCCGGCGACGACCACCTGACCGCATCGTCCGCCGCCGACCTGCTGGTCTTCGCCCAGCCGATCGCGCACGATACGGTCCACAGCTTCGACGCCGCGGCCGACAAGATCGACCTGATCGGTTTTGCCGGTGTCAATGGCTTGGCCGATCTGGCGATCGCCGACGACGCGAACGGCAATGCGGTGATTACGCTGGCCAACGGCTCGACGATCATGGTGCAGGGCGTTCACGCCGCCGACCTGGGCGCGGCGAACTTCGAGTTCAATGTCGAGCCGGTGACGGTCAATGCGGGCACGATGACGATTGCCGATGGTGCGATCCTGCCGCTCGGCGGCGTGGTCGAGAACAGCGGCACCATCGCGCTCGGCTCCACGGGCAACGGGACGCAGCTCGAAGTACTCGTCGAGAGCCTGACGCTACAAGGCGGCGGGCATGTGGTGTTGTCGGACGACAGCCACAACGTCATCTTCGGCGGCGCGGCCAATGCGACGCTCGACAACGTCGACAACACCATTTCAGGTGCCGGCCAGATCGGCGCCGGGCAGATGACGCTGGTCAACGCCGGCACGATCGTCGCCGACGGCAGTCATGCACTGGTGATCGATACCGGTGCCCTTGCCATCAGCAACTCCGGCACGCTGGAAGCCACCGGCAGCGGTGGCCTGGTGATCGAAAGCGACCTGGTCAACTCCGGCAGCCTGTGGGCAAACAACGCTAACGTCACTGTCCACGGCGGCGTCACAGGTAGCGGCAGCGCGACGATCAGCGGAACGGCGACGCTCGAGTTCGGTGGCGCTTCCACTGAGGACACCAGCTTCGCCAATGGCGGCGACGGTACGCTAAAGCTCGATCATTCGTCGGCCTTCACCGGCACGGTCTCCGGTTTCAACGCCGGCGATCAGATTGATTTCGCGGACATGGTGTTCGGCATCGGCACGACGCTGAGCTACCTGACGAACTCGACAGCGACGGGCGGCACCTTGCTGGTAAACGATGGCGTACAAACCGCCGAGATCGCGCTTCAAGGGGTGTTTTCGGCCGCCGGATTCCAGGGTGCGACCGATGCGGGAAATGGCACAGCCGTCGCCTACGCGGTACCTTTGGCCGACCAGACCTTGTCGGGTGGGGCCGGCGACGATGGCTTGATCGGCGGCGGCGGAAATGACACGATTTCAGGTGGTGCCGGCAATGACGTCCTGGTAGGTGGCGGTGGCGCCGACACGCTCAGCGGTGGAAGTGGGAACGACACATTCATCTTCGATACCGCACCGAACGCGGTCGACTCGGTGACCGACTTCAACGCGTCGAGTTCTGGCGCAGACAGCGACCTGATCGAGTTGTCGCTGGCGACGTTCACGGCACTCACGACGGCGAGTGGCAGTACGCTGTCGGCGACCGAGTTCGCGTCGTCGAACGGCGGAGGTGCGGGGGACACGGTGGGCGCGGCGGTGCATGTGATCTACGACAGCGCGACGGGTAACCTGTACTACGATTCGGACGGCCTCGGCGCGGCCAACCGCACGCTGGTGGCGACGCTGACGCTGAGCAATCCGGCGGACACGTTCGACAACAACGACATCAAGGTCGGCGCATGACTCACTGCCGCCCGCCCGCAAACGCGGATGGCAGCAACCAATGGAATCCAGCAAAGCCATGAAACCACTTTTCCAACTCCTCAAACGACCGCTCATTTTTGTCGCGGGCTTCTCCTTTTTCGTCAACCTGCTGTTGCTGGCCCCCGCGCTCTTCATGCTGCAGTTATTCGACCGCGTGCTGACCAGCCAAAGCCACGAAACGCTGCTGGTGCTGCTGCTCGGCATGGCCGTGGCGCTCGGCCTGATGCTGATGCTGGATTACCTGCGCAGCCGCCTGCAGGGCGTCGCCGGCAACCTGATCGCCGAGCAGCTTTCGCCCACAGTGGCCAAGGTAATGCTGGCCAAATCGGCAAGCCGCGCCGAGCGCGCGCCGTCCGAAGGGCTGCGCGATGTCGCGGCGCTGCGCAACCTGTTCTCAGCCCAGGGGCTGCTGGCGCTGTTCGACACGCCCTGGGCATTCGTCTACGTCGCCGTCATCTGGCTGGCGCATCCGGTGCTGGGCATGGCCGCCGCCGGTGCCTCGCTGCTGATGCTCATCCTTGCCGTGGTGAATGACCGCATCACGCGCCGCGACATCGAAGCGCTGCAAATCGAAGCCGCCAAGGCCACGCGCTACCTTGAGTCCTCAATGCAAAACGCCGAGGTGGTGCAGTCGCTCGGCATGGGTGACGCGCTGGTTGGGCGCTGGCGAAATCTCAACGCCAGGGTTACCGCGCTGCAGGGGCCGACCGCGCGCAAGTCGGTGGCGATGGTGGCCTTCACGCGAATGACGCGCCAGTCGGTGCAGGTACTGATGCAGGCGCTCGGTGCCTACCTTGTCATTAGCGGCGAGGGTACGCCGGGCATTCTGGTCGCCTGCACCATCCTGCTGGGCCGGGCGTTGGCGCCGGTGGAACAGGTGGTGGGCAGCTGGCGTGTGCTGGCCGAGGGGCGTCTTGCCTACGCGCGCCTGGCCGAGTTGCTGGGCGCCGCCGAGCGCCAGCCGCAACGCATGACACTGCCGGCACCGACCGGCCGGCTGCATGCAGAGGGCCTGGTGTACCGGCCGCCGCAGAGCGAACGGATGATTCTGGCCGGCGTATCGCTGAGCCTTGAACCCGGCGAATCGCTGGCCATCATCGGCCCCAGCGGCGCCGGCAAGTCGACCCTGGTGCGCCTGCTCACCGGCCTCTGGAAGCCCAATGCCGGCGTGGTGCGGCTGGACCACGTGGACCTGGCGCAATGGCCGCGCGAAGAACTCGGCCCTTGGCTCGGCTACGTGCCGCAGGACGTCGAACTGTTCCCCGGCAGCGTCGCAGACAACATCGCGCGCCTGGGCGAGGTCGACTCGGAAAAGGTGGTGCAGGCGGCGCAACGCGCCGGCGTGCATGAGCTGATCCTGACGCTGCCCGAGGGCTACGACACCGTGATCGACGCCATGGGCGTGATGCTGTCGCCGGGGCAGCGCCAGCGCATCGCTCTGGCGCGGGCTCTGTACGGTGACCCGAAGTTGCTGGTGCTGGATGAACCCAACTCCAACCTTGATGGCGCCGGCGAGTTGGCGCTTGGAGATGCGCTCAAGGCCTTGAACGGGCAGGTGACCGTGGTTGTGGTCACGCACCGCAGCACGCTGGTGCAGCACATGGACAAGATGCTGGTGCTGGAAGCCGGCCGTGTGCAGCAGTACGGCAGCGTGGCGGAGGTGATGCAGGCGATGAAGCAGCCGGGCCGGAATACGGGCGGCGGGCAGGTGGTGGTGATGCCGCGCGCCGCCGGCGCATCAGCGCACGCTGGTTCCCACCATGCGCCTGCTGTACCTATGGAGAAAGTGTCATGAAGGGCTCGATGCACGCTCTCGCGGCCAATGATCCCCTGTTGCCCCACCTGCGCGAGGCGCGCCGCCTGACGTACTGGGGCATGGCCGTGGTTATCGGCGGGTTGCTGCCGGTAGCGGCATGGGTGACGTTCGCGCCGCTGTCGTCCGCCGTGGTGGCACAGGCGTTTGTGAAGGTGGACCTGAACCGGCGTCCGGTGCAGCACGCCGAAGGCGGTATTGTGCGCGAGGTGCTGGTGCGCGACGGCCAGCGTGTGCGGCAGGGCGAGCCGCTGCTGGTGCTGGGCGACGTGTCGGTGGATGCCGACAAGAACCGACTGGACTATCGCGTCAAGACCGAGCAGGCCAGCCTGGCGCGGCTCGACGCGGAGCAGACCATGGCGCGCGCGATTGTCTTCCCGCCCGACGTGATCGAGACCGCGAAAACCGACTCGCGCCTGGCCGAGCAGATGGCCAAGGAGCGCTCGCTGTTCGACGCGCGGCGTGATGCCATGGTGGGACAGGTGCGGCTGCTGCACGCGCAGCGCGAAAAGGTGGGGGAGGAAATTGTCGCGCTGCGCGCGCAGATCACGCAGGCGAGCGAATCGATGAAATTCCAGAAGATCGACCTTGAGACCAATCGCAAGCTGCTGAAGGACGGCTTCATCTCGGCCAACCGCATTGCCCAGCTCGAAGGCGCCGTGGCCGATTACGGCGTGAAAATTGAGGAACGGCGCTCGGAGCTGGCGCGCGCGCAGCAGCGTACAGTGGATGCAGACCTGCGCATCCGCTCGCTGGAAAGCGATTACCGCCAGCAAGCCAGTGACCAGCTCAAGGTAACGGCGGCGCGGCTGTCCGAGATCGAGCAGGAGCAGCGCAAGTCGGTCGATGCGTCGGCGCGCCAGGTGATCACGGCGCCGGCCAGCGGTGAAATCATTGACCTGAAGTATTCAACGCCCGGCTCGGTGATCCCGCCGCGTGAAACCATTGCCGACATTGTGCCGGACGCCCCCCGGCTGGTGACGGAAGCGCGGATTCGCACCGAGGACATCAGCCGGATCCAGCGCGGCCAATTGGCAGACATCCGTTTCACCGCATTCAAATACCGCACGACGCAACTGGTGCATGGCAAGGTGATCTACATTTCGGGGGACCGCCTGATCGACCGTGCGAACAATGTGCCCTACTACTCGGTGCTGGTCGAAGCCGACCCGGCCTCGTTGACAGCAGCGGGCGACCTGAAACTGTTGGCCGGCATGCCGGCCGAGGTATACATCAAGGGGGAGGAGCGCACGCCGCTTCAGTACCTGGTGGAGCCGGTCACGCAGGTGTTGCGCCACGCCGCGCGGGAGCGTTGATGCGCCACTTGGACCAGCACTGACCATTACATTTACGCCGGTTGCCGTGGCATCGCGACCAGTCGAAGTCAGAAATATCGACGATGGTGTCCGCGCGGGTTCAAATGAGCAGGTGGAACAGCAAGGCGCCGTCCGCCGGACTGAAGGGTAGATATGAAGCGCTTGAGTTTTGGCGCAATATCGAATGGGATGTGGCGGTTCTCGACTATTCCATGCCTGGCCGCAGTGGAATGGAACTGCTCGAAGCGCTCAAGCGCGAGCATTCAGACTGCCCCATTCTGATGTTGAGCGTGTTCCCCGAGAGGGGTATGCCATTCAGGTCTTCAAGGCTGGGGGTGACGGTTATCTGAACAAGGAAAGTGCCGGCGAGCAGTTGACGGCCGCAACCTGAAAGGTCGTGTAGGGTGGCAAATATGTCAGCCCCGCCCTGGCGGGGCGACTGGCTTCGAAGTTGGCGATCGACAGCGAGCTGCCGCTACATGAGACTCTTTCCGACCGTGAGTACAAGGTGATGTGGCTCGGCGCCGTCACGCTCAATCCCGAACGCGACTCCAGCATAAAGACAGACGCATTTGGCCAGCAACGATATTCAACCGTTGGCTGCATGACTGAGGCGACAACTACCTTGACGCGCGCCGATACCGTACCCTACCAATCCGTGCATGATCATCACAGAATCACTTCTCAATTGGCTACAAATTTGTCCGGCAGGCCAAACTCAATACCAGAAAGGATGTTCGTATGCAGAAGTTTCTCTCCTCCCTCAGCGGCTTGGAACTCGTCTCGCTCCTTGTC
>JAYUGL010000144.1:0-5459 GCA_043738385.1 Sterolibacteriaceae bacterium
CTGCGCAAATTCATGTTGACACCACTCCAAAATTGCAAGGATCAACTTTGGAGTGGTGGATCAACAAATAGTTCAATATATATGAGACGCTACACTAGCCACGGCGTGCCGCCAATCAAGGGCTTCAACGCCTCGATTTCCACCGTCGTGAACTTCAGGCAACCAATGAGGAGCAAGGGAGCGATGACTCCAGCAAGCGCGACCACGCGGCCAGACTGAGTGATGCGCGCAACGGCAGTGCCGTCTGCGAATGCCGGTGTTTCGTTGGGGTTCATCATGGCTTGAGGTCGGTGGCGGCACGGAAGCTGCCGTCCATGTGGTACGGGACGGACGTATGCTCGTGGATGATCCTCCAGCGGCCTGCGTCCTTTCGTAGAGCTACGGTTGCGCGCATCCACCACTCGGCGGGCTCACCACCGTCCTTGGTGATTGCTCTTTCATGATAGAGCCCATGAACAACAGCAAGATCGCCCATCACAGTGAATTTCAAGTCGCGTGATTTCCGCTCGACCGGCCCTTCCCAAGTGTCAAACCAGTCCTGCCATCCTTGCTGATCGACGTTGTGTGATAGCGGCGGCGCAAGATCGAAAATGACCGCGCTCGGATCGAACTGAGCGACGACGGCACCGGCATCCTTGTCATGAAGTGCCTTGATAACGGTCTTGAGCAGCGCCCTGATGTCTTCATTGTCGGAGGATGGGGTTTGTTGTGTCGTGGTGGTCATGAGGTTCTCTCCTTGGCTTTGGTGTAAGTGAAAAAGCGTGCGGAACGTGTAGAGCGCGATGAACTCGATTGCCATCAACATGGAAGCGGTTCACGGGCATTGGGGAGAGTTTGACCAGATCGGACGCACTTGGCTTACAGATTCTTCAGGTCGAGTCAGTTTTTTCCGCCCTTGCACCGTTTTCTCTCGCCCATTGCTGAGACACCAGAGTCGCGCGTGGACGGCGCGCTCCTGTCGCGTGATCGCGAAAGATTGATGGCGCGATTCCAAAGTGCGCCCTGAAGACGTTGCTGAAATGCGCGTGGCTGGAAAACCCGAGGTCCAGCGCCAGTCCCGTGATGTCTTGGCACCGCGGCAGATCGACGAGCGCGCGGTTCAATCGCAGTCGCGTCTGGTAGCGATACAGTGGCACGCCATCGCACTGCATGAAAGCCTGCGTGAGATAGGCACCCGACACCCCGACGGCGCGCGCTACCTCGTCGAGCGTCAAGGGTTCGCAGCCGCGCGCGTGCAGGTACTGCTTGGCCCGGTCAACAACGCGAAGCGGTGGGGATCGAAGCACTCGCCCAGTGTCGGCCAGCGCTTCGCGCAGCAGGGCGATTGTCAACTCGTCGCCTTCGAGCGGGTCGCCTCCTGCCGCACCCAGGTGCATCAGGCGATGGAGCAAGATTTGCGCGCGCGGGGTTGTTGTTCCGGATACATTTTTGAAGCCGGCATGTTGCGCGGGGATCCGTTGCCCGCACAGCTCCTGCAACATGAACAGGCACGGCGTGATGATGATGCTGGCATGCCCGACGCCGGCGACCAGATGACTTTCCGAGTAGTCTTCTTTCGCGCCGACGAAGAGTACGCTGTTGGAATCCAGCAGCGCGGCTTTGGCTCCGACCCGCCAGTTGACAGCGCCCTCATACGGGAGCAAGACCTGGTACTCCGGTGAATGTCCGGATTGCGCAGCGCAGTCGGCAGTCAGATGGAAATCTTCGACCAGGCCCAGCGCGCTCGCATGCAGGGTGCGGCGGCGAGACGGGGTATGTTGAGCCTTGACCGCGACCGTCGAGATTGCTTCGTAGTCACTGAGCGTGCCGAACCTTCTTGGTTGTTGAACTGCGTTTGTGGGAGGAACCCGTCGGCTCTTGCCTCATTTCGCGGCGGCTTCATCGGGCGCTTGGGCAAATGCAATGCCGTTGCCATCCGGATCCTTGACCATGAACACCTTGACTTGCCCGCCCATCTGAGCGCCAGTGGAGACACCCAGCTTTTCGAGCCGGGTCGCTTCCAAGTCGATGTCGGCAACGACTAAGGTGCACGAACACGACCCGGCGCGTTCTGGCAAGGCGTAGACTTGCAGCCAGCCGCCACTGGGGAATTTCCATTCGACCAGTTCCGGCATCGGCGTTGAATCTGCGGGCCGCCCGATGACTTTGCGTACCACTGCACCGCAGGGCTGATGTCTTTCACGGCCACGCTGGCCAGGGCATTGGTGATCGTCATATTCATCCTTTCAACGTGATTGGTTCGCACATGGCTGCTTTACATTTTGGCCATTGCTTCCTGCATTTCTTCCGGGCTTACATCGCGCACGTGGGTCGCCACTGACCAGTGATGACCGAAGGAGTCTTCAAGCTGGGCATAGCGATCTCCCCAAAACATGTCGGCCGTGGGCATGTGAAGCGTTGCGCCTGCAGCAACTGCCTGTTTGACGACTGCATCAACGTCAGCCACTTGCATGTGGATCGTGACGGGTGACCCTTTCAGCGATTTCGGCCCCAACGCCTTCATGGCTGGAAACTCATCCATGACCATCAACCCCGAGTCGTCAATACGGATCATCGCGTTCATGATCTTGCCGTCCTTGCCGGCTATTCGCGATACCTCAACAGCGTTAAACGCTTTTTTGTAGAACGCGATCGCGTCACTGGCACAGTCGCAGGTCAAATAGGCTGTCAAACAATTCATGCCATCGGGAATAGCTTTTACGGTTTTCTTGGTCATTGTGATTACCTCATTGAAAAAATGCAAAAAAATGTGGTGTTGTCAGGGTTTTGACAAACATCCACGCGATTCACGCCTGCCCGTGTGGGTAAGTCGTGAGCGGTTGACGGAGGCAGTGAGTGCCCTGCGTCTTGATGCTGAGATATTTCACTGGTCGTACTCAAGCTTCGGGTACCAGTCAGTCCCGCGCCCTTCAGGCAGCCACCGCCGCTGAACCGCGACCCTCTCAATATGCCTGCGCAACTCAATCTCTTCGGCCAGCAGCGCAAGGCGGGCCTTGCGATATTCGTCGCTGTCGCCCAGAAAGCGGCGATCGTGCTGCACCAGCTCAGTCGCTGCCCTCAGGGTTTCAGTACCTGTCATCGTGCGTCCTCTCGGGTTGGTTGCAATTCGGCCTACTTGCTTGAAGTCGATTCACGGCGCCGCCTATACAAACAGCGCACCGCCACGTCTTTTAATCTCTTGCGGCGCCACCCCTTCTTGATGGCTCAACCGCACCCAGATGTGTCCAAACGGATCTCGCAACATTCCCATGCGGTCGCCGTAGAACATGTCCTGCACAGGCGTGATTGCCGTCGCGGCGCGCGGCCTCAGCGAATGTCCGCCACGGTCACGCCCAGCCGCTCTGAGTAGAGGCTGAGGGTTCGCTGCCAGGCCGGGCGCGCCAGGGCCCGCGCGTAATAGGCCTTCAGCCGCGGATAGGGATCGATGAGATCGGTCTTGCGGATTTCCCGTAAAACGGTGGCGAGGAGAATGTCTGCGACCGTGAAATCGGCGCAAGCAATCCACTCTTGGCCGACCAGCCTGCGCTCCAACCCATCGAACCAACGGCCGGCCGCCTTGACCATCTCCGCCCGCCGGTTTTCAGCACCCTCGCCGCCGCCGAATTTGTCGATCAGCAGGATATCCATCAATGGCCGCTCGACCGTGGTGAGCGCGGCGAAGCACCATTGGACGACCCGCGTCCGACCCTCGAAATCAGGCGGGATCAGCTTGCCTGCCTTCTCGGCGAGATAGAGAAGCACCGCCCCCGATTCGGCGACGATGAAACCATCATCATCGATCGCCGGCACCAGATGGAAACAGCTGATCCGGCTATAGGCCGGACCGTCGAGCTCGCCGCCCGTGTGATCAAGGGCGTGGACGCGATAGGGCATTCCTGTTTCCTCGAGCGCCCATTGCACCCTGAGGTCGCGCGTCTCGCCGATCACCTGCCGATGAACGTGTCCGAATCCGTAGAGCGTGATCATGCTGCCCTCCAAAAACATGCCCGATGAACCATCGAGGCGTCAGCGTAACTGAGACTCGTGCGTCTGCCAGACTGCTTCGGGAGCGGCGTCGTAGTGGCAGTTGAGGCGGAACCCTGGGTGTTTGCCGGCTTCGTCTTTTTTGGCCATGGGGCTATCTCCTTCTGGTGGTAGAGATGGCAGCCCAAAGCGTCGAGCCGCCCATCCCAGAATCGTTCGTACTGCGCCAGCCAAGCAGCTGCCTCGCGGATGCTCTCAGGTGCCAGCACGCAACGCACCGTCCGGCCTCCCTTAGTTTTTCTCATCCGGTAGTGCACTCAAAGCGCTGGGAACGCCGTTTTTTTGTAGGACCAGACACCGTGGCGTCGGCTGCGAGCGCGCTTGAGTATGCAGCAATGCGTCGCCTGCAGATACAGCGAACCAAGGAATTACTGAGAGAAAAATATGGCTTTTACGCACATCCAGTAATCCTTAGCAGCTATCAAATGCATAGTGAGCTATTGGCGGCCCCGTGACTCGCTCCCAATCCAGCGTGGCGCCCGGTAGGGAATGTGCTGCATCTTCACGCGGCAAGCGTGTTGCGCAGTTCGCCCGACAGGTGAATTGACGTGCCACTGCCCGAAGACTCACTAACACCCCTCCTCGATTTGCCGAATCTCGATGACTTCGTTTTCCGAACCCGGACAGCGCGACGCCCATTCGATCGCTTCGTCCCTCGACTTCACCTGAATGATCCAGTAGCCACCCAGCGTCTCCTTTGCCTCTGCGAAGGGGCCGTCGGTCACCGTGGGCTTGCCACCCTTGAATGAGACGCGCGCGCCCGTCGAGGGCGGCTGCAGACCATCCACCGAGAGCAGCACACCGGCCTTCTTCAACGATTCGTTGTATTTGGTCATCGCGGCAATAGCCTTCGGGTCCGGTTTAAAACCAGCCGCCGCCTTCTCATATCCCTTGGGAATCATCAGCATCATGAATCGCATGGTTACTTCTCCTCTGGTTTAGGCATAAGTGCCTCGAGAAGTTTTGTTCATCCAGGATTTCATTTCAACGTGCCGGGAGCGCCGTCTTTGTGTAGGACCAAGTCCAATGCCGACCTTCGACCAGCAAGTCGCTGGAGAAGGCCAGTTGCGTTTCCGGTGTCGGCAGCAACAGCGCGCAGTCGTCGCCTCGCCCACTACCCCTCTGCAGTGCGTGTATGAGATCGTCTCGCAGCGTTACTCACTGCGCGAACGACGGGTCAGAAAGCAGCCTGGCAATTAGATGCCGCTGCCCGCACGACGATGCAAGCCTGCCTGTCAACGCTCCGGGGCGTTCACCGCCACCACGCGAACACTTGCCCGGCCCAGGTTGCGGTAGATCCTGCCCCTTCGAACAATGGGCCACCACTCGTAAAGAAAGATCTGCATTGGCCGCCACATGGCGACCCAGCCACCAATGAGCAGGCTTTCCTTCAGCAGCCGGAGAAAAGTGTTGTCCGCGAAACTGGCGGCAAGGAT
>JAYUGL010000145.1:0-1770 GCA_043738385.1 Sterolibacteriaceae bacterium
CCGATGCGCTTCACGAAGTAGCGCGCCGCGAACCACGTCGTCAGCATCACCGACCCTAGCGCAATCAGCACTTGCAGCGGTGGCAGCAATACGCAGGGCGCGAGACCAAAGACGGCGGCAACCGCCAGCTCTCCGCGACCCATGCGCGTCGCCAGTGGTTTGGATTTTGCGGTTGGGTCGTCCCGCACGTAATCGAGAGCATAGATCAACGTGGTGGCAGCGAAGCGCGACAGCGAATGTCCGGCGATCAGCGCCAGCACGAACACAGATGGCGTTAATGCAGCGTCCAGTTCCGCAAGCGCATTGAACTTCGCTAGCAACAGCAACGCGACACCGATGGCGCCATAACTGCCGACGCGCGAATCCTTCATGATCGTCAGCACCTGGGACGTCTCCCAACCGCCGCCGAAACCGTCGCAACTGTCGGAAAAGCCATCCTCGTGGAATGCGCCGGTCGCGAGTATGGTTGCCGCCATGCCCAACAATACGGCGATGGAAATCGGCAATACGAGGAGGGCCGCAGCTTCGGTGACACCCGCGCCGATGGCGCCGACGATCACCCCCACCAGTGGAAAGTAGCGCGCCGCATGATCAAGTTGATCCTGCGAATGCCCGACCCAGGCCGGCACCGGCAGGCGTGTGAAGAAGCGCAGCGCGGCGAAGAAGTATTCGAGCTCCCGTTTAATAAAAACGCGAATCATGTTTTACCGCTCACTCCGGCGGACTCAAAGCTCGCCATTTCGTTCATGAAAGCGCAAGCCGCGCCGAGAATCGGCAAGGCCAGCGCCGCACCGGTGCCTTCGCCCAGGCGCATGCCAAGGTCGAGCAACGGCTGCGCATGCAGATATTTGAGCTGGATGTTGTGCCCCGGCTCACCCGAGCGGTGGCCGAAGATGCAGTAATCGAGAATCTGCGGCGCCAGCCGGTGCGCAACGAGTAGTGCAGCGGTCACAATGAAACCGTCGATCAGCAGCGTCATGCCGCGTTCCGCCGCTGCCAGCATGGCACCGGCGAGCATCGCGATTTCGAACCCGCCGAAGCGGGTGAGGATGCTGATCGCATCCTCGCCCACTTCTTCTTGCAATGACGCCCGCCCCCTCCCGTCCTCCCCCTCACGGGTGAGGCGACTGAAGTGTGGGCGTTCCGGCCAAAGATTCAGCGCCTCTTGCAACAACGTGCGCTTTCGAGCGAGCCCGGCATCGTCCAGGCCAGTGCCACGGCCAACACAATCCTCAAGCGGTACCCCGGTGAGACAGTGCGTGATCAGCGAGGCGGAAGCTGTGTTGCCGATGCCCATCTCGCCGAAGCCGAGCACATTGCAGCCCGTCGCCGCGATGTTGCGGACGATGGCGGCGCCCTGCCCCCCCGCGAGAAAACGTTGTTCTGCGGTCATCGCAGCGCCGCTGAGATAGCTAGCCGTGCCGGGCGCCACTTTTGCGTCGATCAGATTCGGGCGCGCACCGAAATCATGGGCCACGCCAGCGTCGACGACGACCAGTTGTGCTCCCACCTGCAGCGCCAGCACGTTGATCGCCGCGCCGCCGGCTAGAAAGTTCTCCACCATCTGCCAGGTCACGTCCTGAGGGTAGGCCGAGACGCCGGCCTTGGCCGCGCCATGGTCGCCGGCACACACCAGAATGTGTGGCGCTTTGATGGATGGCGCCAGCGTGTCCTGAATCAGGCCCAGTTGCAGCGCCAGCGTTTCGAGCCGGCCCAGGCTGCCCAAGGGCTTGGTCTTCTGGTCGATCTTGCGTTGCAGGTCTGCCGCGC
>JAYUGL010000146.1:0-1765 GCA_043738385.1 Sterolibacteriaceae bacterium
TTGCAGAATACGGATATTGGCCTGGTGGGGAATCAGCCAGTCGACCTGTTCGGCTGTCATTCCACCGGCAGCCAAAACCTCTTCCGCCACTTCGGCCAACACCTTCACCGCAAACTTGAAAACCGCTTGTCCGTCCATGCGCAAGAATGGGTCGCCAGTTGGCTGTCCACCGCAGATCTGGCCGGGCACGGAGAGCATTTTGTGGTGCGAACCGTCAGCATGCAGCGCCGTGGCCAGAATGCCCGGGGTATCGGAGGCCTCCAGCACGATGGCGCCGGCGCCATCGCCGAAAAGGACGCAAGTGCCACGATCCTTCCAGTCGAGAATACGGGAAAACACTTCGGCGCCCACCACCAGAACGCAACGGTTGGAACCGCAAAGGATGAATTTTTCCGCCACCGACAGTGCATAGGCGAAACCGCTGCATACGGCTTGCAGGTCAAACGCCGGTGTGCCGTTGGACACGCCGAGCTTCGCCTGCAGCAGTGCCGCAGTACTTGGGAAAACATAGTCGGGCGTGGAGGTCGCCACGATGATCATGTCCAGATCGTTCGCCTGACGGCCTGCGGCCTCCAGCGCGCGGCGACCAGCCTCCAGCGCCAGATCACTGGCCGTCGTGTTGACGGAAGCCAGATGGCGGGAACGAATGCCGGTGCGTGTGACGATCCACTCGTCGCTGGAATCGAGGCCATACATGGCGATCAGTTCGGCGTTACTGACAGGCTTCCCTGGCAGGTAGCTGCCGGTTCCGGTGATTTTGGCGAAGATCATGGTGATGGAGCGAGCGATGGCGGCGCCATGGCTGCCATACGCGCGGCAATTTTTTCAGGTAAACGATTGCGCGCAGCTTCGGCCGCCCTTTCGAGGGCACAAAAGAAAGCAAAGGCATCGGCTGATCCGTGACTCTTGAAAACAATGCCCTTGAGGCCAAGCAGACTGGCCCCGTTGTAAGCGCGATGATCGAAGCGACGCTTGAAAGCGTTGATCACCGGCAGCGCAACAAGAGCCGCAAGCTTGGTGAATACATTGCGCGAGAACTCTTCCTTGAGGCCATTGGCGACCATCGTCGCCAAACCCTCGGACGCCTTGAGCACGACATTGCCGACAAAACCATCGCACACCACAACATCGGTCGTACCCTTGTAGATATCGTTGCCTTCGACATTGCCGTAGAAGTTGAGGCCGCTCGCCTTGAGCAACTCTCCGGCAAGTTTGACGGTTTCGTTGCCCTTGATATCTTCTTCACCGATGTTGAGCAACCCAACGCTGGGGCCATCGCGATGCTCCAACGCAGACACCAGCATCGCACCCATGATGCCGAACTGTAGCAGATGCTCGGGCTGGCAATCGACGTTTGCGCCAAGGTCGAGGACATACACATGGCCGTGCTCCGTCGGCAATATGGTGGCAATGGCCGGTCGATCGATTCCAGGCAACGTTTTCAAAACAAATCTCGAAATAGCCATCAGCGCGCCGGTATTGCCAGCCGAGATCGCGGCATCCGCGACGCCTTGCTTGACCAGATCAACCGCCACACGCATCGACGAGTCCTTCTTGTTGCGCAGCGCAGACGCCAAAGGCTCACACATGGTCACGACTTGACTGGCATGATGGATATGCAAACGTTCGCCAAACTCGGCGGAAGCTTTGCCCAAGGCGGCGCGCAACTGATCCTGCGGCCCGACCAGAATGGCCGCGCAGTCGGGATCGCGCCGCAGGAAATCGAAAGTGGCGGGCAGCGTGACCGAAGGACCGTGATCACCGC
>JAYUGL010000147.1:0-5398 GCA_043738385.1 Sterolibacteriaceae bacterium
CTGATCCTGCGGCCCGACCAGAATGGCCGCGCAGTCGGGATCGCGCCGCAGGAAATCGAAAGTGGCGGGCAGCGTGACCGAAGGACCGTGATCACCGCCCATGCAATCCACCGCGATGGTAATTGCCATCTTATCGGGTCTATTCATGAAAACGGCCGGATGCGCATTCGCATCCGGCCGTTCCCTGAGAATGAATTATTCGCCCTTGGTCTTCAGAACTTTCTTGCCACGATACACCCCGGACGGCGAGATATGGTGGCGCAAATGGACTTCGCCAGTGGTCGACTCAACCGCCAGCGGAGGGTTGGTCAAAAAATCATGGGCGCGATGCATGCCGCGCTTTGATGGGGATTTCTTGTTTTGCTGAACAGCCATTTCACGACTCCTTGTTTCAATGCTTCCTGAACTGCGCCAACACCGCAAAAGCCGAGGGCTCGCGATCCTTGTCCATCACCACCGGCGGCGCGCAGACTTCATGCCGTGGCGCGATCGGCAATGCCAGCAACACTTCTTCCTCAATCAACGGCAACAACGCCAAGGCCTTGCTGGCCTCAATGGCATCGGACCCGTCATCTTCCAGCGCATCATCGGGCCATGGGCCACCCGGTGCAACCAGCAGCAGGCGCTTGTCGATCTGCAACGCAAATGCCATGCTTTCCAGGCAGCGCTGGCAACGCAATTGCAATGTGCCCGACACCGCGAGGACCAGGAAGCTGCTGCCATCCTGATCCATCTCGCCCTGCACCAAGCATTTCAGCGAGCCGACGTCGCTTGCAAGACTGTCGGCCATTCGTCCCAGCGCAGCAATGGCAATTTGGCCCGAAAGTCGACCAGCCTCACGAACAAACGCCAGACTATCGACAACCGCCTGCGCAAAATCAGTGTCTGCTTGGCGCGACATAAACCGTGGATGCTATCATGCGCGACCTCGTTAAGTCCAGCCAAAACAGAAACATGAGGCTCATCCTCGCATCCACTTCGGCGTTCCGCCGTGAGCTCCTGACCCGTCTGCAAATCCCATTTGAAGTGGCGGCTCCAGACGCCGATGAGGCTCCCCTTCCCCATGAAACACCGGCCGCGACCGCCGAGCGTCTCGCCGAAGCCAAAGCACACGCAGTCGCCAATCGTTTCCCCGATGCACTGATTATCGGCAGCGACCAGGTCGCGTTTCTGGGCGAGCAACGCTTCGACAAACCCGGTACGCGCGAAAATGCCAAAGCCCAACTCAGCCAAATGAGCGGGAAAACGGTGAGCTTCCATACCGGCCTGTGCCTGCTCAACGCGACTACCGGCCGCACACAGTTGCGCGGTATCCCCACCGAGGTGCGCTTCCGCACGCTTTCCGACAGCGAAATTAACCGTTATCTTGATCGGGAGGACGCACTGAATTGCGCAGGCAGCGCAAAATCCGAGGGGCTGGGCATTTCGTTGCTGGAATATCTGCGTGGCGACGACCCCAACGCACTCGTCGGTCTGCCCCTGATCGCGCTTTGTGACATGTTGAGGGCCGAGGGCGTTACGATTCCCTGATGCCCGGCACGCTCTTTCTCATACCGGTTGCGCTGGGTGATGTCCCTTGGCCGGAGTTTCTGCCGGCCGCGACACGCGAGACCGCATGCCGGCTGCGACACTACGTTGTCGAAAATGCCAAAACTGCACGGGCAGAACTCAAACGGATGCAGCATCCCGTGCCGTTGCAGGAGTTGTCCATCGAAGTCCTTCCGGACCACCCTGCCGCGGCCGATCTGGATCGTCTGCTGACGCCGGCGATCAACGGCCACCACGTGGGGGTGATGTCCGAAGCCGGTTGCCCCGGCATCGCCGATCCCGGCGCGTTACTGGTACGCCGCGCGCACCAGTTGGACATCTTGGTAAGGCCGCTGGTCGGGCCATCCTCCCTGTTACTGGCGTTGATGGCGTCTGGTCTGGAGGGACAACGCTTTGCCTTTCACGGCTATCTTCCTGCGCGAGAGCCCGAGCGAAGCAAAAAAATCGTGGTATTGGAAAAAGAGTCGCGAAGCCTAAGACAGACTCAATTATTTATCGAGACCCCCTACCGCAATGACGCGCTGTTTCAGGCTTTGCTCAAAGCATGCGCCCCAGACACACAACTGTGCATGGCAACCGACCTGACCTTGAGCAGCCAATTGATCGCCACGCATCGCATCTCAGCGTGGCGCAAAAAAACCGCGCCGCAACTTGACCGGCGACCAACCGTCTTCCTGATTTTTAGTGAAGGGTAAAGCGAGCCAAGCTGCCAACAAGGCCGTCGGCCATGGTGGTGCCAAAGCGTTTGGCAAATTTTTCGGCGATATTCAGCTTGACCGTGAAGTCGCGAATTTCTTCCGCCTTGATCACATCGCGGGCGACCGAATCGACCGTGCCGTAACCGTCACTCAAGCCGAGCTCTATGCTCTTGGTGCCCGTCCACATCAGGCCGGAGAACATGTCGGGTATCTCCTTCAGCCGATTGCCACGCCCCTTGCGCACGACATCGATGAACTGCTGATGGATCTCGCCCAGCATCTGCCGCGCGTGTTCCTTGTGGCTAGCAATCATCGGCGAGAAGGGATCGAGGAAGCCCTTGTTCTCGCCTGCCGTCAGCAGTCGTCGTTCGACCCCCAGTTTTTCCATGGTGCCGGTGAAGCCGAAGCCATCCATCAATACGCCGATGGAGCCGACGATGCTGCCCTTGTTCACATAGATCTTGTCCGCCGCCGCCGCGACATAGTAGCCACCTGAAGCACAGACGTCCTCCACAACGACATAAAGCGGAACAGTCTTGTTCTTGGCGCGTAGTCGAACGATTTCATCGTTGATCATGCCTGACTGAACCGGACTGCCGCCGGGACTGTTGATCATCAATATGACGCCGGCCACCTTCTTGTCGTCGAAAGCAGAGCCCAGGGCTTCGATCACGTTCTCTCCGCTGGCCTCGCCACCGGCCTGGATGATGCCGTTCATCCGCACCAGCGCGGTATATTTGCCACTGTCACCAAACTTCTTCGCTTCTCCGCCCCAATCGACAAACGCACTCACGATCACGGCCAGGTAAACGAAGCCCAGCAGTTTGAAAAATATCCCCCAGCGGCGGCCGCGTCGTTGCTCGGCAATGGCCGCGAGCGCCACTTTTTCAAGAATTTTGCGTTCCCAATTCGATTCGCTGGAGTCGGACACTTTGCTTACTCGCTTTCACTCTCAATGAGATAAATGCCACCATCGCGCTCCTCCACCGGCACACTGACCAGCCCCTTGCCGTTGCAGCGACCGCCCAGACAGCGCCCGCTTTCCGGCGCATAGAGCGCACCGTGGGTAGCGCAAACCAAGTATAAACCGGCGGCGTCGAAGAACCTGCCCTTTTGCCAATCGATCTCGACCGGCACATGTCCACAACGATTGAGATAAGCGTGAACCTGGCCGGCGAAACGGACGACGAAGGCGGGTACTCGCCCCTCCGCAGTGTTGACCTCGAAGCGCACACCCGTACCCCCTTCCGCCAGCGAAGCGCCTTCGCAGATCAGGCGTTCGCGCAGCCATGCCGCCAATTCATCGACGCTGTCGACACACTGCAATGGCGCTTCCGCCATCAGCAAATCGCGCGGATGTGCGCCGTAACTGACAGCCAGGGCCGCAACACCGGCATTTTTTGCCATCAGCAGGTCATGCGTGGTGTCACCGATCATCAGTGTCGACGCTTTTGAAATTCCGAACTCATCCATCAACTCTTCCAGCATTTGCGGATGCGGTTTGGAAAAACATTCGTCGGCACAGCGCGAACCGTGGAAGCAATCACCGATGCCGGTAACTTTAAACGCCTGGTTCAGTCCATCGCGCCCCTTGCCGGTTGCCACCGCCAACAGGTGACTTCTGGCGCCCAGATCGCGAACCAACTCTGCAATTCCGGGAAACAAGGGCAAGGTCAAATTATGCGCAAGGAAATGATGCCGATAGCGTTCCGCCATCTCGTCATAACGTTCCCGCGTCAGATCCGGCAACGCATGATTCATCGCATCCTGCATGCCCAGTCCGATGATGTAGCGCGCGGCCTCGTCACTCGGGGCAGCAAGGCCCAGATCCCGGGCGGCGGCCTGGATGCAAAACGCAATGAATCCCGTCGAGTCCATCAACGTGCCATCCCAGTCGAAGACAATCATTTCAAATCGTGCCATGGCTCCGCTTTTCATTGGTATCGATACAGGATAAAAACTGCTGCAGTTCGGGTGGCAACGGAGCTTCCAGCTCCAGCGCCTGGCCTGTCAGCGGGTGGGTGAATGAAAGTTTCGCCGCATGAAGAAACATGCGCTTCAAACCGGCCGCCTGCAGATCGCGATTCAGCTTGAAGTCGCCATACTTGTCGTCACCCGCAAGAGGGAAGCCCAAATGCGCAAGATGGACCCGAATCTGGTGCGTGCGGCCCGTTTTGAGTTCCACCTCGACCAGACTGAAGTTCTCCCAGCGGGCAAGCAGGCGAACAATCGAGTGAGCTTCCTTGCCACCCTCGCCGACACTGACGCGACGCTCACCTTCCGCGGTCAGATATTTGTTGAGCGGCAGTCGCACATGTTGTACCGCGTTTTGCCAGCGGCCCTTCACCAGCGCAAGGTAGCGTTTGGAAATGCCACCATCGCGAAACAGGTCATGCAGCCGAACCAGAGCGGAACGTTTCGTGGCGACAATCAGCAAACCCGAAGTCTCTCGATCAAGCCGGTGCGCCAATTCAAGAAAGCGGGCCTCAGGCCGGGCCTGGCGCAACTGCTCGATCACGCCAAAGCTTACGCCGCTGCCGCCGTGCACCGCCACGCCGGCGGGTTTGTTGAGGACGATCAGCGCATCATCGGCAAAGACGATGGCAAATTCACGCGCCGGGGCCACCGCACGCGACGACTTGTCGGCCACCCGAATTGGCGGAACCCGGACCAGGTCTCCCGACTGCAAGCGATAGTCGGCCCCGATCCGACCCTTGTTGACCCTGACCTCTCCACTGCGCAGGATGCGATAGATGTGGCTCTTGGGCACGCCTTTGGCCACGCGCAGCAGGAAATTGTCGATGCGCTGCCCGGCGCCTTCCTCCCCAACTTCCAGCAGGGTCGCCGATTCTTTGCTTAAGTCATTCATTTGCAATACAATGAGCTTTGGTTTGCCGTCCCTCGACGGTGTGCCCGACGGCCCGAAGTGGTGTCGGTGGCGCAGTTCCCGGGATGTTGCCGTTATCGCCCAGCTCAGGCTGCTGAAGAGGGCATTGAGGCAGGAGCAGAACCGCCTGAATGATTGTGTTGATCGCAATTCCAGCCGGTTCACCACCCGCCCCAGCAACCCACAGGGTATCTCGCTCGCCCGAAGCAGCGATAGTAATATGAATTACGCGCACTCAAGGCACACAAGATTGCTTTTGCGCAGG
>JAYUGL010000148.1:0-1756 GCA_043738385.1 Sterolibacteriaceae bacterium
ACCAATCACCAAAAACCAAACCAACCCACTACGATCTTGCACACTATCTTCTTCTTTTGCTGGGCGATCGTCGCCTGTGCGCCGCTATGGCCGATAAGGCGCCATGGACCGCGGCAAAATTCTTGGCGCTATTCGGCCTTGATGTTGAAGCATGGTCGGCTCCGATGCAACTCGCGTGGAGATGGTCGTGTCGGACGAGGACTTCCTGAGATTGATGGGGTGCATCGGATTGCTGTCGCATGCGCAACTGGCGGCGCTGAACGCGGCAATCGGGGATCGTTCAGAGGCCGCCGCCGCGTTGCCGGCGGTCGCGCCGGAGACGGCGGTCGAGGCCGCAGAACCAGCAGCCGGTTCTGCCTCCGTCGCCACGATCGAGGCCCGTTTCGCCGCCGAACCGCGCTGTCCGCAATGCCAGTCCACCAAGGTCGGCAAGTGGGGCTCGGCCAATCGCTTGAGGCGCTATCGATGCAAGCCATGCAAGGTCACGTTCAACTGTTTGACCGGCACGCCGCTGGCGCAATTGCACAAGCGTGAGTTGTGGGGCGGGCACGCCCAGGCTCTCATCGACGGCATCTCGCTGCGCAAGGTGGCGGATCGCATCGGTGTTCATGTGGAGACCGCGTTCCGCTGGCGGCACCGCTTCCTGAAAGCGCCCAAGGCGTTGAAACCGAAGGTTCTCGACGGCACGGTCGAAGCTGACGAGACTTACTTCCTGCACTCGAAAAAGGGCTCGCGCAAACTCGAACGCCCCGCGCGAAAACGTGGTGGCAAGGCGAAGAAGCGCGGTTTGTCGGCCGAGCAGGTTCCCGTTCTGATTGCACGGGATCGCAACACGACGACGACCGATCAGATCCTTGCCGATCGCTCGACGGCGTCGATCGCGGCAGTGCTGGAGCCGATTGTGGCCAAGTCGGCGGTGCTGGTCAGCGATGGCGCCGGGGCAGGCCCCTATCGCGCGTTCGCCAACAAGGCGGGTATCGTGCACGTCGGTCTGAACCTCAGTCAGGGCGAGCACACCTGGGGCATCTATCATGTCCAGAACGTCAACAACTATTGCAGCCGGCTGAAAAGCTGGATGCGCCGGTTCAACGGCGTGGCGACAAAATACCTCGACACGTACCTCGGCTGGCAGCGCACGAACGATCGCGAAGGCAGCACGCTGAACGCGAGTGGCGTGCTTTTTGCAGCCTGGGGTTAGCCACCAACATCAAGACCGAATAGCGCCAAAGAAATCACCTGGCTCCGGCTTCGGCACCGGCCCTGTAACTGTTTTGATTCACATCAAGTGGAAACCGCTCTAGCGGCGAGAAAGGATCGGTGCGCGTCACTCGGGTCGGGGGCCGTTGTAGGTCGCGACGTAATCCATTGCTCTGCGGCCGACAGCTCTGCGCCGCGGAGCAGGAGATCGCTGCCCCGCCGCTGCGCAAGCCACCGCTGGGCGAGCGCGCCTAAGCGGGTGTGCTCCCTGATCCAGCCGATTTCAGTTTCGAGCGCATCGGTGAGCTGATCGAGGGACGCCGCGAAATCGCCTGACGTGCCGGACGCGGCCTTCGGGATAAAGAAGAGCCACTTGCAAAATAGCGGCAGCGTGTCGGGTTTTTCGTCCGGGAAGGGATAAATCGAGGCGTCCGCGTCCGAGTCGGTCATGGTGTTTCTGCCACGAACCACCAAGCGAATCGGACGGGTCATGCCTCTCTTAGAGCCGCTATCATCGAGCTGGTGCCACATTCAAGGGCATCTTTTCCCGTGGCTTCGG
>JAYUGL010000149.1:0-14415 GCA_043738385.1 Sterolibacteriaceae bacterium
CTGGCCGGCCCACGCGAGGGCGAGGTGCTGGTGGAAATCAAAGCCACCGGCATCTGCCACACCGATTACTACACCTTGAGCGGCGCTGACCCGGAGGGCTTGTTCCCGGCCATCCTGGGCCATGAGGGCGCGGGCGTGGTGCTGGAGGTGGGCGCCAACGTGCCGTGGCTCAAAGCCGGCGACCATGTGATCCCGCTCTACACGCCCGAGTGCCGAAACTGCAAGTTCTGCCTGTCGCGCAAGACCAACTTGTGCCAGCTGATACGCGGCACGCAAGGCAAAGGGCTGATGCCCGACGCGACATCGCGCTTCAGCCTGGACGGCAAGCCCATCCTGCACTACATGGGCACCAGCACCTTCAGCAACTACGTCGTCGTGCCCGAGATCGCGCTGGCCAAGATCCGCAGCGACGCGCCCTTCGACAAGGTCTGTTACATCGGCTGCGGCGTCACCACCGGCATCGGCGCCGTGGTGTTCACCGCCAGGGTCGAGGCCGGCGCCAATGTGGTCGTGTTCGGCCTTGGCGGTATCGGCCTCAACGTGATCCAGGGCGCGAAGATGGTGGGCGCGGACAAGATCATCGGCGTCGACCTCAACCCCAAGCGCGAAGCCATGGCGCGCAAATTCGGCATGACGCACTTCATCAATCCGAGCCAGGTCGACAACGTGGTCGACCACATCATCCAGCTTACCGATGGCGGCGCCGACTATTCCTTCGAATGCATCGGCAATACCAGGGTCATGCGCCAGGCGCTGGAGTGCTGCCACAAGGGCTGGGGTAAATCCATCATCATCGGTGTGGCCGAAGCCGGCGCCGAGATCAGCACCCGGCCTTTCCAGTTGGTGACCGGACGGGTGTGGACCGGCTCGGCCTTCGGCGGCGCGCGCGGCCGCACCGACGTGCCGAAGATCGTGGACTGGTACATGGAAGGCAAGATCAACATCGACGACCTGATCACCCACACCCTGCCGCTGGAACGCATCAACGAAGGTTTTGATTTGATGAAGAGTGGCGAATCGATCCGTTCGGTGGTGCTGTATTGATCGCCATGATTTTGAATTCGTTCGGGCTGGACTCGTCGAAGCCAATGCCCTTCGACAAGCTCAGGGCGAACGGAATTTTCCAGAACGGAAGGAATTGACATGGAGTTGATCAGCGTCCACCGCTGCTTCGATGGCGAGCAGCGCTTCTACCGCCACGACTCGGCCATCATCGGCTTGCCGATGCGCTTCGCGGTGTATTTGCCGCCGCAGGCGCTGGTGTCGGGCGCACGTTGCGCCACGCTGTTCTATCTGGCCGGGCTCACCTGTAGCGAAGAGACCTTCATGATCAAGGCTGGCGCGCAGCGACTCGCTGCCGAGTTGGGACTGATTTTAATTACGCCCGATACCAGCCCGCGCGGCGCCAATCTGCCGGGCGAAGCGGACAGCTGGGATTTCGGCCTCGCCGCCGGCTTTTACCTCGACGCCACACAAGCGCCGTGGAACCGCTACTACCGCATGTACAGCTACATCACTGAAGAGTTACACGCACTGGTGAGTCGCGAACTACCGGTGGACACGCAGCGGCTGGGCATCTTCGGTCACTCGATGGGCGGACACGGCGCGCTGGTGCTGGCCTTGAAACGGCCCGAGCTGTTTCGCTCCGTTTCCGCCTTCGCCCCCATCGCCGCACCCAGCCAGTGCCCGTGGGGCGAGAAGGCTTTCAGTGGCTACCTTGGCAGCGACCGCAGCAGGTGGGCCGCCTGGGATGCTTCGCTATTGATGGCTAAGCAGCAACACGCGCCGTTTCCGAACGGCATCCTGATCGACCAGGGGCTGGACGACAAATTCCTCGCCGAGCAACTGCATCCCGAAAAATTCAAGGCGGCGTGCGAACAGGTCGACCAGCCGCTCACGCTGCGCATGCATGCGGGCTACGACCACGGCTATTACTTCATGTCCACTTTCATGGCCGACCATTTGCGCTTTCATGCGGGAAACTTAAAGTCGTTCTGACCCTTTTTTTGTGTTTACCGTGCGGGTTCGGCCGAGATACCTGCTGCTTTTATTTGCGTTGCCAGAAAATCGTCAGTGGATATACTGGCTGCCAACGACCGGAACCCGGGCTCCGCGCTGGACAAAAAGAGGAAGCGCATGGATAACATTTATCACTCCGAGTTATGGCGCGACCTTTATGTCATGCTCGGTACGTCGGCGGGGGCGCTCGTCGGACTGCTGTTCGTGGTCATATCGCTGCATGTTGAAAAGGTGGATAACCCGGCCTACAACCTGCGCATGATCATAGAAGGTGCGCGCAACAACACCTATCATCTGCTCAACGTGTTGGTGATGGCCACACTGGTGCTCATGCCGCAGCCGCTGCCGGTGCTTGGCGCCGAATTGTTGGCGATCAATCTTTTCGGACTGCGACTGCCCCTGATCAGAACCTACAAGTACTGTATCAAGCCCGTCACCGTCACCAGTCGCGGCGACTTCCCATACGTGCTGATTCTCACCATCATCGTGGGTTATCTGCTCGGCATCGGCGGCGGCGCAGCGCTGATCCGGAATGAAGAGTGGGGCTTGTATCCGGTTACCCTCTGCTGCATCACTCTGATCGTACGCAGCGTATTGACGGCGTGGAAGTTCATGTTCGGGCCGAAACGGGCGGACGCCGAGGTGAAAGAAAAATGAAACCGCGCAGCTTGGCGCCGGTCAGGCTGCCTTCCTTCTTGGCAGCCGGAGTTGGCTATTGCCTCAAATCGCGGTGAAGGTGACGCTGTCTGTTTCGATCAACAAAAGTCTGTTACCCATGTCCCCAGACTTTTTGTTACTTGTCTCCGCGGTCGGTCACTTAACGGCGGCCCTTCCTCAACCCGATGGCAACCGCGACGAAGCTTGCGCACAGACCTGCAGAAATGGCCAACTCATGAGCCGATGGCGGAACGAAGAGGATGAAGCCTTTTCCCTTGATGAGCGATGAAAAGCTCGATACACAGAACGGCATGGCAAACAGACGGAAGATTTGCCATCCATCCGCCGCGACCGGACTCTTGCCGCCAACACTGAGAATCAAGCCTGCTCCAATCACTGCGCTGACCCCCGCGGAGTTCAACCAAATGCCGGGCGAAGGGTCGAAGTGATGAGCCACCGTATTGAGGTACCAGATGAGATAGCACCAAAGCACGATTCTTCCATTGGACAAATTGGCCAGGTATCGAGTGATTTCGGTGATCTGCGGCATCTTCAAAACGCTCAATGATCAGCGCGGCAAGGAGTTATCGCTGTCGCGGATTCAGGCGCCGCCAACCTGCGGCGCGACGGTGTTGGGCAGCCATTCCCACCACTCATGCTGACCTTCAACGCTGTTGCCTTGGGTGCGGTGGATGTTCCAGGTAACCAGAAAATCGGGGTTGAGCATATCCATGCCGGTTTCAGCATGCCGGTAGTGGCCGGGGGCAGCCTTGAACCAGGCGGCAAGATTCGGCGGCAGCATGAACACCGGCTGCGACACCGCAGGGTCGCTGTGCTTGAGTTGCACCGAAATGCCTAGCTCGCGATCCACCGCGCTGACCTCGCCGCCGCACTGGCTTTGCTTGAGCAACTCACCGTCCAGGCCAAAATAACTGAGGCCGATAACGCAGGTTTTTCCTAGCAGGTCTTCGAGCTGCATGGTCTGATTCCGTTAAACCTGAAAAAAACTATTGAACCACAGAGACACAGAGAAAACCAAAACAGAGAAGAGCAAACACCAAAGATTGATATCGTGAGTCGGGCCAAGCACTGCGGTTCAATTCATGAATTCGTCTTTCCTCTGTGTCTCTGTGTCTCTGTGGTGAAGCCTTTTGGATTCGTTGTTCAATCAGCTTCAATGCGCCAACGGCACCACGCCGACCTGCGGCATATTGGCAAGACCAATGTCGCGCGCGTGTTGTTCAAAGCCCTTGTTCTTCCAGAAGAACGCGCCGGGCATGGTGGTCGGGATCACCAGCACGTAGAACAGCGCCCGGCTGATCACGCTGCTCAGCACCAGCACGCCGCCGACCAGCGCCCAGCCCAACAGGCTGAATGCGCCGCCGCCTTGCAGCAGTAGACTCAGCAGCAAGGCACCGGCCAGCAGCAGATTGGCGCCGAGCAGCACATTGCGCAGGATGAAGGTCTTGCCGAACGTGGTGTTCTGGACGTAGTACGAGGCGCCGCCTTCATGCTCGGCGCTGGACATGACTTTGGCATGCGCGAGATGACCGACGGCCTCGATCGCCAGGCCAAGCGTGAGCACACCGGCGCAGAACAACAATGCGCCCTGGTAACGCTCGCCTTGCAGCGCGAGCGTGGAGACGATGACGAATCCGCCCACCAGCGCGCCCAGCGACAGCATGCTGCCGTAGAACGCTGTGCCGACTTGCCAGTGGTTCCAGAACGGACGTGCCTTGATGCGGTAGCAGCGGTTCATGTAGTACAGGGCGACCAAGCTGGCCGGCACCGCCAGCGCACCGAATAAAGTGGCCAACTTCGGCGCCGTGCCAACACCCATCACGGACTCAAATAGCGCTCCCAGATCGAACCCCAGCACCGCGCCGGACAACTGTTGCGCCCATTGATTGGCGGACAGGCTGAACACGATGTGCCCGCCCACCGCGCTCATGAAGATCGCCACGCCCAACCCTTCGCGCGACACCGGCGAATGGCGCAGGTTGTTGAAGCCGCGATAAAAACGATGCGGCTTGCCCAGGTGCATGGTCGACATGAACAGCCCGAACGCCACCATCACCAGACACAAGATCGCCAGCGGCACATAGAGTGGCGACTGGCTGAAGCGGACAAAGTCGGACAGCCCGGCTGTTTTTTCGCCAAATGTTGCGCCGAGAAAGGCCAAGGCGAAAGCACCTGCCGCCGCCTGCGTCGCTAGGGTGAACAACACCAGCGGATTTTCGCGCGAACTGAGCCGGGCGATATTCCAGTGCCGGGATTTGCCCTGCTTCTGGTCGATGGCGGGACGATAGCGGCCGGCTGCATCCTTGTGATATTTCACCGGCATCGAGTCGGTGCGGGTCAATTCGTCGGGCAATTGTTTGATCTGCTGGAAGCGGATGTTGGGCTGGGTGATCTCTGGTGACGGGAAGCCGGGAATCTCGACGCGGGCCTGCTCGCGGTTTTCGGGAATGTTTTCGATCACGCCAAAGTCAAGCGCATTGCCTATGCAGGCCGCCACGCAGGCCGGCTTGAGGCCGACTTCGAGGCGATCAACGCACATATTACACTTCGATACCTGGCCCTTGACGGGGTCCAGCTGCGGCGCATTGTAGGGACAGACCCAGGTGCAGTAGCCACAGCCAAAACAGGTTTCCGGGTCTTGCAGTACCGCGCCATATTCGACATGCTTGGTGTAGGCGCGGGTCGGGCAGCCCTTCAGGCAAACCGGGTCATCGCAATGGTTGCACGCCATGGAAATATTCATGCGCTTGTAGTCGGGGAAGCTGCCGCCCTCGACATAACCCACCGAGCGAAATGCGAGGTGCGCGGGGGTTTCATTCTTCTCGGCGCAGGCCGCCTCGCAGGCATGGCAGCCGATGCAGTTATCGGCGGTAAAGAAGAAACCGTGCTGTTTGTTGCGATTCGGATTGGTGCCGACGGCCGGGTTCTCGTTGATGAACATCGAGCGACCCGCCGGCAGCTTATGCGCGGTGTGATCGATCAGATCAATCTTTTGGCCGTAGCGGTTGGTGGCGGCCATCGTCTTGTCGTTCAGGAAGGCATAGTCCTGCTCCTCGGTGCGGATTTCCCAGATCTTGCGCTCGGGGGCTTGCCTGGAGCCGCAGCCGCCGCTGCCACACTCGGGCTTGCCGCAGCCGCCACTACTTGCGGTCTTCGATTCGATGGTGTTTGTCAACATGGTCTGATCCCTTCAATTCAGAATGCGCGGCGTTCGAGATTCAAGCGTGCGGCCTCTTGCTGGTCGACTTTTTCGACCCGCGCGGCGTTTTGCTTGAAGGCGGGCTGGCGCGAATGCGGGTCCAGCAGCCCCAGCGTCAGGCGGTTCACGCAGTCATGGAAGTGAAAGGGAATGAACAACATATCGCTGCCCACCCGTTGCGTCAGTTGCACCATCACCACCGCGTCGCCACGCCGGCTCACCACCCGCACATAGCTCTGATGCTCGATACCGAGCTTCTCCGCCGCATCCGGGTTCATTTCCATATATGGCGTCGGGCTGAACTTGTTGCAGTTGCCGATCTTGCCGGTGCGAGTGCGGGTGTGAAAATGCTCGACCACGCGCCCGGAATTGAGCCAGAACGGATATTCGCTGTCCGGGCATTCGTTGTTGTTAACGAAGCGTATCGGCAGCAGCTTGGCGCGGCCGTCATCAGTCTGGAATTGGCCTTCAGTATAGAGCCGACGATTGCCAACATAGTCTTGGCGATGCTGCATGTCGAAACTCGCCACCGGCCCGATGCTGGCCTCATCCTGTTTCGCCTGCGCTTCGCTGTAGGGCCACTGAATACCACGCGCGGCCTCAATGCGGTCGTAGCTCATGCCGGAGATATCCAGGGTGCGACCGGCGCCCCTGGAGAGATGCTTCATTTCCTCGAAGGCGCCTTCGGGCGTTTCGGGAAAGCGAATTTTGTTGCGATCTTCAAAACGTTTGGCCATCTGGTTGAATATCCAGAAGTCCGGCTTGGAATCCGCATAAGGACGCAGCACGTTGCGCGTCAGGTTCACCCGGCGCTCGGTATTGGTGTGGCAGCCTTCTTTCTCAGCCCATACGGCGGCGGGGAAATACACATGAGCGTACTGGGTGGTTTCGACGTCGGAATAAACGTCCTGCACCACCAGAAACTCCAGGTTCTCCATCGCCTTGCGAATGCGCGGCTGATTGGCCATCGAGGTCATGGGATTGGTCGCCACCAGCCACAGGCCCTTGATCTCGCCGGTCTCAATGGCCGGGAAAATATCAGTCTGGGCCAGGCCGCGTTTGGCCGGGAAGAAGGCCTCGTCTATGCCCCAGAAATCGGCGACGGTCTTGCGATCTTTTTCTTTCTCCAGCGCGCGATAGCCCGGCAAGCCGGAGCAGGATGACCACTCGCGCGTACCCATGGCGTTGCACTGGCCGGTAATCGACAAACTGGTGCCGCCCGGCTTGCCGATATTGCCAGTGACCAGATTGAGATTATTGATGTTGACGACGCCGTCCGAGCCGTGCGTCGACTGGTTGATGCCCATGGTCCAGATGCTCATCGCCGCTGGTGCCTTGGCATAGATGCGCGCCACGGTGCGAATGCGATCTTCATCGATACCGCACACATGCTGTGCGGTCTTGGGATCGTAATCAGCCACCAGCGACCGCAATTCTTCGATGCCATTGGTGTGCCTGGCGATGTAGTTGTCGTCCTGCAGGCCTTCCTTGAAGATCACGTGCATCATCGCGTTGATCAGCACCGTGTCGGTACCTGGGGTGATCGGCAGATGGATGTCGGCAAACTGGGCGAACATGGTCACCCGCGGGTCAACCACGATCAGCGGAAATTTGCGTTTCTCCAGCGCCTCTTTCAAACGCCAGTAAATCACCGGATGCTGCTCCGGCAAATTGGAGCCGAACGCCATCAGGCAATGGGTGTGCTCGAAATCATCGTAGCAACCGGGCGGGCCGTCAGAGCCGAACGAGCGCTTATACCCCGACACCGCCGAGGCCATGCACAGGGTGGTATTGCCATCGTAATTATTGGTGCCGATCTGCCCGCGCACCAGCTTGCCCAGGGTGTAAAACTCTTCAGTCAACAGTTGCCCGGTGGAAACCACGGCAAAGGCATCGCGGCCGTATTTCGACTGGATCTCCTTGATCCTGGCTGCGGTGGTGTCCAGTGCGCTGTCCCAGCTCGTCGGCTGGAACGGCAGGTGCGCTTTTTCGCGCTTTAGCGGCACCGTGCCACGGCCCGGCGACTCGAACAATTCCTGTTCGAGCAGTCCCTTGATGCACAGCTTGCCGCGGTTAACGTCGGCGCCGGCATGACCGCGGCTAGTGACAATGCGGCCATCTTCACCCACGCCCAACTCAATAACGCAACCGGTCGAGCAGTAGTTGCAGGTGGTGTATTTCCACTCCTTGACTTCCTTGGCGGGAATGGAAATCGGCTTGCGGTGTGTGCGGCCAAATAGCATGATTTATCCTTATCCGAGCGCCAGCCACACCAGGCTGTCCTCGACCTTGACGCGGAACTGCCTGGTGCAGCCTACGTCGGGCGCGATGGCTTCGCCGCTGGCGAGGTCGATCTTCCATCCATGCAGCGGGCAGGTGACGGTCTTGCCGTGAACGATGCCTTGCGACAGCGGACCGCCCTTGTGCGGGCATTTGTCGTGTACGGCGAAGACTTCATCGTCATCGGTGCGGAATACCGCGATGTCGCCGACGGCCGAGCGCACCACGCGGCTGCCCAGATGGGGAATCTCGGCAAGCGTGCACAGCCGCTTCCATACCGGCGTGACGTCGAGATCGGCGATGTTCGGTTGAATGGCTCCCATGCTCATATCTCCAGTGCCTCGTATTCCTGTTTCAGCGGTTGCTTGTGCACCACCTCCTGCCACGGGTCCTCGAAGTCCTGCAACGAATACAGCAGGCGTTCGTAAAGCGCCTTGCGATTGGCGGCATCTTCGACCACGGCCTTTTTCGCATGATCGAGCCCGACCCGCGCCAGGTAGTGCACGGTGCGTTCGAGATAAAAGCCTTCTTCGCGATAGAGCTGGATGAAGGCGGCGGAATACTCCAGCACTTCTTCGTCGCTCTTCACCTTGCACAGAAACTGCGCGACTTCGGTCTTGATTCCGCCGTTGCCGCCGACATACAGCTCGTAGCCGGAGTCGACGCCGATCACGCCAATATCCTTGATGCCGGATTCGGCGCAGTTGCGCGGACAGCCGGACACCGCGAGTTTTACTTTATGCGGCGTCCACATGCCGAACAACATCTTTTCCAGCTTGACGCCCATGCCCATCGCGAGCTGGGTGCCAAAGCGGCAATGTTCGGAGCCGACGCAGGTCTTCACCGTGCGCAGGCTCTTGCCGTAGGCGTGGCCGGAAGACATGCCGGCCTTGCCGAGATCGGCCCAGATGGCGGGCAGATCATCCTTCTTCGCGCCGAGTAAATCGATGCGCTGGCCGCCGGTGACCTTGACGGTGGGAATTGCATATTTCTCGGCGACATCGGCGATAGCGCGCAATTCGTTCGGCGTCGTCAGCCCGCCCCACATGCGCGGCACCACCGAGTAGGTGCCGTCCTTCTGGATGTTGGCGCGGGCGCGTTCGTTGATGTAACGCGACTGCGGATCGTCCTCGGCTTGGTGCGGCCAGGTAGACACCAGGTAGTAGTTGATCGCCGGGCGGCACGAAGCGCAGCCGTTGGGCGTTGCCCATTCCAGCGCGCGCATCACTTCCGGAATCGTGAGCAATTTTCGGTCGCGAATCACGGCACGTACGTCGCCGTGGGAACGCTCGGTGCAGCCGCACACCGCCTTGTCCTTTGACTCGGCCGGCTGGTAGGCGCCACCGACCGTGGAAGCCAGGATCTGCTCGACCAGGCCGGTGCAGGAACCGCACGAGGACGAAGCCTTGGTGTACTTGCGCACTTCTTCGAGGCTGAACAAACCTTGCGCCTTGATGGCCTTGACGATGGTGCCCTTGCACACGCCATTGCAACCACAGACCTCGGCTGCGTCGGCCATGGTGGCGGCCTTGTTGTGTCCGGCGTGGCCGGTGTCGCCCATGTGGTTCTGGCCGAACATCAGGTGGTCGCGGCTGTCGGCGATGCTTTGCTTGTCCTTCAGCAATTGGAAGTACCATGCGCCGTCAGCGGTATCGCCATAGAGCACGGCGCCGACCAGCACATCGTTCTTGACGCAGAGTTTTTTGTACACGCCGCCGGCCGGATCGTGCAGCACGATCTCGTCCACATGTTCGCCGCCCATGAAGTCGCCGGCGGAAAACACGTCGATGCCGGTGACCTTGAGTTTTGTCGACGTGACCGAGCCCTGATAGCGGCCGATGCCGTGCATGGCCAGATGGTTGGCGCAAACTTTAGCCTGCTCGAACAGCGGCGCCACCAGGCCGTAGACCATGCCGCGATGGTTGGCACATTCGCCCACGGAGTAGATGCGTGGATCGTAGGTCTGCATGGTGTCGTTCACCACGATGCCGCGATTGCAGAAAATGCCGGCCGACTCGGCCAGTGCGCTGTTGGGGCGGATACCGACGGCCATGACTACCAGATCAGCGGCAACCGGTTCGGCATTCTTGAACTTGACCGCGCAGACACGACCACTTTCACCGCGCACCAGCTCGGTGGTTTGCGCTTGAAGCATGAACTTGAGACCTTTGGCTTCGAGCGATTTCATCAACAGATCGGCCGAGGTCTTGTCGAGTTGCCGTTCCATCAGCCACGGCATGACGTGCACCACCGTCACTTCCATGCCGCGCAACTTGAGGCCGTTGGCGGCTTCAAGCCCGAGCAGGCCACCGCCGATCACCACGGCGTGCTTGTGTTCGCGCGCGGCGTCGATCATGGCATCGGTATCGGCGATATCGCGATAGGTGATCACGCCCGGTAAATCGTGGCCCGGTACCGGCAGGATGAAGGGGTCGGACCCGGTGCCCAGCAACAGGCGATCGTATTCGGCCTCGGTGCCGTCTTCAGCGATCACCTTGCGCTTGATGCGGTCGATCTTGTTGACGCGTTTGCCGGTGTGCAGGGTGATGCCGTTGTCGGCATACCAGGCGCGGTCGTTGAGCACGATGTCTTCGAGCTTCATTTCGCCGGCCAGCACCGGCGAGAGCAGGATGCGGTTGTAGTTGGGATGCGGCTCGGCGCCGAACACCGTGATGTCGTACATGTCCGGTGCGCGCTTGATCAGTTCTTCCAGCGTGCGCACACCCGCCATGCCGTTGCCGACCAGTACCAGTTTCAATTTCTTCATCGCGCTTCCTTTTCTGCCGCCTTGTTTCCGGGTGTCACGCAACGGCCCGGCAAAAAAATGGCCCGCATACCCAGACCCGGTTGACTGAAACTGCTGCCGGACCAGCGGATGAACGCCGTTGTTCATAATGTCTGCGGACGAACAGCGTCCTCCTCAACAACGTAGCAATCTCTGTGCCACTCAGGGCTGCTCTGCCAAAGCCAGTCCGGGTGCGCGTTGCCGTTGGATTATCGGGTCATGCCGGCAGAATGTTTCAGGGCCAAACGCACCACGATCAGGCGCTCACCGATGGCGGCGCACCAACTCGGTGATCAGCGCCCGTGCAACAGCCAGAGCAGAAAGACATTCAAGACCAGCGAACCCGCCACCAGCACCTTGATCAGGAAGTGCGGATGGCGCTGCGCCAGCGGCATCTTGCGCGGCATGCGCAGCGGCTTGTTGGCGCCCTGTTCCAATGCCAGCAAAAATTCTTCGGCGGTCTCGAAGCGATCCTTCACGTCGCGGGCGACCGCCTTGAGGATGACGGCTTCGAGCCACTGCGGAATATCGGGACGAAACCGCACCGGGGTCACCGGATCGCCAAAGCGCGGCTTCTGGAACGGCTCAATCTCGCCGTAGGGATACTTGCGTGTCAGCAGCTCGTAGAGCGTTACGCCGGCGGCATACAGATCGCTGGGCACCGTGGCCACTTCACTGGCGAAGAGTTCCGGCGCCATGTAGGACGGCGTGCCCGGATTGTTGATTTCCTCAAAATCGACGCCATCGGATGCGGCAACACCGAGGTCGAGGATGCGCAGGCGACCATCACGGCCCTGGTGCACGTTGTCGGGTTTGATGTCACGATGGACAATGCCAAACCTGTGCAACGCAGCCACGCCTTGCAACATGCGAATGGCGACCTGCGTCGCTTCGACGATGCTGAAGTGATGACCTCGGTCGAGCATGGCCCGCAGCGATTCACCTTCGTGCCAGGTCATCACGTAATAGAGATGGGCGCGCGCCGCATGCTCCACCACTTGCGGAAAGTACTGCGAGGTGACGCGCCGCGCCAGCCACTCTTCGTAGATCAGCGCATTGCGTGCTTCTTCGTCGGCGCTATCGGGCAGCAGGGTTTTGATGGCCAGCGATGTCCCACTCGACTCATCCCTGACGCGATACAGCAGCGTGACGCGCGATTCGTGCAGCACTTCCAGCACCGTCAGTCCGTCGATCTGCTGGCCCGCTTTGAGGCGCGGCGGCACGGGAAGATGCTGCCCGCTAGTGAGGCGATCGCGCAGATTGGCGGCGGACACTGCGGTGACACGGACCACGATGGCGCTGCAGTTGTCTTGCGCACCGTTGCCCACGGCGGACATGGTCAGGTCTGCAGCACACGCTTCCGCGTCGCTGCGTTGCGTGAGCACTTCCTTGATCTTCGCATCGCCGAGCGAACTCCATACGCCGTCGCTGACCAGCGCGAACACATCGTCGACCTTGAGCTCGCCTGCGCCCTGATCCACCACCAGATGACTGTCGAGTCCGACCGCGCGGCGCAGCACGTGGCGCATCTCCGGGTGATCCCAGACATGATCTTCGGTTAGGCAGGTCAACTCGCCGTCGCGCAGACGATAAATGCGACTGTCGCCAACGTGGCAGGAGTACCAGCGATTGCCGCGCAACACCAATGCCGACAAGGTGGTGGCCATACCCGCCAGTTCGCGCTGCGCCGCGGCGTGACTGATCAACCAGCGATTGAGCGCACCGAGCACGGTTTCCAGCGCTTTGGAAACCGCCCAGGTGTCGGAGGTGGCGTAGTAATCGGCAAGCAGGCCGCGCACGGTGTATTCCGCTGCTTCCCGCCCGCCGGCGGAACCACCGACGCCATCGGCGATTGCGATCAGGATGCCCTTGGTGTCGAGCACTTGTCCGTCGGGCGTGACGAAACCGCAGAAATCCTCGTTGCTTGAACGCGGCCCCGTCAGCGAGGAATCGCCGATCTTCACTTGCAGGGCGGCGGGGCGGGGCGACATGGATTCGGGCCGACGGTGCTTGAATAATGCGACGCCGCCATCGCCCATTCACGCACTGGCGGCTACAGGTGCGCAGTATCCGACTAAATCATTGCCGACGTGAGATGCGCTGCACCCCAGGTGGTGCGCCAGCGCTGTTTGACGCCGGTCAACCCGATCAGCGCCAGCAGGGCCAGCCCGGCGAAAATGAGGAACCCGATCTGGTAGCTGCCGGTCGCCTGTTTGGCATAACCCAAGCTGGACGCAAGGTAAAAACCACCGACGCCGCCGGCCATGCCGACCAATCCGGTCATCACCCCAATCTCGCGCCGGAAGCGTTGCGGTACCAGTTGAAATACCGCACCGTTGCCCATGCCGAGCGCGAGCATCGCGCCGACAAAGACGGCGGCGCTCCACCATACGGTTGGCAGACCGACACTGACCGTCACCAGAAACAGCGCGGCGAACAGATACATCACGGAAAGACTCTTCACACCACCGATGCGGTCGGCCAGGGCGCCACCAAAAGGCCGCACCAGCGAACCGGCAAACACGCAGCCGGCGGTGAAGTAACCCGCCATTTTCGGATCGAGCCCGTACTCGGCATTGAAGTAAATCGCCAGCGAGGAAGCCAGCCCCGCGAAGCCGCCAAAGGTGACCGCATAGAAAAACATGAACCACCACGCATCCTTGTCCTTCAGCACCTTGAAGTAGCTGGACAAGGGCTGGGCGGGAGGACAGCTGGGCGCATCCTTCGCCACCACTAGATATATAACGAACACGATGGCCAGCGGAATCAATGCCAAGCCGAACACGTTGCTCCAGCCGAATGCCGCCGCCAGACCCGGCGCGAACAGCGCCGCCAGCGCCGTGCCGGAGTTACCGGCGCCGGCGATGCCCATCACCTTGCCCTGATGCTCGGGTGGATACCAGCGCGAAGCCAACGGCAGGGCCACCGCGAAGGCGGAGCCGGCCACACCCAGAAAAACGCCGAGAATCAGCACCTCCTCATAGGAATTGATGCCATGGCGCCAGGCCGTTGCCAGCGCAGCCAGCACAATGATCTGGCCGACAATCCCCGCCTTCTTCGGCTTGATGTGATCGACCAGCAGGCCCATCACCATGCGCAGAATCGCGCCCGACAGCAACGGGGTTGCGACCATGAAACCTTTTTGCACCGGCGAGAGATGCAGGTCGGCGGAGATCTGCACACCCAGCGGACCGAGAATCACCCACACCATGAAGGCAAGGTCGAAATACAGAAATGCAGTGATCAGGGTTGGCGTATGCCCCGACTGAAGGAAGGATTTTTTATCCATGATTTGAGTGCACAAAAGTAGGTGGCAGGGGCGTTTGTTGAAACTTCCACCCACTAAAAACGGTGGCACACGCAGACAGAGCACTTCCTCTAGCAACGTGGACGCCGTTGTCCACTCTGATGGCTCCGGTTCCGCCAAGACCCGGTGCTACACCCTCTACAGCAA
>JAYUGL010000150.1:0-33276 GCA_043738385.1 Sterolibacteriaceae bacterium
TGGTCGCGTTTCATCAAAAGGCCGAGGCAACCATCAGTCAAACACCCCGATCCGATCGTGGGGTTCGTCTCCTACAAGAAGCCGACCGCCATCGACGACCAGCGTCTCACCGGTGATCCATGACGCTTCACTGGAAAGCAGAAATGCTGCGGCGCTCGCAATGTCCTCGGGCTCTCCCAGGCGCCCGAGAGGCAGGATTTCGGCTTCCCGGTCGCCGTTTTCACCGGACGAAACTGCGCTGGATGTGCGTGTGCGAACGAGCCCGGGCGCAATACCGTTGACGCGGATTCCACGTCGCCCAAGTTCCCTCGCCATCACCCTGGTGAGGACATCGAGCGCCGACTTGCTTGCGGTGTAGGGGGCTGCGTAAGGCTGGACCTGGCGGCTTCCAATCGTCGACACGTTGAGCACGGCACCGTTTTCTCCGAGTCCGCCGGCGACCGCCTCCTGAACGAGCGCGACCGCAGGCCAGGTGTTGGAGATGAGTGTCTTGGAGAATCGTTCCCGATCGACGCCCATCAACGGACCGTAGTAAGGGCTGACACCTACGTTGTTGACCACGATGTCGATGCGCGAAAAATTTTCACGGGCGGCTCGAACAAGCTCTGCGGGAATGGCTGGTTCCGATACGCTGCCGATAACGATAGCGGCTTTTCCTCCGGCCCTTGCGATTTCCGCGGCGAGCACGGCAAGAGGTTCGGCCTGACGACCGTTCAGGATAACTGCAGCACCTTCCGTCGCGAGTCGAAGTGCGATCGCCCGGCCTATCCCCCGCGATGAACCGGTGACGATGGCGACGCGCCCTTCGAATCTTTTGTGCATTTGCGACTCCCCAGATGGTAGAACCGGCGTAGAATAAACCAAAAAATGAATACCGAACCATTGATCAGTTAACGGCTGGTCGCAATGGTTTTTGGAACTCGAATTTCGAAAATATCAGAAGAGAACGCCGTCTCTGGAATGTCCGCCATGAACACAGTACCTCCATCCGGCACAAAAGCGCGCGTGCCATTTCGCGCAGGCTCTTTGGCCGGAGACCTGTCATCTCTGGAAACGCTTCGTCTGGCTGGAAGCCGCTGTCGGGATTGTGGCGTCTCGTTTCTGGGTGAGCGTCACCGGTGTGAGAACTGCTCCAGCAAAAATATAGTCCACGAGGTGTTCGCAGCTGAGGGAATGGTTTATACCTACACCATCCAGCGCCATCCACCACCACAGCCTAATTCGTTGCCCAGTCCCTGGTCACCGCGACCGCTCGCATGGATTGATCTGGACGGTAACGGTCCAAGAGTGCTGGGTCCGATCGGGTGCGACGTCGACGAGGTAAAAATTGGCTCCCGTGTTCGTCTGGTCTGTGATGTCAGCTGGACCGATGGCGAAGGACATGAGGTTGTCGCCTACAAGTTTGTGATCGCCGATCAGGCGACGGAGCGCTGACACAATGGCAACGGCAATGATCGTCGGTGTCGGAATGACGCGCTTTGGCCGCCACCCTGACAAACATTTTACCCAGCTCGGGGCCGAGGCGATCGAGGAGGCCCTCGCTGACGCGAACATGGATTTTCGTGATATCCAGCAGGCTTTCTGTTCGCGTGTCTATCTCCCTTCATCCACTGGCGCACGGGTGATGGAAATGATGGGCCGCACCGGCATTTCCTGCCCGGACGTGGAAGGCGCGTGTGGCGCCGCAGTGGTGGGGCTGCGCCAGGCGATGATCATGGTCGAGACCGGGCAGGTCGATATCGCACTCGCTTTCGGTGTCGAAAAAATCGGCAAGGGGTTCATGCCACCGCATATCCTTTATGAAGACTGGCAGTGTCAGATGGGAATGACGCAAAACCCACAATACTGGGCGCTCAACGCGATGCGTCACATGCACGAATATGGCACCACCGAGCTACAGATCGCCGAGGTTGCGGCCAAAGCCAAACGCAACGGCGCGCTCAACCCTAAAGCCTTCTTCCAGACGCCGATGAGTGTCGAGCAAATCATGGCATCCACCATGGTCACTGATCCGTTGCGGTTGTACATGCTTTGCTCACCTGTCGATGGTGCTGGTGCGGCGATCGTCTGCAACGAGAAGATTGCGCACCGCTATTCATCCCAGCCGGTCGAGCTCGCCGCCTGCATCCATGCGGTCTCGCGCTTTCCGCTGCTCAACGCAAGCAGCTTTTGCGCGACTCCGACCGGAAACCCCAGTGTTTTTGCCAGTACTTCGCAGGCGGCCTACGAGCATGCCGGTATCGGTCCCGAGAACATTGACGTCGTCGAAGTGCAGGACAACGACGCCTTTTCCGAGATCGAATATTACGAAGAGCTGGGCTTCTGTGCGAAAGGCGAGGGCGGGCGGTTGGTCGACGAAGGCGCAACCGAAATCGGCGGACGTTTGCCGGTGAACACCAGCGGTGGTCTCCAGGCCAGGGGCGAGCCGCTCGGTGCTTCTCATTACGGCCAGATCTACGAAATAGTGAAACAGATACGCGGCCAGGCCGGGCCGCGCCAGGTCGCGAACGCACGCGTTGGTCTTGCCCAGGTATTCGGCGCCTGGGGCCATTGTGGCGTCACATTGATGAAGCGCGGATGGTAAGTCTCCAGCCAACAATAGAACAGGAAAAACCATTTCCATGAGCACGACGATTGTTGCCGGAGGTGATTTATTCACAAGTGAACACGAGGTATTCCGGGATCAATTGCGACGCTTTGTGCGCGAGCGTGTCGACCCGCATGCCGAGGAATGGAACACAGCGGGGATACTCCCGCGCTCCATCTGGTTGGAAATGGGCAAGCTGGGATTTCTCGGCACTTCCTATGAAGAACGCTATGGCGGCAGCAATGCCGGTCTGCTGTATGCGGTCATTCTGGCGGAGGAGTTGACGAAAACGCGTGTTAGCGGCTTCAGTTTTGCCGTACTCGACCATACCGACATGTCGTCGAATTACATGCTGGAAGGGAACCAGGCGCTGCGCGACAAATACCTGCCCAAGTGCGTGACCGGCGCGATCATCTGCGGTCTGGGGCTCACCGAGCCGAGCGGTGGCTCGGACGTCGCCGCAATCAGGACGACGGCCGTGCGCGATGGCGACGATTACATCATCAATGGCCAGAAGGTATTCATCACCAACGGCATCGCCGCCGACATCATCATCGTTGTTGCGCGCACCGATCCAAATCCGGGCCGCCCTCATGATGGCATCAGCCTGTTCGCGGTGCTGACCGATACTCCTGGTTTCAGCCGCGGCGCACCGCTCAAGAAACTCGGCAACGTAGCCAGTGATACCGCTGAACTGTTTTTCGAAAATATGCGCGTCCCGGCCGACAACATGCTGGGCGAAGAACACAAGGGCTTCCGCCTGGTGATGGCCGATCTTGGCCTTGAGCGCTTGATCGCGTGCGGAATCTACATCTCGGCCTGCGAGGAAATGCTGCGCATCACGACAGACTATGCGCGGGAGCGCAAGGTTTTCGGCAAGTCGGTGTCGGACTTCCAGGTTAACGCCCACAAGCTGGTTGAGTTGTATACCGAAACCAGCCTTGCCAAAGTTTTCTTCTACGATGTGCTCAAGCGGCACATTACCGGCGACAGAACGGTGAAGGAGGTGAGCATGATCAAGTACTTTGCTTCAGACCTCGCCAACAAGGTCGCCTATGCCTGCTTGTCCCTGCATGGCGGCTGGGGCTACATGAAGGAGTATGCGATCAGCCAGTGGTTCACCGATGTTCGCCTGTTCAATATTGGTGCCGGCACCAGCGAGATCATGAAAGAAATCATCGCCAAGGAAATATTGTCCGACAAGTAGTAACAGGGAATCATGCAAAAAACAGTCACGCTGAACCGACACGGCCGCATCGCCGTGCTCACCATAAATAATCCGCCGGTGAACGCAATTTCTCCCGAAGTCACCGATGGCATCGGTGCGGCATTCGATGCGTTTGAGGCCGACCGTTCGTTCGAGGCATTGCTGGTCCACTGCGAGGGGCGAACGTTTGTGGCGGGCGCCGATATCGAGGCCTTCAATCGCCCGGACTTCAGCGCCCGGCCGTTCAATAGCCTGTTGGCACGCGTCGAGAAGGCGGATCGTCTGGTGGTTGCTGTGCTGCACGGCACGGCGCTGGGTGGCGGGTTGGAGTTGGCGCTGGGATGCCACTACCGCGTTGCCTTGCCGCGTACACGCGTGGCTTTTCCCGAGATCACGCTTGGCGTCCTCCCGGGGGGACTTGGCACGCAGCGTGTGCCGCGCCTCGCCGGTGCCGAATTCGCACTGGACATGATGCTGAGCGGCCGCATCGTGGACGTGCAGACAGCCCTGAAGGCAGGTCTCATCGATGACATCGTCGACGGCGAGCCGTTGCGAGTCGGCCTGGACTACGTCAATGCGTTGCTCGATCGCAAAACGCTGCCGCGCAGGAGCAGCGAGATCGACATCAACGTCGACGCAACGAGCCTGCCGCCTGACTTCTTTGCCGACAAGCGCGCCGAGGTGATGCGTACCCGTCAAGCCTATCCGGCGGCAAGCGCCATCGTCGAGGCGGTTGAAGCGGCGGTGACGCTGCCGTTCGCGCAGGGTGTCGCCGTCGAGGCGCGTCTGTTCGAAGTCTGCCGTCTCTCGCCGCAGTCGAAAGCCTTGCGACATTTGTTCTTCGCCGAACGGCAAGCGGGAAAAATTCCGGGGCTGCCGAAGGACATTGCGCTGCGACCGGTGCGCAAGGTTGGAATCGTCGGCGCGGGTACGATGGGTGGCGGCATTGCGATGAACTTCGCCAATGCGGGCATCACCACATTTGTGGTGGAGGCCGCGCAGGAGGCCCTCGACCGCGGGTTGGCGAAGGTGCGCGCCAACTATGAGGCCAGTGCAGCCAAGGGGAAGCTTACCGCAGAGCAAGTCGAGCAACGGATGGCGCTCATTCACGGGACGCTGGACTACGGCGACCTGACCGAATGCGATCTCGTGATCGAAGCGGTGTTTGAAAGTCTGGCTCTGAAGAAGCAGGTCTGCGCGAAGCTCGGCCAGATCTGCAAGCCTGGCGCCATCATCGCCAGCAATACCTCAACGCTTGATGTCGATGCGCTTGCCGAGGCAACCGGTCGTCCGGCCGATGTGGTCGGCATGCACTTCTTCAGTCCGGCCAATGTGATGCGCTTGCTCGAGGTAGTCCGCGGCGCGAAAACGGCACCGGATGTGCTGGCGACAGTGATGAAATTGGCTGGCACGATCAAGAAGGTCGCCGTGGTATCGGGCGTTTGCTATGGGTTCATTGGCAACCGCATGGCGGAAGCGTACGGGCGCGAGGTGGACTTTCTGCTCATGGAGGGCGCCATTCCCGCCCAGATCGATGCCGCGATCGAATTCATCGGCATGGCGATGGGCCCGTGCCGAATGTTTGACATGGCCGGCATCGATGTAGTGGCCAAAGTCGTCATCGAGCGCGCCAGTTCGGGTGACCTGCCACCCGACCCCTGCTACCGCGCCGTGGTGATGAAGCTTTACCAGCAAGGGCATCTCGGACAGAAAAGCGGCGCCGGCTACTACCGCTACGAAGGCCGAAAACCCGTGACGAATCCCGAGATGGACCGCATCTGCCAGGCGCTTGCAGAGGAACATGGCATTGCGCGCCGCACTGACATTTCGAATGAAGAGATTGTCGAACGACTGCTTTATCCGATGATGAACGAGGCGGCAGTGATTCTGGAAGAAGGCATTGCTTACCGCCCCGGGGACATCGATGTCGTGTGGGTCGCAGGCTATGGTTTCCCGGATCACCAGGGTGGCCCCGTATTCATGGCTGACACCATCGGCCTGCCCGTGATTGCAGAGCGTCTTGCCCATTACGCGAAAGTACGGGGAGATGACTTCGGCTATTGGAGCGTGTCGAAGCTATTGTCCCGTTTTGCCGGCGAAGGGCAGCGGCTGTCCGACTGGCGACCAGACTGAATGAGTGAATGAGTGAGTGAGTGAGTGAGTGAGTGAGTGAGTGAGTGGGGCGGCGGCGGCGGAATGGGCTAGCAACAACGGCTGCTGGTGGGCGGCAGGCCTGCAAATTGAGAGAGAAAATCCATGACTACAATTCCGTCGCAATCCGTCCTGCTGTTTACCTCCCAAATACCTTTGCGTTGGGCCGACATGGACGCGTATGGCCATGTCAATAATGTGCAGTACCTGCGTCTTTTGGAGCAATCCCGCGTCGAATGGATGGGCAACAGCACAGACCATCCGGAATGGGGCGAAAACGTTGCCATCGTAAGCGTCCATCTAGACTGTGATTTCCATCTACAGATTTCTTACCCAGGCGTTGCCGAGATACAGGTGCATCTGGTCAAGATCGGACGCAGCAGCGTGACGATCAAGCAGGTGCTGCGCATTGTCGGCGACGAGCGTGTTCGCGCTGAGGGTAATGCCGTACTGGTATTCACCAATATGGCCGCCGGCACATCCGTCCCTGTCCCCCAAACAGCCCGCCACCTATTCGAACCCCGATAGCTACGCCTGCATGGCCTGGTATTTCGGGCTGGGTCATGTCCAGGGCGGATCGGGTTACCCTGACGTTCCGGACACATTGCCGAGCGGGTCAGGCGGTGACGAACCCTTCGTAGCCATTCTGCACGACCTCATCGCACTTCTTGCAATACGGTTCGAAACCACCGAGGTAGGGCAAGATGACGCGCGGCTTGCCGGGGACGTTGGCGCCGACGTACCAGGAGTTGGTCCGGACGAACAGCGTACCTGCGCCGATTTCGTTCACGTGCGCCACCCACGAACTCTCGGCTTCAACGGTCGGCTCGATGGTCTGATGCTTATGCTGGCGCAGGTGCTCGATGCAGTCCGCGATCCACTCCACGTGCTGTTCGTTACCGATGATCATGTTGTACAGCACTGAAGGGCTGCCCGGGCCGGTGGTGATGAACAGGTTGGGGAAGCCGGCGGTCATGATGCCGAGATAGGTGGTCGGGCCCGCGACCCATTTGTCCTTGAGTGGCACGCCGCCCTTGCCGCGGATATCAATGTTGAACAGCGCGCCGGTCATGGCATCAAAACCGGTAGCGAACACGATACTGTCCAGTTCGTAGTCCTTGTCCTTCACCTTCAGGCCCTTGTGCGTAAAGGTTTCGATCGGCGAGCTCTTGATGTCCACCAGGGTGACGTTGTCGCGGTTGTAGGTCTCGTAGTAGTTGGTGTCGGCGCACAGGCGCTTGGTGCCGAACGGATAGTCCTTCGGACACAGCAGTTCGGCCACCGCCGGATCGCTCACCTTTTCGCGGATTTTTCCGCGCACGAATTCAGCGACGGTCTCGTTGGCTTCCTTATTTTCAAACAGGTCCGCATAGGAAGTGTAGAAATACAGGCCGCCGAGGTTCCAGCGGTATTCGTATTCGCGCTGGCGCTCGTCGGGCGTCGCAGCCAGGGCGGAGCCGGTGTTGGTGGGGACTGGCTCCAGGCCACCTACCAGGCCGATGAAGTGACTGTATTGACGGCGCCGTATGTCCTCATAGTTGGACTTGACCGCGCGCTCCTGCTCGGCGCTGATCGGGCCGTTGAGCGCGTGAATGCTGAAATTCGGCGTGCGTTGAAAAACGTGCAGGTGCGCCGCCTGTTGGGCGATGATGGGAATGCACTGGATGCCGGAAGAGCCGGTGCCGATGACGCCGACCCGTTGGCCGGTGAAGTCCACGCTCTCGTTGGGCCAGTGTGCCGTGTGGTACTGCTTGCCTTGATAGTGCTCCAGGCCCGGGATGTCGATGGCCTTCGGCGCGGACAGACAGCCGGTCGCCATCACGCAGTATTTTGCCGAGACGCGATCACCGCGATCCGTGTCGACTTGCCATCGATTGCTTGCTTCGTCGAAGATCGCCGAGGTCACGCGCGTCTTGAACTGAATGTCCTTGCGCAGATTGAGGCGGTCGGTGACGTAATTGGTGTAGCGCAGAATTTCCGGCTGCCTGGCATAACGCTCGGACCAGCTCCATTCCTGTTCCAGCTCTTTCGAAAATGAATACGAATACAGCACGGATTCGACGTCGCAGGCCGCGCCTGGATAGCGGTTCCAGTACCAAGTGCCGCCGACGCCGTTACCTGCTTCGTAGATGCGCGCGCTGAGGCCCATCTGACGCAAGCGGTGGAGCATGTACAGACCGGCGAAGCCGGCGCCGATCACCACCGCATCGATTTCGCTTACGGCCTTGCCGGTCTCGGTTTTTTTACTATCTACATCGGACATTTTCAGACCTCCTTCGGATGCGTCGCATGAACATCTAATGTCATTGGGCGGTGCGTGTGTTCATCAATGAATCGCGGCGTACATGATCTTTTCCTCGGTGGCTTCCAGCGGGGAATACTCTTCAACAACCTTGCCCATGCGCTGCACCAGGATGCGGTCGGATAACGCCATGATCTCCGGCAGGTAGGAAGAAATCATGACCACTGCCTTGCCTTCGTCGGCCAGGCGATTGATCAGTTCATGAATCTCGGTGATCGCCCCGACGTCCACGCCTCGTGTCGGTTCGTCGAAGATGATGAGTTCAGGATCCTGAATCAGCGACTTGGCGATCACCACCTTCTGCTGGTTGCCACCCGACAGCTCGATCGCTTTGACATCCTTGCTGATGGCCCGCACGTTGAGTCGCTTGATCCAGTCGGTACCGGCATTGGCGGCCTCATTGCGCGAAACCAGCCAGCGCTTGCCAGGGAGCTTGGCGAGCAGGCCTACATAAATATTGTCGGCTATCGATTTGGTCTCAAAGAAGCCCTCAATCTTGCGATCCTCTGTGACGTAGGCGATCCCGTCGCGGACCGCCTGGGCTGGCACGTTGTAGCGAACCGGGCGGCCATTGAGCAGCACTTCGCCGCCGTGCATGAAGTCGCGCTTGATGACGCCGGCCACCACTTTAAATGTCTCGGTGCGTCCGGAGCCGACCAACCCAAACACGCCGGTAACCTGGCCGGCGAAAACCGACAACGAGTTATTTTTTACCATCGATGCCATGCGCAGGTTCTGCACCGAAAGCACGCGCTTTCCCAGCGGTCGAACCGTGGTCTTGCGGTGCCCATACAGCGTTTGTGACAGGTCTCGCCCGACCATCGCCTGAACAATGCGGGCGCGATCAAACTTGGCCTTGTCATCAGTCACGATATGCTTGCCATCACGCAGGATCGTGATGCGGTCAGACACCAGGAGCGCCTCCTCAAGTGCGTGCGAGATAAACACGACCGAGACACCACGCGCCTTCAGGGCATAGACGAGGTCGAAGAAGTATTTCTTTTCCTCTGGTGTCAAGCTTGCGGTCGGCTCGTCGAAGATGATGACCTTGGCGTTGTGCAGCACTGCCCGGGCGATCTCCACCATCTGTTTCTTGGCAGCCCCGAGCAGGCTCACCACGGCTGTCGGATCGACGTCAAACTGTAGCGACTGCAAGAACTGCTGCGCGGCGATGTAAATGCCGCGCAGCCGGTTAAAGTAACTTTCCTGGCCGAGGAAAAGATTTTGTGCCACGGTCATCGTCGGCACCAGACTGGTCTCCTGGAACACCATCGATATGCCAAGCTGCAACGCCTCATGCGGTGTGTTCGGATTGACTTCGCGGCCTTCAACCAGCATTTGTCCGGAAGTCAGCTTCACGACACCCGCCATGACCTTGGTCAAGGTCGATTTACCGGCGCCATTTTCGCCTACGATTGCGTGGATCTCGCCTGGCAGCAGCGTGAAGTCAACAGCGTCGATTGCTGGCACGCCGGCGTACTTCTTGGTTGCCTGTCGTAGTTCCAGGATTGGGATCGGGCTCATGACCGTAGGCTCCGTTCCGCGCCAGCGACCGATAAGCGCAGTATGCGTCCACAGCCCTTGGCAAGCACATAAAGATTGTCCTGGCATTCGACCGCGGCGACGACACCGTGGTGCTTGCCATCGAACCGACTGTGTAGCGAATAACGCACCAAGCCTTCAGGCGACAAGCGAATGACCAGGCCATAAGAGCGTGGCGGCGCCCAGGGCTTGACGATACCCATCATCTTTAGTTGCGCACCCTGCAATGGTTCCAGAAAGGTATTACCCGAATTCAGCGCCGGCGCGATCCAGTACTGTGGCTCAATCTCGGCAAGCATCCGTTTGCGATAGGCGGGTTCGCGCAGCACGAATTCAACCAGTTGGGTGCGCAGCGTGAAGCAGGTCAGCCAGTAGCCGCCTCCCTGGGCGGGCGAAATCCGCGAAGGGTAACCGGGCAATGGATCCGTGGCCTCGCGGGCGCCTTGCCCTTGATTCAAGGCCATCACACGGTGACGCCAACTTTCACTGACCCATACCGCGTCACCCGCCGCGCATGCGCCAAACGCATGCGCGAGGCCGGACGCGAGTTCGCGCGCACCGCCATTGTTCATGTTCAGCTCGAAGACACGACCGCTATGGCCGAGGTTCATCAGGTCGTGTTGCCAACGCGTCCATGGGTAATCACGGGAACCATCGGTGACGAATAATCGGCCATCAGGGCTTGCGCTAATGGCGTTGACGGCATTCATCTTTTTCCCGGCAACTGCATCCCAGCGCCGCCCATCATGCGCACCGCCGACGATGCGCAACTCGCGTCCGTCGAGCGCAACCGCAAGACCGCCGCCGGGGATACAAGCCAGCGCCGTGACCGGGCAGTCGAAACGATGGGCTTCGGTCGCGCATGCGTCGGTAGCCGTTGTGTCATAACGCAGCACGGTCGGGCCGTCGGCGACGAAAAGCCAGCGCCCGTCGGTCGCCATATCTTCCGGGGCATCCAGCGCAGCAAACACTGTGGCATCTTCGAGCAGGCTGTTTGACTTCAAGGCACCATCGAACATCGGTACCGTGATGGAGGCATTGCCACGCCCCAGCAACCGGTCTTTCCAATCGCGCAAGGCGTCGATCATTTGTCTTTCCGCCAACGCCTGTCGTATTGGATGAAATCGGGGTCAACACCTTCGAGCTTGAGCCGGCCTATGCGATTATTCATGACTCCGCCAAGATACAAGCTGCCGCGATGCTCCCGCATCGAGGTGATCATCGGGTGATTCTTGCCGGAAAAATCCCACAAAGTATCGAGTACCTGGCCCTGTTCGTTGAACTTCAACACGCATCCGGCGTTCATGTTTGGGAATAACCATTCGTCGCTCGCGACGCGCCTGACCATTCGGCTGCGAAAGCCAGGCATTTTCCAGGCCAGGTCAAGTGCCGGGGAGCGCATGCCGGCCAGGGACATCCAGTAGTGACCGTCTGAAGAGTTGTTGATGTTGTCCGGGTATCCCGGCAGGTTGGCAAGCACGATCTCGGTCGACCCCTTCTTCGGTCCATCAAACCAGTGTCGCTTGACGCTACAGTTAAAGGTCTCGGCGAATAAAAATGACTTCCCGTCACTGGCGATGCAAATGCCGTTAGGGAACCTGAGGCCACGGATGACGGTGTGCGTCTTGCCGGTATTGGTGTCGAAGCAAATGATGCGACCATTGCCTCGCGCTTCCAGTCCGTCGATCACCCACTCATCCATCTCAAAGCGTACCGTCGCTTCGGAAAAGAATATACGACCGTCATCGGTGATGTCCAGGTCATCCGCCAACCGCAGGCGGCTGTCGTCGTTGATCGACCAGTAGTTTCGGTTGGTTTCATCGGTGACCTTCTCGACCTGGCGCGATGGTGTCACGCGATACAGGCCCATGCCGCCGACGCAAACATAGAGGTTGTCGTTGCGGTCAAAGGCCATACCCAGCGGCGTACCGCCAATGTGAGCAAAGACCTCCATGCGCTGGTAGTCGGGCGGGAAGAAGCGAATGATGTCGCCGTGGCGCGAGCCTGAATAAAGGTTATCGTCGCGATCCAGGATCACGTCTTCCGGCCCTTCAATGCGGCCCAGGCCGATTGGCGTGGCCGCACCGAGCCGATCATTGACCGCCCATACCGTGCCGCAGTCTGGCGCCGTCGATGGAGCTTGCGGGACATTGTGATAAGTCGGGCTGACATACACCTTGTTCACAATGCGATGGCGATTCTTGAGCCAGCGAATGTCGATCACTGCCGCCAAAAGCAGGATGCTGGCCAAAACCATCCGGTTGTAGCCGCCTGACAGCGAGAGTGTCGTCAAACCGTTGACGATAAGAAGCACGATCAGTGTGCCGACCAGCGCTTTCATCACCGACCCCTTGCCCCCGCCGAGGCTGATGCCGCCCAGCACCGCGGCGGTCAGCACGGTCACTTCGAGGCCAACCCCGATATCGCCACCAGCCGTCGCGAGACGCGAGGCGAAGAAGATGCCGCCAAGGGAAGTGAGTACACCGCTGGCCACGTAGCACATGGCGACCGTGCGACGTACCGAAATGCCAGCGTTATAAGCCGAACGTCGCGAGCCGCCGATGGCAGTAATGTGCCAGCCAGGTCTCAGCCGGGTTAGCAGGACGTGACCAAAAATCGCCACCACTGCATAGACATAGACCACTGTGGGAACGCCGTGCCATTCGCCGCTGCCAATGAAATCCCACGTCTTCGAGTTGGGAAGTCCGCCGGCAATCGCCGTTGAATAGTCGGCAGTGAGCAAATCGTAAATGGCCCGGTAAATAATTAAAGTGATCAGGGTCGTCAGAAATGCGCGCAGTTGGAAGTAACCGATCAGGATGCCGTTGAATGCGCCGAGTACCGCGCCACACAGAATCGTGACGGCAATCGCGGCGCCCACCGGCCACTGCAGCACGTGCATCAGAAACAAGGCACAAAAATTGGTCAATGCAAACATCGACCCGACCGAGAGGTCGATGCCGCCGACGATCATCACGACGGCCATGCCCAGCACGACGAGTCCAATCTCTCCTGCCTGACGACCGGTGTCCGACAATGCCGTTGGCGACAGAAAGTTCGGGATGGCTTGTGATAGCGCGAACGCCACCAGTATCAGCACCACGACGGGAATCGCCGTTTCCATCCAGCGCTTGGCAAGAATTTCGCCCAGCACGTGGTCAGGCCAGTAGGTGTAGCGCAAGCGCGTAACACGATCCATCCAGCGTTCCTCGACCGGCGCGGGAGAGCCTGCCACGCCGGACAAGGCCGTGGCAAGGTTGTGTTCAGTTTGCATCTTGCTCATCGAACTTATCGTCTCCAGGGCAGATCGGACAGTCGCCTCCGGCAGGATTCCGGGGTCGCAGCGTTCACAACAGCGCGCATTACTTGGCCAGTTTCCAGCAGGTGCCTTCAGCCGAGGCGTTGGCCTTTGTGATTGGAACCAGTGTCGTATACACCGAGCCTGGTGCGGCGCCTGCCTTGCCAGGATTTTGCAGGATCAACTTGATACCAGAAGCCATGATCGCGGCCTGCGTCGCCACGTCATAGCTAAGATCGAGGTCGAATTTCCCCGCCTTCACCTGGTCGCAGGCGCTCTTTTGTTCTCCGCCTCCCGAGGTGGTGAGGAAGACTTTGCCAGTCAGCCCGGCTTCCTTGATGGCGGCTGCCGTACCCGTATCCATATATTCCCAAAAGCCGATGATGCCGCACAGGTCGGGGTGCTGTCTGAGAACAGTCTGGGTGATGCCTTTTGCCTTGACCGCATCCCAATCGGCGGCCTGACTCGACACGACCTTTATATCCGGATTCTTCGCCAACACATTCTCCACGCCCTTGAGTGTGTAGGCGCTGGCGGCGGCTGACAGCGCGCCTTGTACGATCGCCACCTTGTTGGATTTGCCCTTGCAGGCCTGCACCACCGCAGTGGCCTGCTTTTCGCCGATCTCGACCCAGTCAGCGCCGACGTAAAGCACGGATGAGTAGTTGGAGCGCATGTTTATCTGCACCACCGAGATCCCCGCTTCCTCGGCGCGCTGGAGCAACTTGGCATAAGTTTGCACGTCTGGGTTATGCACGATGATGACATCGGGTTTTTCGGCAATCAACGTGGTGATCGCCTGTGCACCGGCATTGGTGTTCCAGTTCGGATCACGCGTGACGATTTTGACGCCCATCGGCTCAAGTTCCCTCTTCAGTCCCGCCAGCCAACCTTGCGCCAAATCGAAACTCATCGCCGCGGGAACGAAGGCGATGGTCTTGCCCGCCAGGGCGCTTCTGTATTTGGCGCGCGCCGGGTCGTCGAGACCCTTGCCCTCGGCGTACGTGGCTTGACCGATAGACATGCCGGCCAGAAAGATGGCTGCTGTTATCGAGAGCTTGATGTGAACGGATTTGGTGATCAGTCTCATGTGGTTTTCTCCAGTAAATTTGATGAAAGGATACCGTTCCCGGGGCGCGCATCGGAATCCAGAAACGCCCACGTCATATATCCCCCTGCTGCGCGGTTTCTTCGTTGCGCGGATTAAGAAAGGAATCGATCAGGATCGCGACGAGCAATATCAAACCCTTGACCAAATTCAAGGCTGAGTAGGACACATCAAGGATCGTCATCCCGTTGAGCAGTGTGCCGATCAGCAATGTGCCGATGACGACGTTGAGGACGCCACCCCGACCACCCGAAAGGCCGATGCCACCGAGCACGACAACAAGAATCACGTCGTAGATCAGCGTTGAGTTAAAGATGCGCGTCGGCATGCTGTTCACCGACGCGGCCATCACCAACCCCGCAAAAGTGCTGATCAAGGCCGCCAGCACATACTGCAACACAATCACCGGGCGAGTCGGGATGCCGGTCGTGCGCGCACCGAATGGGTTGTCTCCGATCGTGTAAATGTAGATGCCCAACTTCGTGCGACGAAGAAACAGCGAGACGAATACCGCCATCAGTCCGAACATGACGACCGGCATCGGTATGGCAAACAGCCTGCCTTCTCCCACCCATGAGAAGATGTCAAGCGGTGGACTCCACTGCAAGGTTTCGACACGGAATAACGCCACCTGACCGAGTCCGGCAAGAAACAGTCCCGAGGCAAGCGTGGTGAACAGCGAAGGCACTTCGGCATACGCGATCAGCCAACCATTGACGAGTCCAAACACCAACGCGATGGCGAGCGCAGCAAGAAAAGCAACCGGCACCGGGTGACCGTCTTGTACCATCTGCAGAATAAGACCGGCAGGCGCGGCCAGCACGGCAACCATGGAAATATCGATGCCGCGCCCGATCACCACGATGGCCATCGCCAAGCCCAGAATGCCCAGGATCGCCACGTTCTGTAGCAGGCCGAGCACGTTGCTGGCCGTGAGGAATCCCGGCACGAACACGGCGAAGCCGACGAACATCAGAACGAAAATCGTGAATACGATCGTTTGCTGGGAGAAGCGTTGTTTTCTCATGCTGAGTCCGTGGAATGTCTGCTAAATCGGCCAGAGCGATCAGTCAGCGCAACATTTCGTCGCTGATGATGATCTTGCGTACCTCGGTTGTACCCGCGCCTATCTCCAGCAGCTTGATGGCACGATAAAGCCGATTGACCTCGGATTCCCAAATGTAACCCATGCCGCCATGGATCTGAACGGCCTCGTTGAGTACCTTGTTCATGGTATCCGCGGCGAACATCACCGACGCGGCCGTGATCTTGTGGATGTCGCCACGTCCGCCGCCGCCAATTTCCAGTTCGTTGGCGGCGCGCAGCGCCTGGTAGGTAAAGACGCGCATCGACTCGACCCAGACGAACATGTCGGCGAGCTTGCCCCGGATCATCTGGAAATTCGCGATCGGCTGGCCGAACTGCTGGCGCGTGCGCGCGTACTCGAGTGCCAGCTCCAGCGCCCGCTCGGAAATTCCCAGGCAGATCATTGCGATCATGGCCCGCTCCAGATCCAGCCCGCTCATGACGACTTGCACCCCGCGGTCTTCTTCACCAATCAAATTGGCCGCCGGCACACGACAGTTGTCGAACACCAGTTCAGCGGTCTGGCTGCCCCGAAAACCCATCTTGGTCAGCTTTTGCGCCACCTTGAAGCCGGGGAAGGTCTTCTCGACCACGAAAGCCGAAATGCCCTTGGCTCCCTTGTCCCGATTGGTTTTTGCATAGACCAGAAAAACGTCCGCCACCGCCCCGTTGGTGATGTACAGCTTGGTGCCGTTGAGCAAATAATCGTCACCATCGCGTGTCGCCGTCGTTCGCATTGATCCCAACGCGTCGGAACCGGCTCCAGCCTCAGTCAGTCCGAGCGCGCCAATGGATTTACCGCTGCACAGCCCCGGCAGGTAGCGCTGGCGTTGTGCTTCGTTGGCATTGCGGTAGATGTTGAACATGCAGAGGTTTTCATGGGCCACCCAGCTCAAGGCCAGGGCATGGTTCCAGCGCGAAAACGCCTGCAACACCAGGCCACTGGCGAACATGTCCATCCCGGCGCCGCCATAAGCTTCGGGCACCGGAATGCCGAAGTATCCGGTGGCGCCGATTTTCGCGAACGCTTCAGGCGGCCACCATTCTTCGTTGTCCATGCGCACCGAGAGCGGATACAGTTCGTTGCGCGCGAAGCGGTCGGCCTGATCCAGAATTTCCTGCTCCTGGTCGGAGAGTCCGGAGAAGCGCTGGGCTGCGGACGCCATGTGATTTGAAGTGTTCATCTGTCTCCCGTGCCTGGGTGTAATGGCCGATGAAGCCGACGGTAGCTCAAAAAGTGCCGCAACCGCATAAAAACTGAGTTTCACTCATACTTATTGTTTTATCGAGATGGCGAGAACTTGGCATCAGACGGTGGTCCCATCTTTCTAGTATAAATGCCTGTTCGCAGGCTATTGTGGTTCGTCCGGGTTAACCTGTCCAGCCTGCGGCGATCAGCAAAGCATGATTAATTCCAGAATAAAATGAGTATCACACAAAAGTTGGATGTGGTGCGATTGACGCCACGTTCGGATGCTGCCGGTCGAGGTCATTCAAATAGCCAGGAGGATGCAAACAATGAGCAAGCGCTTACAGAACAAGGTGGCATTGATTACCGGTGGCGCGAGCGGCATCGGCGCGGCCCATGCGCGAATCTTCGCCGAGGCCGGAGCCAAGCTTCTGGTGTGCGACGTACAGGAAGACATGGGCGCGGTGTCGTCGATGAGATCAATCGCAAGGGTGGCGAAGCGGTCTTCTTCCGGCTTGACGTGGCCGACGAAGCCAATTGGATGAAGGCCGTGGCCGAGGTCGTCAAGCGCTTTGGCAGCCTGACGACACTGATCAACAACGCCGGAATTTATCTCCCGGGCGGTGTCGAGTCCAAAACCATGGACGGATGGAACCGGTTGATCGCCATCAACCAGACTGGCGTCTGGCTCGGCATGAAGACCGCGCTGCCGGCGTTATTGAAGAGCGGCAACGGGGCCATCGTCAATATTTCGTCGATGTACGGCCTGGTCGGCAGTCCAGCATCCATAGCCTATCACGCCGCCAAGGGCGCAGTGCGGATCATGAGCAAATCAGCGGCGTTGCAACATGCCCGCCAGGGCGTGCGGATCAATTCGGTCTGCCCGGGTGTTATCACGACGCCGATTCTGGGCGACCTGCGCGCTGAAGATCTCAAGGCGGTGGATGAGGCGATTCCGATGGGCAGGCGTGGCAAGCCGGAAGACATCGCCTATGCCTCGCTTTATCTGTGCTCCGACGAGGCGGAGTACGTCACCGGCAGCGACATGGTGGTTGACGGGGGATCCACCGCGATCTGAACTTTCATTCGTGTTTCCGTGGGAGCACTCAGCTCTGCGGGGCTAGCCGATACGTGCGCCTTTGACCACGATGCCGGCCTGCTCGCGGTCCCATACGTCATCGGTAATTCCCGTGACGCGCAGCAGGTATTTCTGCACCTTGTGCGTTGGCGTGCGCGGCAGTTCGGGCAGAAAGCGCAGGTAACGCGGCACCATGAAATGTGGCATGCGCGGCAACAGAAAGTGGATCAGCGCCGCGGGCTCCAGGTTGGCGCCGTCGGCCAGCACCACGGCCACCAGCACCTCGTCTTCGCCGTGCTCGCTGGGCACGGCCACCGCGGCCGCCTCCTTGACCAGGGGATGCGCCATCACTTCGGCCTCGACCTCGGACGACGAAATGTTCTCGCCGCGCCGCCGTATCGAGTCCTTGATGCGATCAACGAAGGTGTACTGGCCACCAGCGTCCACCTTGAATCCGTCGCCGGTATGGAACCAGCCATTGCGCCAGGCCTCGGCGGTTGCCTGCGGATTTTGGTTGTAGCCGTGGCTCAGGGCCCACGGGCAGTCGGCGCGCACCACCAGTTCGCCCACCGTGCCGACCGGCACCTCGCAATCGTGCTCATCGACCACGCGCAGGCTGATGCCCTCGCGGGGCAGGCCGCAGGCGCCCATCGTCGCCGGATTGACCTCGGTGCGAATCGGCATCGACACTTCGCTCATGTTGAAATGCGAATACAGGTCGCAGCCGAAGCGCTTGCCGAAAGCCACCGCCGTTTCGTTGTAGGGAACGAGGGTCGCGCAGCGCAGGCTGTGGTCGCGGTCGTCCGGCGCTGCGGGGCGTTTGAGCAGGAAACTCGCCATCGAACCCAGCACGATGGACGAGGTAATGCCCAACTCACGCACCATTGGCCAGAAGCGCTCGGTGTCGAAACCCCGCGCTATCACCACCGAACCGCCGCGTATCAGCATCGCGGTGAGTGGCATCGTGCCGCCGACGTGGAACAGCGGCAGGTTGATAAAGTAACGGTCATTCTCGCCCAGATCCTGCAACGACATGCCCATGCTGCGCAGGTGGAAGTACGAGGACAAAACGCCTTTCGATGCGCCGGTGGTGCCAGAGGTGTAGATGATGCTTTGCGTGTCCCACGGCGCGATGGAGCGCGACAATCCGGGTGGCGTGAGATCATCACAATCGAGCACGGCGGCGGGATGCAGGGTGAGACCATCGAGTTGCGCCTGTCCGCCGACGATCACCGCGTCGGTCAGCGACGCGCGATCTATTTCGCCAAGGCGACTGACCAGTTCGGCGTGCACGACAATGAGCGCGGCATTGGCATTGCGGACCACGTGCTCCAACAGCTTGCCGCGGTAGGACAGATTGATCGGCACTACCACCGCGCCGAGGCAGTTCAGGCCAAACCAGACGCGCAGCGCATCCGGCCCGTTGGGCAGCCACGAGACGACTGTGTCGTCCTGCTTCACGCCCAAGTGCCGCAACGCGTTGGCCGTGCGCAGCGCATGTTCCCAAGTCTGTCGGTAGGTCCAGCGGGTGCCATCCTCGAAGATCGCGAACACCTTGTCCGGCTGTTCGCGCGCCTGACGTGCAAGCACGTCGCGCAGCACGACCTGGTCGATCGGCGGCATGCGCGGGTCAATGTTCACGAGGTTCTCCACCGCATAGCCAGTCGCTCACATGCCCGGGTGCTGCTGCACCGACGGGTAGCCGGGATAGCCTTTCGCCACGCCGTACTCGATGATGCCGTAACCAAGCCGGTCACCGTCGCGTACTTCGATCACGTGGTCGGACAGCGTACGGCCGACGCGGCGCGTCTCGGCGTCGCGCAAGTCCCAGCGGTCGTGTTCCATGTGCAGCACGCCTTTGTAGTCGCCCGACGCCCAGCCTTTGTAGCCGCCATACAGGCCACCCTTGAGAAAGTAGCGGCCGGGCAGCGCACGCATGTGCACGGTGCGCCGCGTGCCGTCGCCGAAGCCGAGCGTGAACTCGCCTGATTGCAGCGTCTGGCCCAGCGGGTCGTCGGCCCAGGTCACATCGTGCGCGATTGAGGTCATCAGCAGGCCGGCGCGCGGTTTCGCACCCAGCGGCAAAAGCTGTTCCCCGCTCAGATAGATCATGTCGCCGGGCGCGCGTTCATTGAAGTACCACTGCAGGCCATAGTCTTCAAACTGCACTGTCGCCCAGTTCCAGAACAGCGGCGGATAAAAAGTCAGCGGCGGTCGCGATTCGTCGGTACGCATCTCGGCCCTGATGCCCCACGAATGGTCGCGTTGCCCGAGCCAGCGCTCGGGCTTGATCTCGAAACGCTTGCCGTCCACCTCCAGCCATCCTTGGTAACGGCCGAACTGCTGCACACGCATCAGGTTCTCGGTGACGCGCCCGTGGCGGCGGCGAAAGTGCGGCGCCTCTTCGTGCGGGTTGCAGGTTGCCTGGTACTTGAGGTCGAAGCGCAGGCCGGATTCGTTTTCGTCCAGCGTCAGCCGGTGCCTGCGCAGTCCTTCGATGACCGCGATTTCCAGCGGGCCGATGCGTGTGCGCAACGGATCGGGCCGCAGCCGGCGCGACAGCCGCAGGTTGTACTGCGTGGTGCCGATGGTGACGCCGGCAAAGCCGTCCATCACGTTTTGGTTGGGGTGGTAGCCGATGCCCAGATCGAAGATCATGTCACCTTCAGGCGCCGGATGACCGCTGTACCACAGGCGTTCCATCCAGGCTGGATCGCTGCTGTCCACGTGGTCGAAGGTGGTGGGGGTCTGGTGGCCAATCAGGTCATCTTGAGGTGTGAGCATGGGTTCTCCGTGTTACCGGGCGGAGCCGGCAGATTTTAATCGTAAAGGTAAGTAGCCTACCGCTTGCGGCAAGGTTCGAGTGAGCAGAGCGAGCGGCGTCAGCCGGCAAGTTAGCCGTCATTTTTTCTCTACCGGCCATAGAGTTCCAACCAAGAAGCCACGGTAACTTTTAAACGCATCATGAATTGGAGCGATGTCTGTTTCGGGTGAGGCATCTGGATCTTGCAAGCCTACCCAATATCGACTGCTATCTCCCCATGGCTCGTTCACAACGGCTGCCTGTCCCTTAAACCGGAACGACACCCGATCATCGTTGAACCAGTTACGACGAACTTCGGTGACTCCTGGCACTGAACGCAGAAGTTTCAATAACGGTCTAAAAATAAGCCAGGTACTTGTAATCTCAAATCCTCGAAGAGAGCCGTCAGGCCGCTAGATTGGGTACGTCCTCATGATGACTAAGTGAGTGTTATAAATGAATGAAACGCAGTTTGTATGATCTTCCCGCCACGCATCGCGATCACGACGCAGCCGGCGTGTCGTTCCCGCGCGCGATTTCCGCGAACAGGGGGCGTGGTGTCAGCGCCATGTCACGGCGGAGTTCGGCACGTACGTAGCGGCTGATCGTAGTTTGCGCGGTCTGGATCGCCGCGCAGGGCTCGGAGGCATGCATGCCGATCCAGCGTATCGTGGCGCCGATGAAACTGTCCATGCGTTCACACAGTTCCTGCAAGCCGGAGCCGTCGACCGGCGTTGCGTCAAAATCATCTCCCGCTTTCGGGCGTTCCGGGTAGTTGGCGAGCAGGTTCTCCAACTCTACTATCAACGCCCGCTGCGACGTTGCGCGCGCCAGCAGGGGCGGTACAGCCCAGTCCACCCGCGGCTTCATGTTGTTGATCAGGTCGATCACAGCCAGCGCCTGACCGGTGGCGTACTCATCGTCAAGCCGGGGGATGACGTCACGACGCAGCGCCGTGGCGATGCCTTCCAGCAGGCGATCGAGAGAGTTGTTCATGCCACCGCCTCCAGCGCTTTTTCGATCTGCAGCAACACGCGTGGAATCTGCGCGCCCATCGCCGGCATGCGCAGATCCGAGAACCCGCCATCTTCAAAGCAGCGGCTGGCGCCGACATGGATGACGAGCAGCTTGAAGACGTTAAAGAGTTCATAGAAGCCAACCGATGCGGGTCGCACCGGCATTCCGCTGAGCGCCGTATAGCGTTCGTACAATGCGTCGCGGGTCAGCAGATGACAGACCAGATAGCTGCCGTCTGGCGCCTTGCCGCCGAAGGCGCGCAGGCACATGAAGCCGAGGTCCTCGTGCGGGTCTCCCATGTGCACCAGTTCCCAGTCGAGCACCGCGCTGATCTCACCTTTGTCGACCAAAAAATTGCCGATGCGGTAGTCGCCGTGGATGATCGCAACGTGTGGCGCGGGCGGGCAATGGGTTAGCAGCCAGGCGAGGGCTTGCTCGACCACCGGATATTCGCGCAACTGCCAGCGTCGCAGCGCCTTCTCCCACAGCGTCACTTGCTCGGCGGCGGCGTTGTCCGGCGTAACCGCGCCGGCAAGCGCGGCAACCGGAGAGTCGCGCCAGTCGAAGCGATGCAGCGCCGCCAGTGAAGCGACAAACTGTTCGGCCAGGCGCGCGCGCAAGGCCGGTTCGAAGGCGACCTGCCCTGGTGCGACCCAGGGCAGGGGGGCCGTGCCTTCGACATGCGCGCAGATGAAAAACGGTGCGCCGAACACGGCCGAGTCGTCGCTGAAAAAGTAGACGTGCGGCACCGGCACGCCGTGGCCCTGCAAGGCGCGCAACACGGTGCACTCCGGCGCGGCGCGATAGGGCGCGAACAGGCCCGTTGGCGGGCCGATCCGCAATACCAACTTTTGCCGCCGCGGGCCTGCCTCGCTAGTCCACGCGGCTTCGAATCCATAGGTCATCCAGGAAAAACCAGCGGTGAACCGCTTGACCGCGTCAACCCGCGTGGGCGAGCCGTTCTGCGCGGTGAGAAAAGCCGCCAGGCGTTCGCCGACCGTCGCTTCGCCGAAAACATCTTGCGTTTTTTCGTGCACCGCGTTCATGGCGCACCACGCTGTTTTTCGGCGAACGCGGCAACGCGCGCGACCAGATCGGGATTGTTCACGCAGCGCAGGAACGCGGCCTTCTCGTGCGCCAGATGCGCCTCAAACGCATCCCGCGACTGCACTGCAACCAATTCTTTCAGCTCGTTGACTGACTGTACGGGCAGCGCCACCAATTCGCGCGCCCATGCGTAGGCCTCGGCATCCGCGGTTTCAGCATCGACGACACGATTGACGAGTCCCAGCGACAGCGCCTTTTCTGCGCTCAAATTGCCGTGCAGCGTGAGCGTCTCGAAGCCTTGTGCGCGACCCAGCCGCTGCGTCAACTGAAAGCTCAGGCCGCCGTCGGCGGGAGCGCCGAGGCGCGGATACGCCACCACGAAACGCGCGCCGCGCGCCGCCACGACCATGTCGCACGCCAGGGCCAGCGAAAAGCCGCCGCCCGCGACCGCCCCGTGCACACTGGCGATCACGGGGATCGGCAGCCGGCGCAACGCCATCACGCCGGCGTGGAAGTCATCAATCAAGCGGTCGATGAAACTCGTCAGACTGGCGCGGTTCGCGTGCATGGCCAGCACATCACCGCCGCCACAGAACGATTTCCCCGCGCCGCGCAGCACCACAACTCGCGCTTCGGGCATCGCCGCGATCGCTTCGATCGCGCGCCGCAATCCAAGCGCCAGTGCGTTATCGATGGCGTTGAGGGCTTCGGGTCGGTTCAAGGTGATCGTGACCACCTCGCCTTGCGTTTCCACGATCACTGGGCGTTCGTCGTTCATGTGTCTCCAGACCATGGCGCGGTGCGCCAGAATATATTTGACCGATGCTCAATAAATGTCCCGGGCCAGCATCTCGATGAGACACGCTGGTTCCAGCGTTTGGCGATGACTTTAGCGCTAGTATAAACCCTGTGTAGCGCAAAAATACTCGGAAAGTGTCGTGAGAATCACGCTCGCCGCAGTCGCGGCAACACGCTATACTTGCCGCTGAATAAAGTTTGAGTCAGGGTCATAAAAAGTTGACAACCAACTCGAAACAGCACCAAAATCGACAGGCAATAATTTTTTCGCGTGGCCACCCGGGCCAAACCTTGCTGTTGTACCCACTTCATGTCAACACCGCACCTTGACGACGCTGAGCGATACCGTTCTGCCTTTCGGCCAGGCTTGTTCGAAGGGCAGGTTGTGGTTGTCACCGGCGGCGGCAGCGGCCTGGGCCGTTGCACCGCGCACGAATTGGCCAGCCTCGGCGCGCATGTCGCGTTGGTCGGGCGCCGGATCGCCAATCTCGATGCGGTGGCCGCCGAAATTGCCGGCATTTATCCTGAGCGGGCAGGGGATCTGACCACCCATGCGTGCGACATCCGCGACGAAGTATCGGTCAAGGCGACGGTGGCCGACATCTTGCAGAGGCAAGGCCGCATCGACGGACTTTTCAACTGCGCCGGCGGCCAGTTCCCGGCCAGGTTGCGCGATCTCTCGCTCAAGGGCTGGGACGCGGTGGTGCGCAACAACCTGCACGGTACTTTTCTTTTTTCGCGCGAATGTTTCGTGCAATGGATGGAGCAACACGGCGGCAACATCGTCAACATGCTGGCCGACATCTGGGGCGGCATGCCGGGCATGGGGCACTCGGGCGCGGCACGCGGCGGGGTGTTGAACTTCACCGAAACGGCCGCTTGCGAATGGGGTTACGCCGGCGTGCGCGTGAATGCGGTCGCGCCGGGCTGGATTGCTTCCAGTGGCATCGATACTTACGACGAGGCATACCGCACGCTGCTGCGCGGGCTGCGCAGCAAGGTACCGCTACAGCGCTTCGGCACCGAAGCCGAGTTGTCGTCGGCGGTGGTTTACCTGTTGTCGGAAGCGGCCGGGTTCATCAGCGGCAGCGTGATCCGCGTCGACGGTGGGGTGCCCAACGTGCGCCACACCTGGACGCCGCAGCCGGCCGAACGCAGCTTTGTCTACAACGGCTTTCCGCAGTACCACCCGCCGGTCAGCTTCGCCGACCACCCTATATCCGCTGATCCGAAGCAATCCACGTGAACCGGCATTCTCCATGAGTCGTGTCTTGAAAACCCTGATCGCACCTACCAAAGCGGCTACAGCGCCCAAGGCCAGCGGCAAGCAGACACCGCGGCGCATGCATCGCGCGGGCGAAATCCTCGCCGCGGCGCGCGAGATATTTCTCGAGAAAGGCTTCGAGCGTACTTCTGTCGGCGAAATCGCAGCCAAGGTTGGGGTTGTTGAAAGCCTGGTGTATGCGTACTTTCCCAGCAAGCGCGATTTGCTCAACGAAGTCATGCGCGGCATGTACGAGCCGCTGATCAGCGACATTGACAATGGCTTTTCCCGCCTGCAAGGCCTGCGCAGTCGCCTGCGTTTCCTGATCTGGCGTCACCTGCGTGTTTATATCGAGGAGCCGCAACTGACGCGGCTGGTGCTGCACGAGGTGCGCACTGGCCCGGAATATTTCGGTTCCGTGCTGCACGACCTGCAGGTGCGTTATATCGAATTCCTCATGCGCACCATCCGCGAAGCCGTGGCGTCGGGTGAGCTGCCGCGCGATACCGATGTGGAAATGGTCCGCAGCATGGTCTACGGTGGTATCGAACACCGCATGTGGGCAACACTGTTCGGGCGCGGCACCATTGATGTTGAAGTCACTGCCGACCGCTACACCGACATGGTGCTGAACTCGATTGCGACAGGCGGCGCAATGGGGGCGACGGACCAGTCACCGGGTTCACGCGGCGATGTCGACCGCAGGCTGACCCGGCTTGAACAGATCGTTGCGGCCAGTGCGCCGCTTGATCCCCCCGCCGCGACACGGCGCAAACAAAAACCATGACCACCATCGACAAACTTTTTATCGCCAACCGGGCGGAGATCGCGCTGCGCATCGTGCGCACCGCGCAGCGCTTGGGAATCGCCACCGTGGTGCCCTGGCACCGGCAGGACCGTTTCGGTCCGGCACTGGCGCAGGCCGACCAGGCCGTGGAAGTGTTCGGCGAGCCACCGGTAGCGGCCTGGCTGGACATCCCCGGCATGGTGCGCATGGCGCTGGAGAGCGGATGCGACGCGATCCACCCCGGCTATGGTTTCCTCTCGGAAAACGCGCACTTCGCGCGCGCCGTGGCGCAAGCCGGCCTGACCTTCGTCGGCCCCCCCGCTTCGGTCATAGAACTGATGGGCGACAAGATCACCGCGCGCCGCTTTGCGGTCGAAAATGGCGTGCCGGTCACCCCGTCGGCGGACGAGGCCGACGACCCGTCGACTTTCGCGCAACGCGCCCACGCGCTTGGATTTCCGCTGCTGATCAAGGGCGCCGCGGGCGGCGGCGGCAAGGGAATGCAAATCGTGCGCCACGAAGAGGGCCTGACCCAGGCCATCACGCTGGCGCGGGCGGAGAGCCAGCGCTACTTTGGCGACGGCCGGCTGTTTGCCGAGCGTTTTGTCGAACGCCCGCGTCACATCGAAGTCCAGGTATTGGGCGACACGCATGGTCATGTGATTCACCTGGGCGAGCGCGAGTGTTCGATTCAGCGCCGCTTCCAGAAGCTGATCGAAGAGTCACCCGCGCCGGCCTTGCCCACAGGTCTGCGCGAGCGGATCTGCGATGCCGCCGTGCGCCTGGCCGCCGCCGCAGGGTATATCAATGCCGGTACCGTGGAATGTATCGTGGCGCCGGACGGCGAGTATTTCTTCCTCGAAATGAACACCCGGCTACAGGTGGAACATCCGGTCACCGAGATGGTGACCGGGCTGGATTTGGTGGAGTTGCAATTGCGCGTGGCGCAAGGCGAAGCGTTACCCATTCGGCAGGAAGATGTGCGCTTCAGCGGACACGCCATCGAATGCCGCATCCTGGCCGAGGATGCCGACGCCGGTTTCGTTCCCGACACCGGTAAAGTGCTGCTGCTGCGCACGCCGTCCGGACCCGGTGTGCGCTTCGACTGCGGCGTGACCGAGGGTGCGCCGGTGACGGCCGATTTCGATTCGATGCTCGCCAAGCTGGTCGTACATGGCGCCGACCGCGCGCTGGCGATCTCGCGCATGCGCGGCGCACTGGCCGAAACAGTCATGCTGGGCGTCACGATCAACAACGATTTCCTGGCGCGCGTGGTAAACCATCCGGCTTTCGCACGCGGCGAAACCGACACCGGTTTTCTGGAGCGCCACCAGGCCCAGCTTGCCCCCGTCAATCCGAGTCTGGCCGAGTGCCAGGCCATCCTGGCTGCCGCCGCCAGCGCCTGCCCTGACATGGCCGCGACGCGCATCCCCGAACCCCATGCCGCCATGGGCGCATGGCGTAATTAGGCATTCATCACCTGTTGCTCATGTCCATATTCCAATTCAGCGATACCCCGACCGTGCGCCATCAGGTGCAGGCGCTTGTCGGCGCGATCCGCGTCGATGGCACGGATGTGCGCGTGCATAAGACGTCGCCCGGTTGCTTCATGGCAACCGTGGACGCATGCCCGGAGCCGTTGTACGCCGTGGCACACGGCGATGTCATCCATGTGCATCTCAAGGGCCGGGCCTGGAAGATTGAGCGCGTCGATCCCACGCGTTCGACCGCCACGGCCGTAGCGGCGGGAGCCGGCGCCTCGCACGCGCCGATGCCGGGTGTGGTGGTGTCGCTGCTCGTCAGCAGCGGCCAGTGCGTGCGCCAGGGCGATGCGCTGCTGGTGATCGAAAGCATGAAAATGCAGATGACGATTTCGGCCTCGATCAACGGCGAAGTGGCGGAACTTCCGCTGCTTGTCGGCCAGACATTCCAGCGCGGCGACGTGCTGGTCCGCGTTCAGGCAATGAGCGAGGCCGCGCCGCTCCAGGCTGCGCAGGCTATCCCGAGTGAGGCTGACAACGAGGTGGCAAACCCCGACACGCGCACGAGCGCACGACGCGAGGGGAGCATGACATGAGCCGCATCGTCAGCAAGCTCGACACCAATTCGGACGCGTACCGGAAAAACCAACTGGCGATGACCGGCAAAGTCGAGGCGTTGCGGGCGCAGTTGCACAAGGCCCGCTTCGAGCGTCCGCAACGCGACATCGAGCGCCTGCATCGGCAGAAGAAACTCACGGTGCGCGAGCGCCTCGACCTGCTGCTCGATCCGGGCACGCCGTTCCTCGAAATCGGCGCGCTGGCCGCCAATCGCGCCTACCAAGGCGAGGTGCACGGCGCCGGCCAGGTATCGGGCATCGGTATCATCCAGGGACGCGAGGTGGTCATCCATGCCGACGATCCCAGCATCAAGGGCGGCGCCTGGTACCCGTTGTCGGTGAAGAAGATCGTGCGCACCCTGGATATCGCCATCGAGAACCGTCTGCCGGTGATTCATCTTTGCGACAGCGCCGGCGGCTTCCTGCCGCTGCAGTCCGAACTGTTCCCGGACCGCTACGCGGCCGGGCGGATTTTCCGCAACCAGTGCACATTGTCAAAGATGGGCGTGCCGCAGATTGCGGTTGTTTTGGGACATTGCACGGCCGGCGGCGCATACATTCCGGCACTGTGCGACACCAGCGTGATCGTGCGCGGCAATGGCGGCGTATTCCTCGGTGGTCCGCCGCTGGTCAAGGCCGCGACCGGCGAGGTGGTGAGCGCCGAAGCGCTGGGCGGCGCCCAGATGCACACCACCATTTCGGGCACTTGCGACTATGCGGCCGACGACGAGCCGCATGCATTGGCCATCGCGCGCGACATCCTGGCGCAGACCTCGCCGATCGCGAAACAAACCATCGACCGTATCGACGCCGAACCTCCTTTCTACGACCCGACCGAGTTGTACGGCGTAGTACCGAGCGACTGGAAAACCGGTTTCGACATGCGCGAGGTGATCGCCCGCGTCGTCGACGCCAGCCGCTTTCACGAATACCAGCCCGACTACGGCACCACGATGGTCTGCGGTTACGCGCGCATCTGGGGCTGCAAGGTTGGCATCCTGGCCAACAACGGCGTGCTGTTCAATGACAGCTCGCTCAAGGCGGCGCATTTTATGCGCCTGTGCGACCGCGACCGCACGCCGCTGGTGTTTTTGCAGAACATCACCGGCTACATGGTCGGGCGCGAGTACGAGGAACGCGGCATCACCAAGGACGGCGCCAAAATGCTCATGACGCAGGTCGGCTGCAGCGTTCCCAAGTTCACGGTCATTGTCGGCGGCTCGTTCGGCGCCGGCAATTACGGCATGTGCGGCCGCGCCTTCGATGGCCGCTTCTTGTGGATGTGGCCGCAGGCGCAGATTGCCGTGATGGGTGCCGAGCAGGCCGCCAACACCCTGGCCGACGTGAAGGTACGCCAATTGCAACGCAACGGCTATGAACTCAATGCCGAACAAATCGCCGCGATCCGCGATCCGGTACTGGCCAGTTTCGAAGCGGAAAGCGACGCCTATTATTCGACGTCCGAGATGTGGGACGACGGCATCCTCGACCCGGTCGATACCCGCAACGCGTTGGGCATGGCCATCGTCGCCTCGCTGAACGCGCCGTTCGGCGAGATCGGATACGGCGTGCTGCGTCTATGAACCAGAACGCGCGACAAGAACAAGCCACACCATGACTGCGATTCAGGAACATTCATTTCCCCGAGAAGGCGACAAAATGAAGCGAAACGATCAGAACGCGAAGCAGAATAAAAGCTCCGGCAAACATCGCATCGTCATCGGTGGCGCCGGGCCTGGCGGAATATGCATGGCGATCAAACTGAAGGAAGCCGGAATCGAGGATTTCATCATGCTTGAAAGAGCGGCGGGGCCGGGCGGAACCTGGTTCAACAACCGCTATCCGGGGTTGTCCTGCGACCTCCCGTCACACCTTTATTCGTTTTCATTCGAGCAAAAACTCGACTGGACCCGACACTACGCCTACCAGCCTGAGATTCAGGCCTACATGCAGCATTGCGTCGACAAGTATGGCCTGGCGCCGCATATACGATTTAATACTCCGGTTGCGGGGGCCCGCTGGGACGATGACCGTTGTGAATGGACTGTGGTTACCGGCGACGGCTCCGCCATCGCCGCCGATATCTTCATCAGTGCATTGGGCATGTTCAATGAGATCAGGTCGCCGGAGATTGCCGGTCTCGAGATTTTTTCAGGGCAGTTGCTGCACGCGGCAAGATGGCCGGACAAGGTCGATCTCGCCGGTAAAACCATCGCGGTCATCGGCAGCGCCGCCAGTGCCGTGCAGTTGATACCCGAGATTGCTCCCCACGCTGACCGCCTCTACCTTTACCAGCGCACCGCGAACTGGGTGCTGCCAAAAGAAGACGGTCCCTTCTCTGACGAGGAGTTGCGCAACATGCGTGCGGACCCGTCCATTTCGCTCGGGATCCGCAAGACGTTTTATGACTTTGTCGATGATTTTTTTACCTTCAACAATGTGCAGTTGATGGAGGACCTCAACCGGCAGGGACGCGAAAATCTGCAAGTCGTGGCCGATCCGGAAACGCGCCGCAAGCTGACGCCGCAGCTTCCGCTTGGCGCGCAACGCCCGCTGTTTTCCAACGATTTTTATCCCGTGTTCAACCAACCCAATGTGGAACTGGTGACCGACGCAATCGAGACCTTGACGGTGGACGGCATCAGGACCAGGGACGGCGTCGAACGCAAGGTTGACACCGTCATCCTCGCCACCGGCTATGCGGCCAACAAGTTCCTCTCGGTGATTGACGTCGACGGTCGCGACGGCATACGCTTGAAGGATCTGTGGCGCGAAGGACCGCAGGCCTACCTGGGCATCACGACGGCGGGATTTCCCAACATGTTCATGCTCTATGGCCCGAACACCAATAATGGGTCCATCCTGCAAATGATCGAGTGTCAGGTGGACTACATCGTGCGCAAGCTCAAACATATGGAGACTCACGACATCGTCTGGATGGATGTGCGCAAGGACGTGATGGACGATTACAACGAGACCGTGCAAAAAGATATTTTTGCCATTGATGTCTGGCGGCTGTTGGGAAGCAAGTACTATCGTTCCGACTCGGGTCGCGTGGTGACCCAGTGCCCCTACAATATGACGGCGTTCAAGGCGCGCACCAGTGTGCCGGATCTAGACGCTTTTGAAACGTCCAAGGTTCAGACTGTGAGTTCGATGGCGAGAATTTAATTGGACTTGAATTCGCTGATGATGGAAAAGAATAGTGGTCTGTCCTAATGCCTACGGCTTCGAACTGATCAGTGAGTGGATGCAGGCGCTGATCGGTCTGTTCTGGCCCCCGATCGTCGCGTTGCTGCAGCAGCGCGACCACAAATTGGAATCCCTGATCGCGGTCGGCCATTCGGATGCCGATCTGCTGGACGACAATGCCGTCGAGCTGCTTTCCGAGTTCAAGATCGACATCGATCGGCAGCTAGAACGGCTACAGGACGCGTCCAAGCAATGTCTACCATAAACACCGTGAACACCAGCGAAAGGCCGCACAAGAACAACAGCGCTGGTTCTCGCTGGCGCATTTACGGTCTTTTGGCATTGGTTGTCGCGATGGGTATCGGTTTATCGGTGTTCATTGCCCGGACCGGCGACGAAATCCATTCCTCCGCCAGCCGCCTGCTGCAAGAAAAACTGCCCCTGATCGATCGCATTTCGCGCCTGGAAAACGCGCTGTTCCAGCACCAGTTGGCGCTCAACCAGTATTACGCCTACTCGATTCCCCGCCAGCGATTTCTCGAATTGCAACAATCGTCGAAAGCCGAAATCGGTGATCACCTGGCCGTGCTTGAGAAAGCCTTAGGCGCGTCAGCGCCGGAGATCGTCTCGATGCGAGGCATCAACGGCAACCTTGCCGGCCTCGGGCCGCAGCTCGATGCGCTGATGACGGCCGAGACGATCGATTGGGACGAGGCCCGCACTCTTCTGGTGGCGCTGAACCTGCTGACCATCGAAATGCGCCATGAACTCGACGCGCAGAAAGCCCGCACCGAAGCGGCCATTCTTGCCGCCGACGAACGCACCGGCAAAAGCGTGAACCGGATTACCTGGCTCGTCTACCTGTACAGCCTGGTATCGCTGCTTACCGCTTTCTATGTCGTGCACCACATCCGCGCCAGGCTGCGCACGGAACGCGAACTCGCGCATCAGGCCACCCACGACATGCTGACCGGCCTGGAAAACCGCCGCGCCTTGGAGCAGGCGCTGACATCCCCATCAGACAGGAGGCATTCGGTACTTCTGGCGAGCATCGACCGCTTCGAGCGCATCGTCGGCGGCCTGGGTCATCAGGCGGGCGACCAGTTGATGCAACAGGTATCGGAACGCCTCAGGGCCACCGTATCCGGATCGGGCTGTCGCGTGTTCCGGCTCGATGGCGCCAGCTTCGCGCTACTGTCCGAACCAGATCACCCCGCAATTGGCGAGGTGGCTGCCCGAATCCAGACAGCGATGAACGACCCATTCCTGTTTTCCGGGAACGAGGTGTTCGCCAGCCTCTACCTGGGAGCGGCCACCTTTCCCGAGGACGGAAAGGATGCGGCGACGCTGATGCGCAACGCGGACGCGGCATTGCAAATGGCGCACAGGGGCGGCGGCGATGGATTCGCCGCCTACTCATCAGAACTGAATGCCAGGGTGGAACAGCGGCTCGCGATCGAGAGCCAGCTCGGCCACGCCACCGAACGCAACGAGCTTGTCCTGTTCTACCAGCCGCAGCAGCACCTGGCCAATGGCGCGCTGCTCGGCTTCGAGGCCTTGCTGCGCTGGCAGCATGACGGCAGGCTGATATCCCCCGTGGAGTTCATCCCGATCGCCGAGGAATCGGGGCTGATCATCCCGATCGGGACCTGGGTGCTGGCCGAGGCCTGTCGCCAGACGCATGCCTGGAACGCCACGCTGCAACGGAACCTGTTAGTGGCGGTTAACATCTCCTCCCGGCAATTCCAGCATCCGGACTTTCTCGCCACTGTGACGCGCATCCTCGCCGAAACCGGTGTGGATCCTTCCACCATCGAACTGGAGATCACCGAGAGCGTCGTGATGCAGGACGCGGACCGCGCCATCGAAATACTGCAATCCCTACGCGAACTCGGCCTCAAGTTCGCGATCGATGATTTCGGCACCGGTTATTCGAGCCTTGCCTATCTGAAGCGCTTTCCCATCGACAAGCTCAAGATCGACCAGTCCTTCGTCCGCCATCTCAGCCCGCAGTCCGCCGACGCCGCCATCGTCCAGGCCATCATCACGCTCGGCCACAGCCTGAGCCTGGATGTGATCGCCGAGGGCGTGGAAAGCGAGGAGCAGCGCGAATGCTTGCGGCAGTGGGGCGCCGACCAGATTCAGGGCTATTTCTACGGCCGCCCCGCAGATGCCGAGACGGCGACACGATTTATCGCTGATGCTGCCACGATCTAGTCAAAGGGGCAGGGTCTGGCACGTATTGATTTAGCATAACCGCTAGCCGAGGCCACCCCGCGTTATTTTCCTTGTGTAATAGTGGACACTATTGTTTTTCCATTGGACTTGAATCTGCACTTTTAACGCCGGACATCTGAATCATGCAGCTAAGCGATATCGACGATTTGCCGTTCCATCAGACACCAACACCGTTCAACGTGCTGGCGACGTCCGATGTGCACTTCAACGACGGCTATTATTTTTCAACTTATGCCGAGGATTGGTATCTGGCGGTCGGCATGCGGCTGCATCCCAACACCAATGTCATCGACGGATTCGCCAGCGTCGCGCGCGGCGGCGAACAGCGTTCCTGCCGCTTCTCGCGCGCCCTCCGTCCGCGCCATTCGGACCTTGCAATTGGTCCGCTCAGCGTGCAGTTCGCTGCGCCGATGAAGCTGGCGCGGATCAAGCTGGACGAATCGCCGACCGGGTTGGCGTTTGATCTCGAATTCACCAGCATCGC
>JAYUGL010000151.1:0-33111 GCA_043738385.1 Sterolibacteriaceae bacterium
CCCATGCCGAGCATGCCGTTTTCACTCTGGAGAGTGACCTTGATGCCCTCCGGAATGTAGTTGGCCACCATGGTCGGAATGCCGATGCCAAGGTTGACGTAGTAACCATCCTTCAATTCGCGCGCCGCGCGGGCGGCCGTTTCTTCACGTGTCCAGGCCATCCGGGTATTACTCCTTAGCTTTCGACTGACCGGGACGTGGAGTCGTGGTCAGTCGTTCGATATGTTTGACGTAGTTGCTGCCCTTGATAATGCGATTGACGAAGATACCAGGCGTGTGGATTTGGTCAGGTTGTAATTCGCCGGGTTCGACCAGTATCTCGACTTCAGCGACGGTGATCTTGCCGGCGGTAGCGATCATCGGATTGAAATTGCGCGCGGTCTTGCGATAGATCAGGTTGCCCTCGGTATCGCCTTTCCATGCCTTGACCAGCGAGACGTCGGCGACAAGTCCGGTTTCCATCACAAAACTCTCGCCGTTGAACTGGCGCGTTTCCTTGCCTTCTGCCACCTTGGTACCGAAGCCGGTGCGAGTGTAGAAGGCCGGAATTCCGGCACCGCCGGCACGGATGCGCTCGGCCAGCGTGCCCTGCGGGTTGAATTCGATTTCGATGGTGCCGTCCAGGAAGCGATCAGCGAGGATCTTGTTCTCGCCGACGTAGGAAGCGAGCACTTTCTTGATCTGGTTGTTGGCCAGCACCAGCCACATGCCGTGTTCGTCGCAACCAACGTTGTTGCCGATGATGGTAAGGCCTTTGACGTTCGAGTCGCGCAAGGCGATAACAAGATTTTCCGGAACGCCGCAAAGGCCGAAGCCGCCGGCCATGATGGTCATGCCATCGGCCAAGATGCCCTTCAACGCGCTATGGGCGTCGGGAAATACTTTGGAATGCATCGATGACTATCCTCCTATGATCTAGAGCGTTGTTATTTGTTTGACTGTTTAGAAAATTCAGAAAACCGAGTTCCGACAATTCACACACACCGCCGCTGTATTTTACCAACTTTGTCGGCCGCACCAGTGCCGGAATGGTGTGCGTTTGAAAATCAGGTTTGAAGTGCAGCCCGTACCGGTCTAACCAACGACAACCTCACGTTTGATCGAGAGAAGGTTTTCCTTCACCAGGAGCAGCATGTCGGCCAGGGTATGCCGCATATCGCGATCTAGCCCTTCCAAAATCCGCTCGCTCATCTCATGGCTTCTGATTTGCATCTCCTTGACCATCTGGTTGCCTTTGGTGGAGAGATAAACGTGCCTCACACGCCGGTCCAAGCTATCCGGGCGGCGTTCAATAAATCGCGACAGTTCCAGGCGGTCGATCAATCCGCCGAGTGCGGCTTTACCCAAATCCAGCACATTGGCAAGGTCGCTTTGAATCATGCCGTCGTGACGGGACAGGTACGCCAACACCCACCATTGAGAACGGGTAACGCCGAGCGGTTTCATACATTCGTCGAAGACGATGCGACGCAACCGCGATATATCGTGCATCAGGAATCCCAGGCGCTGATCCCAGTTTTCTTCATCCGCTACGATGGGTGCAACCTTTATTTTTTTGACAGCGCGAACAGAGTTGGGCACGGCTTCCCTCACCAGTTTTTCTTCGTGCGTTTCCCGCCCGTCAGGGCAAATACAACCAATACCTTATGTTACCAGTCAATACTGATGCATACAATTTGTCTATAGACCGATCGCATGGCCCATCGGTAATAAAGTCACCGGCCACGGGATGTTTCGTTGAGGGTGGAATCAGTCCAGCGTTGCCTCGGAGCAGGGGATGAATATTCGGTAGAATCACTCCCCGACCACAGGGCGCCCTTCGCCCTGTTTGTTTTTGGAGTACGCAGACATGCCGGTGATTATCCTTCCCGATGGTTCCAGACGGGAATATCCGCAAGCTTTGACCGTGGCTGAGGTTGCTTCGTCCATTGGTGCCGGTCTGGCCAAGGCGGCACTCGCCGGCAGGGTGGATGGCAAGTTGGTGGATGCATCATTCGTGCTTGACCGGGATGCCGATCTTGCCATCGTTACGGACAAGGATCCGGACGGCCTGGAAATCATTCGCCACTCCACTGCGCACCTGCTGGCCTATGCGGTGAAGGAATTATTTCCCGAAGCGCAAGTCACCATCGGCCCGGTGGTCGACAACGGTTTCTATTACGACTTTGCCTACCAGCGTCCGTTTACCCCCGAGGATCTGGCGGCGATCGAAAAGCGCATGGCCGAATTGGCGAAACGCGATATTGCCGTGACGCGCGAAGTCTGGCAGCGCGACGAAGCCGTGAAATTTTTCCATTCCATCGGCGAAAAATACAAGGCCGAGATCATCGCCTCGATCCCGGCCGATCAGGACGTTTCGCTTTATCGCGAAGGTGATTTCATAGATCTCTGCCGCGGTCCGCACGTACCGTCGACCGGCAAGCTCAAGGTCTTCAAACTCATGAAAGTAGCCGGCGCTTATTGGCGCGGCGACCAGAAAAACGAGCAGTTGCAACGCATCTACGGCACTGCGTGGGCAAAGAAGGAAGAGCTGGACGCCTACCTCCACATGTTGGAGGAAGCCGAAAAACGCGACCATCGCAAGCTCGGCAAACAGCTTGATCTGTTCCACTTGCAGGAAGAAGCGCCGGGCATGGTGTTCTGGCACCCGCACGGCTGGATTGTTTGGCAGGAAATCGAGCAATACATGCGCCGCGTGCTGGGGGAGCAGGGCTACCAAGAGGTGCGGACACCCATGGTGATGGACCGCAGCCTGTGGGAGCGTTCAGGGCACTGGGAAAATTACCATGAGCATATGTTCACCACGGCGTCGGAGAATCGCGACTATGCCGTGAAGCCAATGAACTGCCCCGGGCACGTTCAGATATTCAATCAGGGCATCAAGAGCTATCGCGACTTGCCGCTGCGGCTGGCCGAGTTTGGCTCATGCCATCGCAACGAACCGTCAGGCGCACTGCACGGCATCATGCGGGTACGCGGCTTTGTGCAGGACGACGCGCATATTTTTTGCAGCGAGGATCAGGTGCAGAGCGAGGCGCTGGCGTTCATCGATCTGTTGCGCAGGGTGTATGCCGACTTCGGTTTTACCGAAGTGCTGGTCAAGCTTTCCACCCGGCCGGCCAAACGCATCGGCTCCGATGTGGCTTGGAACAAGGCCGAGGCAGCGCTTGCCGAGGCGCTTCAGGTCAAGAGACTGGCCTATGAACTGCAACCCGGCGAGGGTGCTTTTTACGGACCCAAGATCGAGTTTTCACTCAAGGATTGCTTGAATCGTGTCTGGCAGTGCGGAACCTTGCAACTGGACTTTGCCCTGCCGGAGCGTTTGGGGGCCGAATTTATCGGTGAGGACAATGCGCGCCATGTGCCAGTGATGCTGCATCGGGCGGTGCTGGGATCGCTGGAGCGCTTCATCGGCATTCTCATCGAACATCACGCGGGCGCTTTCCCGCTCTGGCTCGCACCGGTGCAGGTCGTCGTCGCCAATATCTCCGAAAGTCAGGCCGACTATGCCGAAGCTGTTGCGCAAAAGCTGCGCGCAGCGGGTTTAAGAGTCGAATGTGATTTGCGTAACGAGAAAATTAACTATAAAATACGCGAACATAGCATGTTGAAGCGGCCTTGCATTGTCGTCGTCGGCGACAAGGAAAAGGCCGCAGCGTTGGTCGCCGTCCGTGTCCGGGGCAACCAGGATCTCGGGCAAATGTCTCCCGAATCACTGATTGATCGCCTGCTGCTGGAGAAGCGCAGTCGGGGCGGGGCGACCTGATTTTTTTAAATTTTTCGGAGAAATGCACCATCGCCCAGGAAAAGCCGCAGCGCCTCAATGAGGAAATAACAGCCCTGGAAATTCGTTTGATCGGGGAAGATGGCGAGCAACTCGGGATTGTTCCATCCCGCCAAGCGCTCACCATGGCCGAAGAAGCAGGTATCGATCTGGTTGAAATCGCACCCCTGGCGCAACCGCCGGTGTGTCGCCTGATGGATTTCGGCAAGTTCAAGTACCAGGAGGCGAAGCGCGCCCACGAGGCGAAGCTGAAGCAGAAGCAGGTTCAGGTCAAGGAAGTCAAGTTTCGTCCGGGCACCGACGACAACGACTACCAGATCAAGCTGCGTAATCTGATCAAGTTTCTCGCAGAAGGCGACAAAGCGAAAATCACGCTGCGTTTCCGCGGCCGCGAGATGGCGCACCAAGAGTTTGGCATGCGCATGCTGGAGCGCATCAAGGGCGATCTGGAAGAACATGCGATGGTGGAGCAGTTTCCAAAGATGGAAGGACGTCAGTTGGTGATGGTGCTGACGCCGAGCAAGAAGCTGGTGAAAGTGTAATTTTTCCCGCGGCTCCGGGTGTTGAATCCGGAGCCACGGGAAAACCAAGCGGCTGCAGGTTATCAAGTGTTCCCAAATCGGGAGCCACCTGGCACCGTGTTAAAAAAGGAGATCTTCGATGCCGAAGATGAAGACCAAAAGCGGCGCTGCCAAGCGCTTCAAGATCCGCGCCGGCGGTAGCGTCAAGCGCGGCCAGGCGTTCAAGCGCCACATCCTGACCAAGAAAACCACCAAGGCCAAGCGCCAGTTGCGTGGCATGACGGCAGTTCACTCGACCGACGTCAAGCGCGTACGCGCCATGATGCCGTTTGCCTAAGGAGAGCACGCCATGCCAAGAGTCAAACGTGGAGTAACGGCGCGCGCGCGCCACAAGAAGGTTCTCGATCAGGCCAAGGGTTATCGCGGCCGTCGCAGCACGGTTTATCGCATCGCCAAGGAAGCGGTGATGAAGGCCGGGCAGTATGCCTACCGCGATCGTCGTCAACGCAAGCGCCAGTTCCGCGCCCTGTGGATCGCCCGTATCAATGCCGGTGCCCGTGAGCTGGGGATGAAGTACAGCACCCTGATGAACGGCCTGAAGAAAGCGTCCATTGAGGTGGATCGCAAGGTGTTGGCTGACCTGGCGGTGTTCGACAAGGCTGCGTTTGCGCAGTTGGCGAACCAGGCCAAGGCCCAGCTCGGCGCTTAGCACGATCAAGCGAGAACACGAGGGAGGCCTGGTGCCTCCCTTTTTAATTATTTCGCATGAATACACTCGATCAACTTGTTGCTTCGGCCATCGCCGAATTTGCCGTTGCTTCAGAGCCGGCGAAGCTGGAAGAAGCCAAGGCCGGCTATCTGGGCAAAGGCGGCTCGTTGACTGAGTTGCTCAAGGGCTTGGGCAAGCTGCCTACCGAAGCGCGCAAGAGCGCAGGCGCAGCCATTAACGCCGCGAAAGAAAAAGTCGAGGCGGCCTTGCAAGCTCGACGTGATGCGCTGCGCGATGTTGCCTTGCAAGCGCAGCTTGCCGCCGAAGCACTCGATGTCACCTTGCCGGGACGCGGCAGCGGGCGCGGTGGACTGCATCCCGTGACGCGCACGCTGGAGCGTATTGAGGCCTTGTTCCGATCCATCGGATTCGATGTGGCGGACGGTCCTGAAATCGAAACCGACTGGCATAACTTCACCGCTTTGAATACGCCGGTGAATCACCCAGCGCGTTCAATGCACGACACCTTCTATCTGGAGAACGCAGAGGGCATGCTGTTGCGCACTCACACCAGTCCAGTGCAGATTCGCTACATGCAAGACCATGTCGCCCGGTACAAGGGGCTGGCACGCATGCCCGAGATCCGCATCATCGCGCCGGGCCGGGTCTATCGCGTCGACTCCGACGCCACCCATTCGCCGATGTTCCACCAGGTTGAAGGGCTGTGGGTTGGTGAAGACGTAAGCTTCGCCGACCTCAAGGGCGTGGTTGCCGATTTCCTGCGCCGCTTTTTCGAGAGCGATGATCTCAAGGTACGCTTCCGCCCGTCCTTTTTCCCGTTCACCGAGCCTTCAGCCGAGATCGACGTGGCCTTCATGAGTGGTCCCAATGAAGGTCGTTGGCTGGAAATCGCGGGTTGCGGCTTGGTGCATCCCAACGTGCTGCGCTTCGGTGGCATCGACCCCGAGCGATACACTGGATTTGCCTTCGGCTTCGGTCCGGATCGACTGACCATGCTGCGCTATGGCATCAACGATTTGCGCCTGTTCTACGAGGGCGATCTGCGTTTCCTTGCGCAATTCAATTAACGATGCAATTCCCCATCTCCTGGTTGCGTAGTCTGGTCGATCCTTCACTCGACAACGAGGCATTGGCGCAGCTGCTCACCATGGCCGGCCTTGAAGTGGAAGAAATGCATGTGGTTGCGTTTCCCTTCGACAAGGTGGTAGTCGCAAAAGTGTTGTCCACTGAACAGCATCCTGACGCAGACAAGTTGAAACTGTGCAAGATTGATGTGGGGCAGGGCGAACCTTTGCAGATCGTCTGCGGCGCACCCAATGTGGCACCCGGCATGCTCGTGCCCTGCGCGCTGGTCGGCGCCAAGCTGCCAGGTATCGAGATCAAGCGGGCCAAGGTACGCGGCATCGAGAGCTTCGGCATGCTCTGCTCCGCCAAGGAACTGGGCATCGCCGATGATGCGAGCGGACTGTTGGCGCTGCCCGAAGATGCGCCGATAGGCAAGAGCGTGCGCGAAGTGCTGAATCTCGACGATACGTTGTTCACGCTCAAGCTCACCCCCAATCGCGCCGATTGCCTCTCCCTCAGCGGCATCGCACGCGAAGTCGCGGCGCTGACCGGTGCACCACTCAAGCTGCCCGCGATTGCTCCAATTGCGCCAATGCACAGCGATCAACGCGCTGTGGTTCTGGATGCACCGGACGCCTGTGCGCGCTATTGCGGCCGCATCATCCGCGGCGTCAACGCCAAAGCGCCGACGCTGCTCTGGATGAAGCAGCGTCTCGAACGCTGCGGCGTTCGGTCCATTTCGGCCGTGGTGGATGTGACCAATTACGTAATGCTTGAACTGGGACAACCGCTGCACGCTTTCGACGATGCGCGTCTCTCTGGCGCGATCCATGTGCGCTACCCCAAGACCGGCGAAACCTTGCTGCTACTCAACCAGCAGAGCGTGACGCCAGCCAGCGACACCGCGCTAATCGCCGACGATGCGCGGGCGCTGGCGCTGGCCGGCGTCATGGGTGGCGCCGATTCCGCCGTGAGTGATGCCACCGTTGATCTGTTCCTTGAGAGTGCCTTTTTTTCGCCGGATGTCATTGCCGGCAGAGCGCGCGCGCTCGGCTTTGCTTCGGATGCCTCGTATCGTTATGAACGCGGTGTCGATTTCGAATTGCAGCGCACCGCCATCGAGCGGGCGACACAACTAATTCTCGATCTCTGCGGTGGCAAGCCCGGCCCCGTAGTCGAGACCATCGTCGCTGCGCGACTGCCGCAGCGCAAGCCGGTTCGGCTGCGCTGCGCAAAGGTGGCCAAGGTACTCGGCATCGCGTTGCCAGCGGCCGACATTGCGCAAACCCTGACCCGACTTGGTTTCGCACATATCCGTGAGGCGGATGATTTTGTCGTGACACCGCCGTCGCATCGCTTCGATATCGAAATAGAAGAAGACCTGATCGAAGAAGTGGCGCGTCTCCACGGCTACGACAACATTCCCTCACGGCCGCCGCAGGGGCTGATCGCCATGATGCCGTTAACCGAAGCACGGCGAACCCCCATGCAGCTGCGGCTCCAGATGGCGGAGCGCGACTATCAGGAAGTGATCAATTTCAGTTTTGTCGAGACCGTATGGGAAGAGGACTTCTGCGGCAATTCCACGCCGGTGCGATTGGCCAATCCCATCGCTAGCCAGATGGATGTACTGCGCAGCAGCCTGATCGGTAGCCTGGTCGGCAATTTGTCAATCAATCGCAGGCGTCAGGCGACGCGGGTGCGAGTATTCGAAATTGGCCGCTGCTTTTTACGTGATAACTCGGGCACACCGGTGCCGGGTTTCGACCAGCCACTGCGTCTTGCCGGCCTCTGCGCCGGCCCGGCCTTGCCCGAGCAGTGGGGAACGCCCACGCGCCTGGTCGACTTTTTCGACGTCAAGGCGGATGTTGTATCGTTGTTCAATGGCCAGCCGTTGGTATTTGAAAAAACCGATCATCCTGCTTTGCATCCGGGGTGCGCCGCCGCGATTTTGCTCAATGGCAGCCAGATCGGCATTCTGGGCGAATTGCATCCGCGCTGGGTGCAAAAATACGAACTGGGAACGGTACCGGTTGTTTTCGAGCTTGACCTTGCCGCGCCACTTGAACGGCCGATTACCGAATACCGCGAAATCTCGCGTTTCCCGGCCGTGGTACGCGATTTGGCGCTGATCGTCGATCAGTCGCTGCCGCTGAAGTCCGTTTTGGATGCGTTGCGTGCGGTGGCGCCAGACATTGTTACGGCAATAGAATTGTTTGATGTCTACCACGGAAAAGGCGTTTCAGAAGGCAGAAAAAGCCTTGCTTTCCGGGTAGTTATGCAAGATACTCAACGTACGCTCGCAGATGCCGAGGTAGAGGGTGTCGTGGCTAGTTTGGTCCTCACCGCCAAAGTCAACTTCGGCGCCGAGTTGCGGCAATAAAGCTTAATCGCAGGGAGCTCATGATGACGCTGACCAAGGCCGAACGGGCCGATCTGTTGTTCGAGAAAGTTGGCCTCAACAAACGCGAAGCCAAGGACATGGTCGAGGGCTTCTTTGAGGAGTTGCGTAATGCACTTGAGGCCGGTGATGGCGTCAAGCTTTCAGGTTTCGGCAATTTCCAGCTGCGCGACAAACCCCAACGCCCCGGCCGCAATCCAAAAACCGGCGAGGAGATCCCCATTGTTGCGCGTCGTGTCGTGACTTTCCATGCCAGCCAAAAGCTCAAGTTGGCAGTAGAGGCGGGACAGCATGACAGTAGTCGTTGAGCGCGGAGAACTTCCGCCCATCCCGGCCAAACGTTACTTCACGATTGGTGAGGTCAGCGAGCTCTGCGGCGTAAAACCTCACGTACTGCGCTATTGGGAGCAGGAGTTTACCCAGCTTAAGCCGGTCAAGCGGCGCGGCAATCGGCGCTACTACCAGCATCATGAAGTTTTGCTGGTGCGCCGCATCCGCGAACTGTTGTATCGCGACGGGTTCACCATCAGTGGCGCGCGCAATCGCCTTGATGAACACCGTGTTTTCGACGAACCGGCGCCGCCCGCCGCCGACCAGATCGCCGTGGTGGCGGAACTAGACCAGATCATCGAATTTCTCCGCCACTGAGCGCGGAACGCGACACTATCCTCTGATACAATCCACACCCAGTCGGGGCGTAGCGCAGCCTGGTAGCGCACTTGCATGGGGTGCAAGGGGTCGCGAGTTCGAATCCCGCCGCCCCGACCAATTTCCCATCGTTTTTTCCGGGCCAATCGCGAACGTTATTCGCCGTCATGCGCATACTGCTGAGCAACGACGACGGATATTTTGCACCCGGCCTTGAGGCACTTGCCAAGGCGGTTTCCCGTCTGGCGGAAATCGAAGTCGTCGCGCCCCAGCAGGATCGCACTGGCGCCAGCAATTCCCTGACCCTTGATCGCCCCCTGTACTTGCGTACCGCACCCAATGGCTTTCACTTCGTCGATGGCACGCCGACCGATTGTGTGCACCTGGCGGTCACAGGCATGCTCGACAAGAAGCCCGACATGGTGCTCTCGGGCATTAACTTCGGCGCGAACATGGGCGACGATACGATCTACTCCGGTACTGTGGCAGCCGCGACTGAGGGCTATTTGCTCGGTGTGCCCTCCATCGCTTTTTCCCTCGTGACCAAATCGGGCAAGCATTTTGATACTGCCGCACGCATTGCATGCGAACTGGTGGAACGGTTTCAGGCGGACGGATTTGACGTGCCGGTGCTGCTGAACGTCAACGTGCCCGACAAACCCTATGACGAAATCAAGGGCATGCGGGTGACGCGACTGGGTCGTCGCCACAAGGCGGAGCCGGTGGTGCCGCAGGTGAGTCCGCGTGGCGAGACTGTCTATTGGGTCGGTCCTGCCGGGCAGGCCGCAGATGCTGGAGAGGGCACCGACTTTCATGCGGTAGCGGACGGTTATGTGTCGATCACGCCCTTGCAGATCGATCTCACCCATGCCGCGCAAATTTCCGTGTTGAAGGACTGGCTACAACGATGAATTCCGCTCTGCATGGCGTGGGCATGACCTCGCAGCGTACCCGTGAGCGCATGATCGAGCGTCTGCGCGAACAAGGTATCCGCGATGAGAAAGTGCTGGCGGCCATCGCGGCGATTCCGCGCCACATTTTTGTCGAACCGGCATTGGCGCAGCGTGCTTATGAAGATACGGCATTGCCGCTGGGTTTTTCGCAGACGATCTCGCAGCCCTATGTGGTCGCGCGCATGATCGAGCTGCTCCGGGCCGGGCGTGAGTTGGGCAAGACACTCGAAATCGGTACGGGCTGCGGCTATCAGGCGGCAGTGCTGGCCAAGCTGACACGTGAGGTTTTCAGTGTCGAACGAATCGCGCCGCTGCTTGATCGTGCCCGCGAGAACCTGCGTCAGTTGCGACTGTTCAATGTCCGCGTCAAACACGCGGACGGCAATTTGGGGTTACCCGAGGCGGCGCCATTTGATACCATTATTCTGGCGGCTTCGGCGACGAGTGTGCCGAAAACGCTGCTTGACCAGCTCGCCCCAAGTGGGCGGCTGATTCTGCCGTTGGGCAAAAGTGATCAGGTCTTGCTGCTGACCGAACGTGGGCCCGACGGATTGATTGAAACAAGGTTCGATGCGGTGCGCTTCGTGCCGCTGTTGGCTGGAGTCGAATGAATTCTCGCGTTGTCGTCGCTATTGTCGGCACGGCCCTGCTGTGCGTCGCATGCGCCAGCAGACCTCCTGCACCGCTGATCCAGCGTTCGCCTGTCGTTCGCGAAAAGTCGCTGGGTGCTCCGATTGCGGCAGACGAGGTCCGCCCCGGTTTCTACGCGGTAAAGAAAGGTGACACGCTCTACAGTATCGCCCTGGAGCATGGGCAGGAGTACAAGGACGTCGCGGCGTGGAACAATCTCGACAATCCCAACCTGATCAAAATTGGCCAGCAGTTGCGCGTTGAGCCTGCGGAAGGTACACCGGTGGCCGAAACTCGCCCCGTCATGGCGCCTTCGGTGGTTGAAAGTCGACCGCTTTCCAATACCAGTAGTACCACTGGTACCAGTACCAACACGGATACTTACAAGCGCGAGCCAAAGGCAGGCACTCAGCCCTATTCGGATCAAACCTGGGCCCAGATGCAACAGCCCGAACCGCCGCCGCCAGCGACCAAGCCCGCGGTACCGGTCGCGCCCCCTGAGCCGGCCACGCCAGCTCCCGCTGAAACTCCGCCGCCGCCCGCCATCAGTAGCGAGGCCATTGATTGGTCCTGGCCTGTGGCTGGAAAAGTCATCGGATCTTATGCTGAAGGCACAAACAAGGGCATCGATATTTCCGGCAAGACCGGGCAGCCGGTAGTCGCCGCAGCGTCAGGCAAGGTCACCTTGGTCAGCAGTGCCTTGCGCGGTTACGGCAATCTGGTGGTGGTCAAACACAACACGACCTATCTTTCCGTCTATGCCCACAACAGCAAGATACTGGTCAAGGAAGGTGACAGCGTGACCAAGGGTCAGCAGATCGCCGAGGTCGGCAGTTCGGATGCAGGCCAGCCGCAATTGCACTTCGAAATCCGGCGTCAGGGCAAGCCAGTGGACCCCGCGCAATTCCTGCCCAGACGCTAAGAACGTCGGTGAGCGAAGTCACTGCCTGGTGAGGATGGTGACGATCCCTTTTCGTCCATAAACGCTGATCCGGCCCAAAGCGCCAAGCTCGATTTTAGACCGAGGCCTTGAAGGGCCTGCGCCGCAGACTGGCACGCGATGGCGTGTGGCGTGATTCGGTGTTTTGTCGTCGTCATTTCGGACGCATGCTGCGCGACCCGCTCTCAACGCGTTCAATCGAATCGCCCATGACCGCTGTCTGCCGTGCCAATGCCTGTTGCACCGCCATGGCTAGATCGTTGACTGCCGTCGCATAGAAACTGCTCTGGTTGTACCGCGTCAGCACATGGAAGTTGTGAAAGCCGAGACGGTATTCAGTCGGCGCACCGGGTGTCACCAGATCGATCAATGCAGCGGGCTGGTCGGGTGCGCCTTCCGCTTTGACGCCGAAGATTTCCATTTCCTGCGGTGTTCGCCTTGGAACAATTCCCTCCGCCAACAGTTCGTTAAATTTGTCTCCCTCGACGATGGCCATGGCAACGATGGGAGCGTCCTTGGTCCAACCATGGTCGGCGAGATAGTGTGCGACGCTGCCGATGGCATCGGTCGTGTTGGCAAGGTCAATTCTTCCATCACCGTCGAAATCGACGGCCCAGTGACGCACACTGCTTGGCAAGAACTGCGGCAGGCCCATAGCGCCGGCGTAGGAGCCGCGATAGGAGAGCGGCTCGCGACCTTCATCGCGCGCCAGCAGCAGCAGGGCTTCGAGTTCGTTGCGAAACAGTGTGGCGCGCGGCGGATAGTAAAAGGCCAGTGTAGACAACGCGGCGAAGGTCTGGAATTTTCCGACATTGCGCCCGTAGATGGTTTCGACGCCGATGATGCCGACAATGATTTCGATTGGTACGCCGTATTGTTTTTCGGCGCGTTCAAGCACTGTGCGATGCTGCTTCCAGAAATCGACGCCGGCGGCGATCCGTCGCGGCTCGACAAAACGGCTGCGATAGCTTTTCCAGGAGCGAATTCCAGGATTGACAGGCGGTTGGATAGCCTTGATGACAGCGGGCAGCGGGTGTATCCGTTGAAAGTCGCGCAGCAGCTCGGCAGCCGTGAAGCCATGGCGAGTCTGCATGTCAATGACAAAACTGCGGACTTCATCCAGGTCAGTCATATTTTCGGTTTGGGCGAATGCAGGCATCAGCCAGCAGGCGACGATGCATTGAAGTAGTTGTTTCATGGACGAAATGCCCTCACGCGGCGCTTGAGTTCGCGGTAGTTGACCGCTGCGAAACCGCCACCGTAGCGCAGTTGTGCATACAAATCACAGATGGCGGTGGCGTCTGCGGTCAGCGTCGGCATGACCTCGGCAATGCGGTGCGCATAGTCACGCGGGCCTTCCCAAGGCAAGCGCGTCAGCTTGCGGCGACCAAGCTTGCGGCTGAACCGTTGCCAGGTGCGCGATAGCGGGTCGATGCGGTGCCATTGACGCAAGGTCCACGCGGTGAGGGCCAGCATGACGATGCCGCACAATGCGGCGAGTGTGGCGGTCATCGATTGCCAGTCGGGCGAGCGCATGCCGAGCGCACGCAGCAATTGTTGCTGGCGTTCGGTGTCGTAGCCGAGTACCCACTGGTTCCAGGCATTGGCCAGTGCGTCCCAGCGGAAACGAACGTCGCGCAGCCAGCTTAGTTCGGGGCGAATGAACAAAGGGATTGGGTCGCCGGCCGGAACAGCGGCGGCGAGATTATTTTCGACGCGGTTCGGCGCAATGGCTGCGGTCGGGTCCACCCTGATCCAGCCCTTGTCCTTGAGCCAGACTTCGGCCCAGGCATGCGCGTCGGACTGGCGTACCACGAGGTAACCGTCGACCGGATTGGTTTCGCCACCCTGATAGCCAGTGACCACGCGCGTCGGGATGCCGGCGGCGCGCATGACGAAAACGAAGCTTGACGCGAAGTGTTCGCAAAAGCCGCGACGGGTTTCGAACAGAAACTCATCCACGCTGTTGCGTCCCAATAAAGGTGGCGAGAGCGTGTAGGTGAAGGCTTCCTTGCGATAGAAAGCCAACATGCGTTCGACAAGCTCGCCGTCACGTGGATATTTGGCGCGCAAGTCGGCGGCGAGTTCGCGGCTGCGGGGGTTGAACTTTGGTGGTAGATCCAGCGCCTGGCGCAGACTGTCCGCGGTTTCATCGATGCCTATGCGCATGCCGGGATCGGAGTTCATGGCATAGCGCAGGCGCGCACGCACCGGGTTTTTCGTGAATAACTGGCGGTCGTCGGCGATGAAACTGTCAGGTGCTAGACGTGTCGGAAACTCGATGGCAAACAGCCAATAGCGTGCATTGGGTTCGAGCGTGACTTCGTAGTCAATGGATGACTTCGCTGGTCGCTGTGGCAAGCGCTCCAGCAGGTGCGGCTTGGTCATGAACCACGTGCGCCCATCGAAGGTGTTCATCACCGGTCCGCGCCAGTACAGCAAGGGTTTTTCTGGAACATCACCTTCGAACCGGGCGCGAAAGGCGATGGCGTCGGAGAGCGAGAGTTGGCTGATGGAACCCGGCGCCATCGAATCGGAGAGTCCCGAAGAGGCGCTGGCGGAGTCTTGAGGCAAACCCCACAAAGGTCCGGAGATGCGTGGGAAAAGCACGAACAGCAGCACCATGAACGGCAGTGCCTGAAGCAACATGACAGCGGAGAGGCGCAATGCCTTGAACGGTGAGGCTTGCTCGTGATTGAGGTTGATCATGGCGGCGGTGATCAGCACCACAGTGATGATCATGGTCGTTGCGGTAGCAAGACTTTGTGTATAGAAAAACTGCGACAGTACGAGGAAATAACCAAGCAGCGTCACGAAGAAGCCATCGCGCACGCTGCGCATTTCGAACAGCTTGAGCGCCAGCAGCAACGCGAACAGGGCGACGCCGGAATCCTTGCCGAGCAGGGTATGAAAATGCATGCCGATGCCAAGGGCACCGAGCATTGCCGTGACGTTGACCAGCCAGCCCGGTGGCAGCGGCATGCGCTGCCACAACAACCAGCCGCGCCAGACCAACGCCAACGCGCAGATGGTGGTCAGCCAAAACGGCAGGTAGGGTGTCAGGGGCAGAAATACGCCAATGACCGCAGCCACGATCCACAAGGTCTGATGCCGGGTCAGCACGGCTGAAACGGTTTTAGGCTTGGCCATGGAGCGCCAGCGCTTGCAGGCATTGGTGAAAGTGGGCATCCCCGGTGCCCGGCTTGACCGTGCGTTGTGGCAGACGCAAGCCGTAGCTAAGGCTTGCGGCATGCGCATCGCAGACCCAGCGCGCCAGCAACGACAGTCGTGCTTCCACGTCCAGTGTGCTCGGCAACGCATTCCAGTCCAGCCAAAGCGATTGCGTGTTTTCACCCGCGAAGAGTTTGGTGAGCAGCGTATCGTTATTTTGGCGGGCCACGATTTTCCAGGCCACATGGCGTGGCGGGTCACTGAACTGGTGATCGCGCAGGCCGGCGAAATCGTCGCTGCCGCTGCCTTGGCGGCGACTGCCGCGCTGTTCGCCACTACCAATGGGAAGCGGCGGTGCTTCGCGGGCCGGCGCGGGATACACCAGACAGCGCTGTGCCGGAGCGGCATAGCTCCAGGCGCGCACCAGCCCGAGTGGGTAGGTGGTTTCCAGCGTCACCTGCGGCAACGTCAGCCAGCCGCGCTGTCGCGCCGTCACCGGCAGAGCCGCTTCGAAATTGTCCGTTGCAGGAATATCGATGATGATGGACGCGTCCTTTTGTGCCCACAAGCGCAGCGACAGACGTTCGACATTGCGCAGGTTGTGCAGCACCAGCCCGAAACGTGCAGCCTCGCCGGCAAATACCGGTTCGCAGCGGCCGGTGGTGATACGCAGGTGGGCGAGATTGCGAAAGGTATTGAGAATGGTGGCCACGCCCAATCCGCCGAGCAGAAAGACGAGGGCATAACCGAGACTGAGCGTGTAGTTGATCGCGCCGATCAGCATGACCACCAAGGCGACAAAGTACGCCAGCCCGGCACGCGTCGGCAACACGAATACGCGCCGCTGGGTGAGGATGATCGGGGTCGGTTCCGGTGGACGTCCGCGCAGGGCCCAGTTGGTGAAGGCCTGGTTAATTCGTTCGGCGAGCGCCATCTAGGCGGTGAAAGTGACGAGTGAGGAGTGACGAGTGAGGAGTACACCGTTTGCGCTGCCACGTATGTTCGTCAAGACCACTACGTGTGGTGGTCGACAGGTTTTTCCCACAGTGCCCTTACTCATTCTTTCTCCTCACTCCTCACTCCTTACTGAGTTCAAGGCAGCGGTACCGACTCGATCAGCCGCCGCGCGATTTCGGCGCTGCCTGGCGCAGCGGTGCTGTTGGTCGATGGCCGCAGACGATGGCCGGCGACGGCGGGCAGTACGGCCTGAATGTCTTCAGGTAACACGTGGTCGCGCTTGTCCACCAAGGCCCAAGCCCGTGCGGCGGCAAGCAAGCCGAGCGCGGCGCGCGGCGACAGGCCGGCTTCGAAGTCGGGCGAGTGACGGGTGAATTCGGCGATGGCCTGAACGTAGTCAATCAGGGGCGGCGCGGCGTGAATCGCAATCGCTCGTTGTTGCAACACCAGCAAGGTTTCAGCCGTCAGGCATGGCTTGAGCGCCGCCAGCATTTGACGGCGATCCGCGCCGGCAAGCAATGCACGTTCTGAGGCACGGTCGGGATAGCCCAGCTCAATGCGCATCAGGAAACGGTCGAGTTGCGATTCGGGCAGCGGAAAGGTGCCGACCTGATGGTTAGGATTTTGGGTGGCGATGACAAAGAAGGGTTGCGGCAATGGTCGGGTTTGTCCTTCTGCGGTGACCTGGCGCTCTTCCATGGCTTCGAGCAGGGCGCTCTGCGCCTTGGGCGTGGCGCGGTTGACTTCGTCGGCAAGAATCACTTGGGCGAAGATCGGGCCGGGGTGAAAGCGGAACGCGTTCGAATCGCGGTCATACACCGAGACGCCGAGAATATCGGCCGGCAGCAGGTCGCTGGTGAACTGGATGCGCTGGAAGTCGAGTCCCAGCAGCCGCGCCAGTACCTGAGCCAGCGTGGTCTTGCCGACGCCGGGCAGATCCTCGATCAGCAAGTGCCCATGCGCCAACAGGCAGGCGACCGCGCAGCGAACTTGACTGTCTTTGCCGAGAATGATGCGGCCGGCTTCATGCAATACTTGGTCGATTTCACTGGAAGGCGCTATGTCAGCCATGGTCAGTCATGAGGGGAGAGTCTGAGGGATAATGCTCTCCGAATTGTAAGTCATCTCGTTGGGACTCATGACGACAGCGTTTATTACTCACCGCGATTGCTGGTTGCACGACATGGGCAACCAGCATCCGGAGTGCCCCGACCGTCTTTCTGCCATTCAGGATCGCCTGATCGCCGTCGGACTGGATCACTATCTGCAACACTACGAGGCACCGCTGGCGGAGCACGGGCAGTTGCTGCGCGCACATAGCGCCGAGCATATCGAACACATCCGTGCGACCGCACCGGCGCACGGCACCGTGCATCTCGATGCCGATACGGCGATGTCGCCGGGGACCTGGCAAGCCGCACTGCGCGCGGCCGGTGCGGGTGTGCTCGGCGTTGATTTGGTGATGCGGGGCGAGGTAGCGAATGCTTTTTGCGCGGTGCGACCACCGGGGCATCACGCGGAGCGTGGGCGTGCGATGGGCTTTTGCTTTTTCAACAACATCGCCGTCGCCGCACGCCATGCTATCGATGTTTGGGGCCTGAAACGGGTCGCCATTGTCGACTTCGATGTGCATCACGGCAATGGCACCGAGGATATTCTGGCGGGCGATCAACGGATGCTGATGGTCGGCAGCTTTCAGCATCCTTTCTACCCCTACAGTGGCAATCAAAGTACGGCTGCCAACATCTTCAATGTGCCGTTGCCGGCCGGCACGCGCGGTGATGCATTTCGCGCGATGGTCGACGAACGCTGGTTGCCGCGTCTGCGCGATTTCGCGCCCGAGCTGTTGCTGGTTTCGGCCGGTTTCGACGCGCACCGCGAGGACGATATGGCATCGCTGGGGCTGGTTGAGTCTGATTACGCCTGGGTGACGCAGCAGATCAGGCAGATAGCCGATGCTTCAGCTAATGGGCGCATCGTCTCCATGCTGGAGGGAGGCTATGCGCTTTCGGCCTTGGGCCGCAGCGTTGCGGCGCACATCAAGGTGCTGTTAGGTCTGTAACCACCAATTCAACCGCTGGCACTAGGGTAAAATCACGACCTTTCCCGAATTGGCGCTTCGATCATGATCACCGGTTCCATCCCGGCCCTTGTCACTCCCATGCACGATGATGGCAGTCTTGACCTGCCGCGCTTCCGCAGCCTCATCGACTGGCATGTGCGGGAAGGTTCGGATGCGCTCACTGTGGTGGGCACCACCGGCGAATCGCCGACCGTTGATGTCGACGAGCATTGCCTGTTGATCAAGACCGCAGTCGACCACGCCGCGAAGCGGGTGCCGGTGATTGCCGGAACCGGCGCCAATTCGACGCGCGAAGCCATTGAACTCGCGCACTTTGCGAAGCAGTCGGGCGCCGATGCCCACCTCTCCGTCGTGCCCTATTACAACAAGCCGACCCAGGAGGGGCTCTATCGGCACTTCAAGGCGATCGCCGAAGCGGTGGATTTGCCGATGATTGTTTACAACGTGCCGGGTCGCACGGTCGCCGATCTGGCCAACGACACCACGGTACGTCTGGCGCAGGTGCCGGGCATCGTTGGCATCAAGGACGCGACTGCCGGCATCGAGCGCGGCGCCGATTTGCTCAAGCGTTTGCCACCCGAGTTTGCGGTCTATAGCGGCGATGACGGCACTGCGGTCGCGTTGATTCTGCTCGGCGCGCATGGCACGATTTCGGTCACCGCCAATGTGGCGCCACGCCTGATGCACGAGATGTGTGTTGCAGCGTTGGCAGGCGACCTGCTCAGGGCGCGTCAAATTAATTTTCAATTGTTGGGCCTGCATCGCCACCTGTTTGTCGAAGCCAACCCGATTCCTGCTAAATGGGCGGTGCAGCAGATGGGCTTAATTGAAGGCGGCTTACGCTTGCCAATGACGACGCTGTCGCCGGAGTCGCATGCGCTTGTGCGGCTGGCGATGCGTGAAGCAGACATTAAAATTTAATCTTTCATGATTGGACGATTGCGCATGAAGTCAAAGTTGTCATTGGTGCTGTTGAGTGTGGTGTTGGCCGGTTGCAGTGCATCCTTTTTCGAAACCAAGAAGGTGGATTACAAGTCGGCAGGAAAATTGCCGCAGCTTGAAATTCCACCCGACCTGAGCGCCCCGAGTCGCGACGAGCGCTATGCGGTGCCCGATATTGATACCAAGGGATCTGCAACCTTCTCCAGCTATTCTGGAGAACGTGGCGGGCAGGTGCGGACCACTGCGGCGCAAGACCTGCTGCCCCAGATCGACAAAATGCGCATCGAGCGTTCCGGCACTCAGCGCTGGCTGGTGGTGCCCGGCGTGCCGGCCAAACTGTGGCCCAACGTGAAGGAGTTCTGGCAGGGACTTGGTTTCATCGTGGATACCGAACGTCCTGAAGCCGGTGTGATCGAAACCGACTGGGCGGAGAACCGCGCCAAATTGCCGCAGGACATCATTCGCAGCACCATCGGCCAGGTTTTCGATGACGTTTATTCAACCGCGGAGCGGGACAAGTTCCGCACGCGGTTGGAGCAGGGCGCCGAGCCAGGCACCACCGAAATCTATATCAGTCACCGTGGCATGTACGAAGTGTATGTGACCGAGGGTAAGGATCAGACCCGCTGGGAACCGCGTCCGCCCGATCCCGATCTCGAAGCCGAAATGTTGCGTCGTTTGATGGTGCATCTGGGTGTCACCGATATCAAGGCCAAGGAACTGTTGGCCGCCAATCCGAGCCAGCCGCGCGCCAAGCTGACCGCCATCGATGGAAGCGGTGCGCTCGAAGTCGAGGAGGCCTTTGACCGCGCCTGGCGGCGGGTCGGGTTGTCGTTGGATCGTGTTGGGTTTACCGTTGAAGATCGTGATCGCTCCAAGGGGATCTACTATGTTCGCTATGTGGACTCGGGAGTCGATGGCAAGAAAAAAGGCGACGATAAGGGCTTCGTGTCGAAACTGATGTTCTGGAAAGATGGCGACAAGCCGGGCCAGGCGGACGCGACAGGTAAATACCGGGTTTACCTGAAAGGGAACGGCGACACGACAACCGTACAGGTGTTAACCAATGAAGGCGGTGTGGACAAGTCGGATACCTCGAAGCGCATTCTGGCTCTGCTCCTCGATCAGTTGAAGTGATCCGCTTTGCTGCGCTCGGGAGTGGCAGTCGCGGTAACGCAATGGTTATTGAGTCTGGCGCGACGCGGGTGCTGCTTGATTGTGGTTTTGGCCCGCGCGAAGTCGAGCAGCGCCTAGCCCGCCTGGGGCTGTCTTGCGAAGATATCGACGCCGTGGTGGTGACGCATGAGCACGGCGATCATATTGGCGGCGTGGCTCGCTGTGCGGGCCGTTTTGGCTGGCCGGTCTACCTGACTTATGGTACCGGCGCAGCCGGATTCGGTGCCACCAGAGATATTCTGGTGGAAGTTATCGATGGTCGCACGCGGTTCTCGATTGGTGACCTGGAGTTTCTGCCCTTCCCGGTTCCGCATGATGCAAGAGAGCCCGTTCAGTATGCGTTCTCCGATGGCGCTGTAACGCTGGGTGTTCTTACCGACGTTGGAGAATCAACGCCACATATCGTCGACATGCTGTCCGGTTGTGCGGCACTGGTGCTTGAGTGCAATCATGACGAACTGATGCTCGCGAGCGGAAACTATCCGTATTCCCTGAAGCAGCGCGTTGCCGGACGCTTGGGACACCTATCCAACAACGCGGCGGCGACGCTGCTCAGGCAGTTGGACGTGGGGCACTTGCAACACCTGATCGCCGCCCATCTGAGCGAAAAGAACAACACACCGGAGTTGGCGCGGAGTGCGCTCGCCAAAGTCATGGGCTGCGCACCAGACTGGATTGGAATTGCGCGACAGGACGCCGGCTTCGATTGGCGTTCAATCGGTTGAAACAAAAAAAACCCGGCCAAGTGGCCGGGCTTTTTATTTCGCTTAACGCGAAATTACTTCTTCATTGCGTCGACAGCCGCTGAAGCACCGGCTTTGGCGCCAGCCTTGGCAGCGTCAACAACCTTGGCGGTTGCGTCAGCAGCAGCAGAGGGAGCAGCAGCGGCAGCAGCGTCAGCGGCAGCGGCAGCAGCAGCAGCAGCCGGAGCAGCAGCAGCGGCAGCGGCCGGAGCAGCTGCAGCGGCAGCGTCAGCAGCAGCAGGAGCCTCGGCGGCAGGAGTAGCTTGTTCCGTCTTGTTGCAAGCGGATACAGCCAGGGCGATGAGAGCGGCAAGGAGTAGTGATTGTTTCATTTGGTTCCCTTTATCGATAAAGAATATAGACTGGAATGACACGGATGGCCGGTTTGGACACCGACTAACCAGTTGACAAGTATAACAGGCGATTCACCATGCTTCAAAGCCCGTGCTGTGCTCATGGCGTAGGTAAATGAAGGGCGCAAAATAACCCCAATAAAAACGGGGGCCGCAGCCCCGTCGGATTCGTCAGTGAAACTGCTTTACTCTACTTTTGCCGCCTTCGTCAGCTCCTGAATGTACTGCTTGACGACTTGGCTTTGCAGACTCTGAATGATCTGCGGCTTGACTTCGTCCATGGCTGGGGGTGTGAACTGGCGCGTGTCGTCAAGACGAATTACATGCCAGCCAAATGGCGACTGCACCGGAGTATCAGTGTATTTGCCTTTTTCCAGCTTGACCAACGCGTCGGCGAAGGGTTTCACATAGTTGTTTGGTGTGGCCCAATCCAGATCACCACCTTTGTCCTTGGAACCCGGATCTTTCGATTGCTTGGCCAATTCGTCAAATTTTTCCCCCTTCTTCAGGCGAGCGACGATGTCTTTTGCCTGGTCTTCCGTTTCAACCAGAATATGGCGCGCCTTGTATTCCTTGTCGCCGGCGACTGCGCGGAACGCTTCATATTGTTTCTTCACCGCGTCGTCGGAAACCGGATGGGCTTTCACATAGTCATTCAGATAAGCGCTGATGACGACTTGTTGTTGACCGAGCAGAACTTCCGCACGCTTGTCGTACCCTTTCTTCTGGGCTTCCTGGGCAAGAAGTTCCCGGGTGATCAGCTCGTCCCGGATCTGCTTGCGCAGGGCTTCGGAATCTTGCCGGCCTTGGGTGCCCGCATTCGCGACCAAGGCGTCAGCACGGGATTTTGGAATTGGTTTTCCGTTGACGGTGGCGACGGTGCCACCCGACGATGAACCACCAGCATCGGATTTTTTGGCCGCAAGGGCCGGAGCAATGCTCAACGTTGTGGCAAGTACGACGACTGCGGCTTGGATCAGGGTCCGTTTCATAGAGGCATTCCTATAGTTCGTCAGGGGTTTTGGCAGTGATGCTTAATGCATGGATTTCCCGCTGCATCAGCGAGCCCAGCGCATCATACACCATGCGATGCCGTTCCATGGTGCGCGTGCCGGAGAACTGAGGAGAGACAATGGTTATTTGAAAATGTCCACCACCACCCTGCGCGCCTGCGTGTCCAGCGTGAAGATCGCTCTGGTCGCGGATGTCGAGCGTAATCGGATTAAGCGAAGCCAGTCGCTGCCGCATCAAGTCTATCGGAGTCATTGAGGAAAAATCTGTCGGAAAGGTTTCACCACGACGTTTGCGTAGGCGCCGGCCACGATATAGGGATCGGTTTCGGCCCACGCCTTCGCGGCCGCCAGCGAATCGAATTCGGCAATGATCAGACTGCCCGAGAAACCAGCGGGTCCGGGGTCGGGCGCATCAATGGACGGAAATGGGCCAGCGATCACCAGACGGCCTTCAGCCTGAAGGGCTGTGAGCCGTGCCTGGTGCGCCGGGCGTGCCGCGGAACGCAATGCCAGGCTGTCCGCTATGTCTTCACCAACAATTGCGTAAAGCATCAGGTGGGAGGTTCCTTGTCCAGATATTTTGACAGCATCAGGCCTTGCAGCAAGACAAACACGAACATCAGGCCCATACCGCCAAACAGTTTGAAATTTACCCAAACATCGGTCGAAAAACCGAAGGCAAACGCGACCATCAGATTGGCGATGCCGAGAAAAACAAAAAACCCGACCCAGGCCAGATTCAACCGCGTCCATAGGGCATCGGGAAGTTGCATCTCTTTTTCCAGCATGGCACGGATCAAGTTCTTCTTGAGGACGGTTGCAGAAAAAAGCAGTACGGCAGCAAAGACCCAGTAGAGCACCGTTGGCTTCCACTTGATGAAGGTCTCATCGCGGAACCAGAGCGTCATGCCGCCGAAAAATACGACCAGCGTCAGACTCACCCACAGCATTTTGTCGACCTTGCCATGACGCAGCCAGACCCATGCAATCTGGACAACCGTTGCAAGGATCACCACCACGGTCGCCGCGAGAATCGGCGCCTGCTTGATATCGACGCCGCCTGCAATTCCGACCAGGCCGAAAACTTGACTGAGAAACGCGGCCGTAACCTGAGGGTTGTTTCCGGCAACCTTGAAAGCGGCAAAAAAAAGAATGACCGGGAAAAGGTCGAAGAGGAATTTCATCGGGCCGATTATAGCCGTGTCACTTCTTCTCCAGCTTGAGCGAGGCGGAGTTGATACAGTAACGCAGCCCCGTGGGCTGAGGGCCATCTTCGAAAACATGGCCGAGGTGGGCCCCACAGCTGGAACAAGTGACTTCGACGCGACGCATGTTGTAAGCGAGATCTTCGTGTTCGGTCACCAGCGCAGGGTCCGCAGGGGCCGAAAAACTGGGCCAGCCGCAGCCGGAATCGAATTTCTGTTCAGACACAAACAGCTTCTCGCCGCAACAGACGCAACGATAGAACCCACTATCGTGGGAATCCCAGTATTCACCGGTAAAGGCGCGTTCGGTGCCTTTTTCGCGCGTGACCTGAAATTGCGTTGGGGTCAGCTGGGTGCGCCATTCGGCGTCTGATTTTTTGATTTTTGGCATTTCAAACTCCAGGCAGATTTTCAGCGCCAAGTTACCATACCCGAATGAGACTGGCGATAGTTGCAATGATTCCACGCGATCCTTCTGTAACAAAGGAGGGTGGTTGATGCGTGTTGTCGTTCTCGGTGCCGGCGTTGTCGGCGTTGCCGCTGCCTGGTACCTGTCAGCCGCTGGCCATGACGTGACGGTGATCGAGCGCCAACCCGCAGCGGGTATGGAAACCAGTTTTGCCAATGGCGGACAGATTTCCGTCAGCCACGCCGAGCCTTGGGCCAACCCGCACGTGTTGTTGAACATGCTCAAGTGGCTGGGGCGCGAAAGTTCTCCCCTGTTGTGGCGCCTTCGTGCCGACGCCGCGCAATGGGCCTGGGGAGTGCGTTTTCTCTCCGAATGCAGGCCAGGTCGAACCCGGCACAACACCATTGCACTGCTGCGTCTGGGGCTCTATAGCCGAGACCGATTAACGACATTGCGACGGGAACTTGCGCTGGAATACGACCAACTGGAGCGCGGCATTCTGCATATCTATACCGATGCCAAAGAATTCGACCGGGTCGCGGCGCAAACGGATTTGATGCGGCAGTACGGATGTGATCGCGTGGCGAAAAGTGCGGCGGAGTGTCTTGCGATAGAGCCAGCATTGACGGGTTCCGTTGTTCCGCTGGTGGGAGGCTCATACACCGCGGCGGACGAATCGGGAGATGCGTTCAAATTCACCCAGGCTCTGGCGCGACAGTGTGCGGCACATGACGTGCACTTTCGCTACGACTGCCCGATCGATGGATTTGTGCGCTCGGGCGACGCGGTGAGCGCCGTGCGCCTAGTCAGCGGGGAAAAAGTGTGTGCGGATGCCTACGTCGCTGCGCTCGGCAGTTATACGCCACAGTTGCTCAAGAGCATTGGCATACGCATTCCGGTCTATCCGGCCAAGGGCTATTCCATCACGATCCCGTTGCGTGAAGGGGATCGGGCGCCCACCGTCAGCCTGACCGACGATGCGCACAAGCTGGTCTTGACGCGACTGGGGCAGCGGTTGAGAGTGGCCGGCACCGCCGAGTTCAACGGTTACGACACGGGCCTCAATGCTGTGCGCTGCAATGCAATTGCCACGCGGACGTTTGCCCTTTTTCCAGGTATTGCTGCGCGTGATGGCCTCAACTGCTGGGCCGGGTTGCGGCCGGCCACGCCGGGCAATGTGCCGCTCATCGGCCGCTGTCGCTATCGCAATCTTTACCTCGATACGGGCCACGGTACCTTGGGTTGGACCCTAGCGTGCGGGTCGGGAAAATTGCTCGCCGATCTAGTCAGCGGATGCGAGCCAGAGGTCGATCCAACGCCTTACGCAATCGCATAAGCTAGTGCAAGTGCTGCGGCGCGGAAGCGACCTGTTCCTCCGGTATTTCGGCGTGGACAGGTTCCCCCTCGGGGTTGGGATAAAGCGGGGCGCCGCAGTCTTCACAAAACTCAAGCGGAAAGCGGTGATCGAGGAACAAAATTTCTGTCAGTCCCGCTTCGCGCAGGATCGCTTCTATCTGCGCGGGAATGTCGGTGCTTTCGTCCTCGGCTTCAAGCAGCGGCCAAACCAGACCGTGTATTACCTCGCTTGAACCCGCCAGAGTAATGCCAATGCGATACTCTTCCAGTTGTCGTTCAAAGAACGGGGCTACCACGGCGCGTAATTGTCCGGGTTCCATATTGAATGAGGTATTGAGAAAAGCGATTCCCGCACGTACCGAGTAAGGACGCGAGATTCGATCGGCTTCGCGGCATGCCGAAAAAAACGGCAGTGGCAACAGCGCTTCCATTGCACAGGCCAGGAAGGCGGGCCGCAAGGCTTCGCCGCCCTGCGCACGCCAGTGTTTCAGCACTTCATCGCGATCCTCATCGTTTTCCTGCCAGCGAAACAGGGCGGCGCCGTTGGGTACCGCAACGACCCCGAGCAGGTAACGTGTGTCGGAAAGAAAACCCACGGTTTCAGGCATGTGCGCAGGATCGAAATGCTGGTCGCGACTGTGCAGCGCAGCCTTGGCGAGCTTGTCCCGCAGTCGTGCTGTTTCGCAGTATCCCTGTGGTAATTGGTCAGGGCCGAACAAAAAATCAGCGAGCCCAAGCCGGGCGTTTTGGGCCAGGACATGGGCGTGCAGATGCACACGTGCGTTGGCGAGCGCTTCCACGGGAAGGGTGCCGGTGGGAATGGTGAAACGCGACCATGCCAGCACCGGTGCGGCAAACATCACCAGATCGAATTCTTCGGAACGACTTTCGCAACAGGCCTCGATCAGATCCGCCAGCCGATCATAGGCACGTTCACCACCGGTGTAGAGCTGGTCGAGCGCCGTGTTGAGGGATTCGTCGCTACCACTCTTAAGCTGGTTTTCCACCAGCAAGCGGAGGCGCGTTTCCCAGTAGCTATCTTCGATATGGCTGGAAGAGCGGCCAAGGGCCTGCGCCAGGCGGACGAGTGCGTCGACATCGGGCGTCTGTTTTGAGCGACGGGGAAAGCGGGAGCGTTTCACAGTGGAGGGCCCCTGGGGCAGTGAGGAGGCGGACGATTGTAGCAATTGCGGCGCCTGCAACGCAGGGAGATTGCGCTGCTAGACTGGCGGCCTTTTATGTCAAGGCGGATTCCCATGTTTTCCAAGCTGATGCCCAGAGAGAGTAAATTTTTTGAACTATTCAATGCCCATGCCGAGTTGATTTCCGAAGGCGGTCGCGAGTTGGCGCGGCTTGTGGCCGACATGTCCGAAGGCCCGGAGACTTTGATGCGGCATTGGCAGACCATCGATTCGATGGAGAAGCGGGCCGACCGGATAACGCACGAGACCATGGCGCTGTTGCATACCTCGTTCAACACGCCGCTCGATCAGCATGACATTCATCGGCTGATTTCCAACATGGACGATATCCTCGATATGACTCAGGACTTCGCCGAAACCATGCATTTGTACGACGTGCGCAAGCTGACCCAGGAAGCGGTACAACTGGCGGACATTTGCCGTTTTTGTTGCGAACGGGTGAAAGATGCGGTCAATTTGCTACCGGACATGAGCAATGCCAAAGCCATCCTCAAGACTTGTCAGGAAATTGATCGTCTCGAATCGGATGCCGACCGGGTCATGCGTACCGGCATGGCCAAGCTGTTCCGTGAAGAGGCCGACGTGCGCGAACTGATAAAGCTCAAGGGTATTTATGAGCTGCTGGAGACCATCACCGATCGCTGCGAGGACGTGGCGAATATCATCGAAGGCATCGTGCTCGAAAATTCCTGATCCATGGCTTCGCTCGATATTAATCTAGGCGTGTTGCTACTGCTGATCATGTTGGCACTGGCCTTCGATTTCATGAATGGCTTCCACGACGCGGCGAACTCAATTGCCACCGTTGTTTCAACACGGGTACTGAAACCTTATCAGGCGGTGATCTGGGCCTCGATCTTCAATGTCGTCGCCATCTTCGTGTTTCAGTTGAAAGTCGCGACCACCATCGGCAAGGGCACCATCGATCCAGCCATCGTTGACCATTACGTAGTCTTTGGCGCACTGATTGGCGCTACCGGTTGGAATGTCATTACCTGGTACTACGGTATTCCATCCAGCTCCTCCCACGCGCTGATCGGCGGTTTGATTGGCGCCGCCCTGGCCAAGAGCGGGTTCGGCGCCCTGATCTGGGCGGGCGTAGGCAAGACGGTGCTGTTCATTTTTATTGCGCCGGTGCTTGGTTTCCTGCTCGGCGGTTCGCTGATGGTGGCGATATCGTGGCTATGTATCCGCGTTCCGTCAGGCAAGGCCAACATGGTGTTTCGCCGACTGCAATTGGTCTCGGCGGCGATGTACAGCCTGGGGCATGGCGGCAATGATGCGCAGAAAACCATCGGCATTATCTGGATGTTGCTGATTGCCGCCAATCTGACCGACCCAGCGGCGACGCGGCCTGACTGGTGGGTGATTGCTGCGTGTTACCTGTCAATGGGACTGGGCACGATGTTCGGTGGCTGGCGCATCGTCAAGACGATGGGGCAGCGCATTACCAAGCTCGATCAACCACGCGGTTTTTCGGCAAACTTTGGTGGGGCGCTCACTTTGTTTCTGGCGACGGGTTTCGGTATTCCGGTTTCCACGACCCACACCATCACCGGCGCGATTGTCGGCGTGGGTTCCACCCGTGGTCCGAAGAATGTACGCTGGGGCGTGGCCCGCGGTATCGTCTGGGCATGGGTATTGACGATTCCGGCGAGCGCTCTGATATCGGCCATCGGCTGGTGGTTTGGCCATTTGATTCTTTGATCGGTGTTAACCGGCATCGAAGCGTTGGCAAAAGCCATGCGTCTCAATGATGACGAACACAGCAAATCTCCAGTCGAGTGTGCGTCATCTGTTAGAATTTCGCGTGGCGGGTCTCCCCGCATTGTGGGTTGGTGAACCTGGTCAGGTCCGGAAGGAAGCAGCCATAACCGAATTCTGCAAGTGCCGGGGTTCAGGCTCGCCACACCTTCCCCTTGGGAAGGTGTGGCATTCATGGACACTCCCTCCCGTCCTCCCCCGCCAGGCGAGGGAGGCGACTGGTTAGACCCGCCGGCGGCGGGTTACCAAGAGAGTGGTAGCAGGTTTCTTGGCGGTTGTAGCTGGACTTTGGAGTGCGTCGTCTTGAATCTCCCGGATATTCCAACGCGTTAAATCATCAAATGAGCTATCAGGTTCTGGCGCGCAAGTGGCGCCCAAAATCTTTCGCCACCCTGGTGGGGCAGGAACACGTGGTTCGTGCGCTGACCCATGCGCTGGCCGAGCAACGCCTGCATCACGCCTATCTGTTCACCGGCACCCGCGGCGTCGGCAAGACCACGCTGGCGCGCATCATGGCCAAGGCCCTCAATTGTGAGACCGGCATCACGCCGACGCCGTGCGGTATCTGTTCTGCCTGCACTGAAATCGACGGCGGCCGCTTCATCGATTACATCGAGCTTGATGCCGCTTCCAATCGTGGCGTTGACGACATGACCCAGTTGCTCGACAAGGCTGTCTATGCGCCGACCTGCGGGCGATTCAAGGTCTATGTCATCGACGAAGTCCACCAGCTTTCCGGCCATGCCTTCAATGCCATGTTGAAGACGCTGGAGGAGCCGCCGGAGCACGTCAAATTCATCCTTGCCACCACCGATCCGCAAAAGATTCCGGTCACGGTGTTGTCGCGCTGCCTGCAGTTCAACCTCAAGCAGATGCCGCAGGCTGCGATCATTGATCATCTCGCACAAATCCTGGGCGCAGAGCAGGTGGCTTTCGAGCCTGCTGCGCTAAGCCATCTTGCTAAAGCGGCGGCCGGCAGCATGCGCGATGCCTTGAGTCTGCTTGACCAGGCCATCGCCCATGGCGCCGGCCGGGTGCAAGACGGCGACGTGCGTGACATGCTGGGCACGGTGGGGGATGATTATCTGCTTGCCCTGCTCGATGGCCTGGTCGCGGCGGATGTGTCGGCGCTGTTGGCGGTGGCGGATCAGATGGAAACGCGCAGCCTGAGTTTTGATTCGGCGCTGCAAGAGCTGGCGACGTTGTTTCACCGTATCAGCCTGCTGCAATTCGCGCCGGACGCGGTGGGTGACAGCGCTGAAAGAACGCGGCTGATGCCTTACGCGGAGGCCTTTGGCGCCGAGTTCCTGCAACTCAGCTACCAGATCGCAATTCATGGGCGCGACGACTTGGGTCTGGCGCCCGACGAATATGCCGGATTCACCATGACCCTGTTGCGGCTGGTCGCTTTTCGTCCCGAGACTGCGCCATCGGGTGGCGCGCGGCCTGTAGCGTCTAAAGCGCAAGCGCCTTCCCGCGCCGCGCCGCTTATCAGCCCGGCGCTGACGCCTGCTGCTGCCGTCAATCCAGATTCGCTGCCTGCCGCGAGCGACGACTGGCATGCCATGGTGACCCGTTTGTCGCTGGCTGGCATGGCACGGCAATTGGCCCAGCACTGCGAACTGGTGGAATTCGACACTACGCGGGTGACGCTGCGGCTTTCACCGGTGCACAAGCATTTGCTTGGCAAGACACAGCAGGACAAGCTGGAAAGCGAATTGCAGCGCCTCTTCAGCAACAAGGCCGTACTCAACATTGTGCTGGCTGACACCGCGACCACAACGCCGGCGGAGGCCGCCAAGAATGTCCACAAGCAGCGCCTCGATCAGGCCATCAGCGCCATCGAGGGCGATACCTTTGTGCGCGCGGTAGTGGATATTTTCGACGCTACCATCGACGAATCGACGATCAAACCTATTTGAAGGAGTTCACATGAAAGGCGGCTTGGGCAATCTGGGCAATTTGATGAAGCAGGCGCAGCAGATGCAGCAGAACATGCAGAAGGCGCAGGACGAGCTGGCCGCGATTGAAGTCGAGGGCCAGTCCGGCGCCGGCGCGGTCAAAGTGGTGATGACCTGCAAGCATGACGTGCGCAGGGTTTCCATCGATGCCGCGGTGATGGACGACAAGGAAATGCTGGAAGACCTGATCGCAGCCGCGCTCAACGATGCCACCCGCCGCGTCGAGAGTACAACGGCGGAGCGCATGGCCGGCTTTAGCGCAGGACTCAATCTTCCGCCCGGAATGAAGCTGCCGTTCTGATGGCACTGCCAAACAGCCTCGAAGAACTGATCGAGGCCTTGCGTTGCCTGCCCGGTATTGGCCCGAAGTCGGCCCAGCGCATGGCTTACCATTTGCTGCAGCACGATCCACGGGGCGCCGAGCGCCTGTCGCAGGCACTGACGCGCAGCCTTGAAACTCTGCGTCATTGCCTGCGCTGCAACAACTTCGCCGAAAGCGAGATCTGCGAGCGCTGCGCTTCATCCAAGCGCGATCCGTCGCTGTTGTGCGTGGTCGAGATGCCGGTCGACCTCAACACCATGGAGCAGACCCATGCATTCAGTGGGTTGTATTACGTGCTGATGGGACGCCTGTCACCGCTGGACGGTGTCGGTCCGCGCGAACTGGCGTTCGATCGGCTGCTTGGCCGGGCGGCCGATGGCGTGGTGCGAGAGGTCATCCTTGCGACCAATCTCACCAACGAAGGTGAGGCGACCGCCCATTATCTGGCGGAACTCCTGCATGCGCGAGGGCTCAAGGTGAGCCGCATCGCCCGCGGCATGCCGGTGGGCGGCGAGCTTGAATATGCCGACGCCGCGACAGTGGCCCAGGCGATGATTGAGCGCCGGGAATACTGATGGCGTGGGGTACTGGAAAGCCATTGACCGGTCTGCGCCGGGTAAACATATCGACGTCGTTTTTGCCGATCCGGGCCATAAGCTGGAACAAATCAAGCAGTTGCGCCAATTCGGAGCGGTCTGGCAGGCATTTAGGGTGAAGAAGGGGCTTTAATCGCCCTCGGCTCTTCGGTATAATCCTTCGTTTTCCGGGGTCTCCCCGGTCAACATCCTTCCACCTTCGGGATACCTAACACTATGATGAGTGGTGAAGAAAAAGTGGATTGCGGCAGGCGTCGTTTGCTTGTTGCGACGGCCGCAGTCGGCGGAGCAGTGGGCGTAGCCGCGGCAGTGCCGTTCGTTCTCAGCATGTCGCCTTCCGAGCGTGCCAAGTCGGCTGGAGCTCCGGTAGAAGTCGATATCGGCAAGCTGGCACCCGGTCAGTTGATGACCGTTGAATGGCGTGGCAAGCCGGTGTGGATCATTCACCGTACCCCGGAGATGCTGGAGTCGCTGAAAAAAACCGACGACAAGGTCGGTGATCCCAAGTCGGAGCGCAAGCAACCCGAATTTGACCCACCCTTAGGAATGGATATTGAAAGCCGCGCGATCAAGCCCGAATACATGGTGGTTGTCGGTATTTGTACGCATCTTGGCTGTTCTCCAGGTGAGAAATTCAAGACTGGAGCCGAATCGGGGGTTTCCAATGACTGGCCGGGCGGCTTCCTTTGCCCCTGTCACGGTTCCACCTTCGATCTTGCAGGCCGCGTCTACAAGAGCAAACCGGCGCCGGACAATCTTCCGGTGCCCCCTTACCAGTATCTGTCTGACTCGCGCATTCTGATCGGCGAGAGCAAGAAGGAGGCGTAAGTCATGAGCTGGATGAACGCCAAATTGCAGGAACTGGTCGGCTGGGTGGATGAGCGCTTTCCGCTGCTTGAGTCCTATCGCTATCACGCCTCCCGATACTACGCACCGAAAAATTTCAACTTCTGGTATTTCTTCGGTTCCCTGGCCTTGCTGGTACTGGTGCTCCAGATCGTCACCGGCATCTTCCTGACCATGCACTTCAAGCCGGACGCTTCGCTCAATGCTTCCGGCGTACCGGTGGCGTTCGCCAGCGTCGAGTACATCATGCGCGATGTGCCGTGGGGCTGGCTGATTCGCTACATGCATTCCACCGGTGCTTCGGCGTTTTTCATCGTGGTGTATTTGCATATGTTCCGCGGCATGCTCTACGGCTCCTATCGCAAGCCGCGCGAGTTGTTGTGGCTGATCGGCATGGCGATTTTTCTGTGCCTGATGGGCGAAGCCTTCTTTGGCTACCTGTTGCCCTGGGGCCAGATGTCGTTCTGGGGTGCCCAAGTCATTGTGAATCTGTTTTCGGCGATTCCATTTATTGGCCCAGATCTCTCGGTGTGGCTGCGCGGCGACTTTGTGGTTTCCGATGCAACGCTGAACCGTTTCTTCGCCTTCCATGTGATCGCGATTCCGCTGTTGCTCTGCGGGCTTGTGTTCATCCACATGGTTGCCTTGCATGCGGTGGGGTCCAACAATCCGGATGGCATTGAAATCAAGAAGAACAAGGGGCCGGATGGGATTCCGCTGGACGGCGTCGCCTTCCATCCTTACTACACGGTCAAGGACATCATGGGCGCGGTTGGCTTCATGATCGTTTTCGCGATGGTCGTTTTCTTCGCGCCGGAGTTCGACGGCTACTTCCTCGAATATAACAATTTTATTCCCGCCGATCCGCTGAAGACGCCGCCGCATATCGCGCCGGTATGGTATTTCACGCCCTACTATTCGATCCTGCGGGCGGTGACTTATCCGTTGTTTGGTATTGATGCCAAGTTCTGGGGCGTTGTCGCGATGGGGGCTTCAACCCTGATCATCGCGCTGCTTCCCTGGCTGGATCGGAGCCCGGTGAAATCGATTCGTTATAAGGGACCGATTTTCAAGACGCTGTTGTCGGTCTGGGTATTTGCTTTTGTGATCCTTGGCTTCCTCGGCACTAAGCCAACAACTTATGCGTTTTTCGGGCTTGTCCCCGGCGCGCCAGTCGCCCAGTTGCTCAGCGTCTATTACTTTTTGTTTTTTCTGACGATGCCGGTGTGGTCCAAAATTGACAAGTGCAAGCCCGTGCCGGAAAGGGTGACCTCGAAATGAGAAAGCTTCTGTCCGCTTTGCTGTTGCTTCCGTTGCTGGCATTTGCCGGCGAGCTGCAT
>JAYUGL010000152.1:0-14360 GCA_043738385.1 Sterolibacteriaceae bacterium
CCCACCGAGGGAACGCTACGCATGGCGACCAATTCCACGGCGATGTCGGCTTCGCCGACGTCAATACGGCGACTGCCGCCGCGACTGGGAGAACATTCGGAAGAAATCCTGGGCGAACTTGGCTTCAGTGGCGACGATATTGCAACCATGCGCACCCGGGGCATCTTGGGAACTCTGACATAACTTTTTGGTAACACGGCTCGTAGCGGATGGGTGGCGTCGAAGCCCGAACCCGGCGCGTCAACAACAAAGCAATGCAATGTGCCGATAAAGGCATAAAGAAGTACGGGTTGGTTTTTCCATAAAACACAAAAAGGAGCGAATCATGAAAACACGTGGCGCAATCGTGCAGCAGATTCATGGGGCGTATGAAGTGGTCGAGCTGGATCTGGAGGAGCCACGTAGCGCGGAAATCACAGTCAAGATGGTGGCAAGCGGGCTCTGTCTGTCCGACGAACATGTGACGTCGGGCGAATGGCCCGTGCGGCTCCCGATTTGCGGTGGCCATGAAGGAGCGGGTATCGTCGCGGCGGTTGGACCGAATACGCCGGGTTGGGAAATCGGCGACCACGTCGTACTGTCGGGCTTGCCGGGCTGCGGCCGCTGCCGTTATTGCGCTACCGGGCACCAGAACCTGTGCGTGCTGGGCGTAAGCATCATGATCGGCTCCAGATTCGAGGATACCAACGATTTTCGTCTCTCCTATAAGGGAAAGTCTGTCGGGCAATTTTGTGGGATAGGTACTTTCTCGGAATACTCCACCGTATCGGTGCTGTCGGCGGTGAAAGTCCCCAAGGAAATGCCTTTGGACAAGGCCTGCCTGATCGGCTGTGCCGTGAGTACCGGCTGGGGTGCGACGGTCAATTCAGCCGAGGTGAAGCCTGGAGATACGGTGATCGTCATGGGCTGTGGTGGCGTCGGAAACTTTGCGGTTCAAGGGGCTGCGCATGCGGGCGCCTTGTATATCATTGCGGTCGACCCTGTTCAAAGCAAGAGAGATCAGGCCATGCGGGTTGGTGCGACTCATGGCTGCGCAAGTATTGAGGAAGCCACTGTACTTGCCAGGCAACTGACCGATGGTCACGGCGCGGATGCCACCGCAATCACGCTGGGCACTCTCAAACCGGTGCACTTGATGCAAGCGCTGGAGTCGGTAGGAAAGAATGGAGTAGTTGTCGTCACGGCCATGGGCAACTCGGCCGATGTGGATTTCAAACTGTCCATTTTCGACCTGACCATTAACCAGAAGCGTATCCAGGGTTCGATGTATGGCGCGGTATCGCCGAGTTGGGACACGCTGAAGCTGGTTCAGATGTACACCGGCGGCAGACTCAAGCTCGACGAGGCAATTTCAGCGACCTATACACTGGACCAGATCAACCAAGGCTATGCCGACCTCAAGTCCGGAAAAAACATTCGCGGGGTTATCCTGTTCGACTGAGTCCGCGCGGCCAGAACCAACCGTTGCTGCTTTCCTCCGCGAGCGGCATATTCTGTGCAGGTCCGGTTCTGGTCGAGTCGGGGCAAAAAGATGACGCCCACCCCTCTATGCGACTTTCGCCAAAGTTACGTAGTGCCCGATGATGATGATCGCCGCCGCCGAAAAATTCCAGGTCTCATAAAGAAACCGCCAATGCGCGGGCGCATGCTTGGCTTCCATGTAGTGGAGGATGACCAGCCGCGCCTTGGCCGCGGCAATGAGCACAATGACCAGCGATGAATAGGTTCCAAGCGACTGCTCTTCACATATTCCGACCGCCAGCACGGTCAGTCCCACCAGCACCAGCCAGATCATCGCCGGCACATCGACAATCCTGTTCATCATTTCCGCCCCACCAGATACAGCAGGGGAAAAATGAAAACCCAGAGCACGTCGACGTAGTGCCAGAACAAGCCAACATTTTCCAGACCGGTCACGTATTTGTCTGACGTGACGCATGCCCCGGCATTTCTTTTGAAGTAAAAAATAAAAATCATCCCGGCAATGACGTGCATGAAGTGCACGATGGTGATGAAAAAATAGAACGAAAAAAACGGGTTGGTGATGGGCGTGATGCCGGCGTCGAACTTGAGGGTGTACTCGATCAGCTTGTTGATGGAAAAAAGCGCCCCCAACAGAAAAGCGCCCATCAAATAAGCAGAGACTTTTTTGGCAAGCTGCATTCGCGCGGCCTGGAGAGCTTCGACGACCATCCACGAACTGGTCAGCAGGATGAGCGTATTGGCAAGGCCGAATAGCTCATTGAGGTGAAGTTGGGATGCTGAATAAACCTCAAAGTGGCGCAGGCGCTCACTCATGAAGGTGAAAAAGATCAGCAGAAAAATAGCCATGTCGATAAAGACGAAAGTCCATAGACCATCCGTGCCCGGATGGTGCGAGGACTCTACAGCCACTACCGGGCGCGTATTTTTTTGCATCAATTGCTTTCCGGGATTTCGATGGGAAACTGATCAAGTGGGCAGTTGCTTGCCCATTATCTCCGACTTCGAATCGGCAAAAAATAAAGCACAGGAAATCCTGTGCTTTATTTGCCTGCTGAACGGAAATCGAATCAGTGCGCGGAAGCGAGCTGATCGCTTTCCTTGCTGTTCATCAGTGCCTTCAACATGAAGTAGCTGTAGGGCGAGAAGAACATGAACAGCCAGGTGCCGAAGACGATGAAGAAGTTCCATGAACCGGCGACCGTGAAAGGCCCCTCGCTCACGAAAGGAATCAGCACCAGGGGAACGAAGATGATGCCGACCGCAATCGAGCACCAGCCGGCCCACGCGGGGAACAGCTTCTGTTCCTTGTTCAGCACCGTATACACACCCAGCCCGACGCACTGAATGGTCGTGATCATGAACGTGCAATCATAGATGTACCACACCAGCGAATGCATGAACTTGATCAGGTTGGGGTCCACGGATGTCGCGTAGATTGCGCACGCCGCCCACATGGCCGGGCAAAACGCGAGCAGCCAGGCGGTCAGGGTGCCGCCGGTGAGTTCCATGAAGCTGAATACGCCCAGGCTTCCGTCCTTGTCGCGCAGCATCGAAGCCAGCAGGCACGACCATGGCAGGTACAGTAATCCAATCATGCAGGAGCCGATCATTCCGATCGAGATCTGGCTTTGGTACTTGCCGTAGTACTCGGAAACCAGTTGCTCCGCCGTCATGCCGACGAAATTTGGCGGCGGAATGTTGTGTCCCAGTATGGCCCAGAAAATCAGATAGCAGATCACGAATAGCGGCCCGCACCATGCCACCGCAAGTTGTGCCAGCCGCTTTGTTTCCTTGTCCATTCCGTCTCTCCTCACTGTAGTTTACTTACTTGAAAGCAGACTTTTTACAGACCACCAAACGATTGTTTTTTTCACAGTAGGGGAACAGTCGAAAATTGTCAACCCGGGTTTCACTCAGCTTAAGGCCAGTCAATGCCGGTGGCAGCGGCGAGTGCGCTCAGCCAAACCGGCGGCGACTCAGGCGCTGTAGCCGCCGTCGACGGCGATGATCTGGCCGCTGATGTAGGCAGCGTCGGTTGAGGTCAAGAAATCCACCAGCGCGGCGACTTCGTGCGGTTGTCCCATGCGGCCCAGTGGCGTTTTATTCATGCAGTCGGTGATCACGGCCTTGTCCCGGTTTTGCGCAAAGCCGATGGTGACCGGGTTGCGTTTTGCCAGCCGACTTGCGATGGCCTCACCCAAGCCGCCGGTGGCGCCAAGAATAACGATTCCCTTCACTGTTTTTTCTCCCCGTGGTTCTTGAGCTTCGTTCACATTGGGCGCGTCTTCTCCATCCGATCCCAAGTCTTTGCCGCGTCGGCGATCATTTGGTACATCGCGCGCATGTCATCGGTTGCCGGATAAAGTTCGACCATGAAGCCCAACAACGGGCGCGCGTCGATGAAGGCAACTGGAGTGGTTCCAAAGTTACCTCGCATCACCAGCTCCAGTCCCTGCTTCTGATAAGCAGCGATCGCCGCTTCAAGGTCTTTCGGAAACATGGCCACATGGTGGAAGCCGCCGCGACTGCCTTTCGGATACGTATCCGCGAAAACATTCGGGGCATCGCTGTTGATCTGGATGAGCTCCACCTGAACGGACCCCGCCTGTCCAAAAGCGAAGTCGCAATTGAAATATCCCTTTTTGCCGCGGTGTTCCAGTTGTTCCATTTGGTCGTAACCGCGCAGGACAAAGAATGGACCGGCGCCAATGGTGCTCGTCCAATAGTCAATTGCCTTGTCAAGATTCTCAACAACGTAAGCGGTCTGGACGATAACGCCATCACCATCAAACATATCTCTCTCCTTTTGCGCCGGTCGAGGAAACAAAGTTCCTCGCCGGCGATTATTTAATGAATTACCGACTTGCAGATCTTGTGACTTGCCGGGTGATTCTAGTCCACGACCGATGCTGCGTCATTCAACCACTTAATCCGGACCCGTCTATTTCAGCGCCGAAAACACGCTGCTGTAGTCGTCGCGCCACATGCGCGTGTGAACAGTGACGGGAATATCTTTGCTGACATCCGCGATCAGCGGATGCTGCATCAGTTTTTTGTTGCCGCTCACCAGCACCCACGAAGAATGGAATATCTGGCGCGAACGGTCACCCTCGAACTCGACCCGGCGCACGGCCATGTCAAAGCTCGCCGCGGCCGCCTTGACCACCGGTTCCAGATTGAGGAAGCGATTGGTGACATGCAGGGCCAACATTCCGTCCGGCTTGAGGTGCTTGAAGTAGGCGGCAAAAGCTTCGTGCGTCAGCAGATGCACTGGTACCGCGTCGCCCGAAAACGCATCCACTACCAGCAGGTCGAAACCCTGCGCTGGCTCGTTCTCCAGCGACAACCGCGCATCGCCGAGCACCGTCTCGATCCGCGCCTTGCTGCGCGACAGAAAACTGAACTGATCGTGTGCCAGAGCGATCACCAGCGGATCAATTTCGTAAATGCGCAAGGTGTCGCCGGGCCGGCCCCACCTGGCCAGGGTGCCCACACCCAAGCCGATGACGCCAACCCGCAGCGGGCCACGTTCGCCCAGCGCCTTGATGGCGCGGCCGACGCCGGCTTCATCGCTGTAGTAAGTGGTCGGGTTATCCAGGCGATCGGGCGACGTGTACTGGCGACCGTGAATGATCTGCCCATGCATCATGGTGCGATAGGCGTCCTCGCCTTCGCCGCCTTCGAAAACCCGCAGCGTGCCGTAGAAATTGCGTGTCGTGACTTTGGCATCTTGCAGTTCGCTGATGTGGTCATCGATGCGGATGTAGCTGAGCCCCAGTATCAACACCACAGCCCCCGCCCACGCCACGCCACGGCGCTGTGGCGAGACGAAGCGATGACAGCCGACCACCGCAATCGCCGCCACCAGCGCGGTCAACACTATGCCCACCGAAAGTTCGTAATTGCTGTTGAAGCAATACGGCGCAACCACGCCGACAAACAGGCCGCCCGCCGCGCCGCCTGTGGCGAGCATCAGGTAATACGAAGTGAGTTGCGCAGGATGCGGTTGCAGTCGCGCCAGTTCGCCGTGGCAGACCATGCAGGCGACGAAGAAGGAGGCAAGGTTGATGACCAGCGATGCGACCACCGGCAGCGCATTCATGCCCAGCGTCGGCAGGTACGCCATTGCGCCGAGGCCGACGGCCAACAGCGGCACGAACAGGGCGCGCTTGTACCAGCCGCTGCGCTCGAAACTGAGGATGAACGAGAGCAGGTAAATCGCCAGCGGCAGCACCCACAACAACGGAATCGGCGCGATGTTTTCAGTCAGGTAACTGGTATCGGCCACCATCAATATCGACGGACAGGCCGCCAATGCCGCCCACAACAAATGGGTTTTCACCGGTACAGCGGGATGATTCGCGTGATGCACCTCGTGATCCACTTTGCCATGCCTGCCGCGCCATGCCAGCAGCGCACCGGAGATACCGAAGCAGACGAACAGGCCCGACCACAGCCACGACTGCCAGCGCGTCGGCAGCACCGGTTCCACTGCCACCGGGTAGGCCAGCAATGCCAACATGGAACCAAGGTTGGACAAGGCAAACAGCCGATACGGCACTGTGCCGCTGCGCTCGCGCGCGAACCATGCCTGCACCAATGGCCCGGTGGTGGACAGCACGAAGTAGGGCAGGCCGATGCTCACCGTGAGCAGCCCCAGAATCCGCAGCGTCGGATTTTCGCCGCCGGTTGGCCGCCAGTGGGCGCTGGGTGCAAGTGGCAACAACGACAGGCTGACCAGCAGCAGCGCCATGTGCAGCAGGCTTTGATTGCGCGGCGACAGGTAGCGCACTACCCAGTGCGAATAGAAGTAGCCGAGCAGCAGCACCATCTGGAAGAACAGCATGCAGGTGGTCCACACCGAGGCCGACCCCCCGAACCACGGCAGGATCATCTTGCCGATGATCGGTTGCACCTGAAACAGCAGGAAGGCGCTGAGAAAAATCGTAAGGCCGTAATGGAAGGCAAGGCGCGGCTGGATTTTCATTTTGCGGAGTGTGAAATGGGTTGTGCGGGTGATGACACGCTGCGGGATGTTATCGCCAATCGCTGGCGCCCGACTCGCAATGCGCCGGGGCGCAGGGGTAGCAAATGTTTCGCCCGCAGGGGTATCATCGCCGCACCATGAGGCTTAGCGCAGAAACCGCCCGCATCATCCACGACACGGCCGCCGAAATATTCGGCCAACCGGTGCGCCTGTTTGGTTCCCGTGTCGACAATAACGCGCGGGGCGGCGACATTGATCTCTACATCGAAGCCACACTATCGTCCGAAGAAGCCGAACGTCGCCGTTTGCGCATGCTGGCGCGTCTGGCCCGGCAGTTGGGTGAGCGGCGTATCGATCTCGTGGTCAAAACTGCGGGGCCGGCGTTGCCGATCCATGAGGTCGCGTTGCGCGACGGTGTAGTCTTGTGAGCAGACAAGATCAGTCGCTTCTACCGGCGATACTGGATGAATGCCGGCGCCATCTTCGTTACCTGCGCGACGCGGCTGACCGAATCACCTGGCCGATAACGCCGGAGCAAATGGGCACGCCCGCCGATACGTTGGTGGCGACACTTGATCAGTTCGCCTTTCGCTTTGCCCGGCTACAGGACATCCTCGGACAAAAAGCGTTTCGCGGCGTGCTGGTGGACATCTTGAAGGAACCCTTCGAAGATGCCGCATTGCGCGATGTGCTGGATCGGCTCGAACAACTTCGCCTGTTGCCCTCCGCTGATCGCTGGGAAGAAATTCGCGCCATGCGCAACACGTTGGTGCACGACTACCCGGACAATCCGGCACAACGCGCGGCGCGCCTCAATCTTGCCCGGCCCATGGTGGAAGAAATGGCCGCCATCATGACACTACTGGTGGCGGCATAGTATTTAAGCGGTCCCGCTCTGCTTCTTCCGATAAGCTTCCAGCGCCTTGCGGCTTTGCCAGCGCGTCATCGGGATCAACGCGCGGTAAAGCGGGCGAATCAGCCACAGCGGCAAAAAACGGGCGCGTTCCTCTAAGGCCACCCGTCCGCGCGGATGGTCCATCAGGTCGGGATACGGAAACGGAAAGCGATAGCTGCCGCGCTCGCGCCAAAACTCGATGGCACCGATGTGCTTGAGATTCTTGTAGCCGTAATGCGCCGGCGCCACCAGACGCAGCGGCGCGCCATGCGCTATGCCCAGCGGCTGGCCGTCGAGCGTGTCGGCCAGTAGCACGTCCGCCGCCATCAGGTCGGCCAGTTGCATGCTGCCGCGAAAGCCATCCTGCCCGCGCAGCACCACAAAGTCCGCGCCCTGCTGCGGCTTGGCCAGCGGCACCACCACCTCGCGATAGAAATCCGAAAAGCGCACCCCGCCCCAGCGCACCGACTGCACCGACCAGGTGGTCACGCAATGGAAATCCGACACCTGTTCTATACGCGGCAGCGCCGCCAGTTCCTTACCCACCGTGACCGACTGCGCGACATCGCCGCCAATGGTGAATTCGATAGTGTCGGGCTTGGCGGGAAAGCGGTTGGCGAACAGGCCAAGCCCGAAACGATCGAATGATGGAGAGAGGAACTGGCCGGGTGGCAACGGTTTGTTTTCGATGGTCATGGGAGCCCTCAACTGAGACAGCTACGCTGCGCAATTAAAGCGTGGAAGTTATCATGCCAGCCTGCCTTGCAGTCATCTTTGAAAAAGCCACCAGCGTGAATCTCTCCGTCATTCCCGCCGACCTCGACAACCCGGACCATGCCACCAGCCTGCTGACTCTGCTCGACCACTACGCCCGAGACCCCATGGGCGGCGGCGCCGGGCTTTCCGCGCATGCCAAGGCGACATTGATCGAACGCCTGCGCGAGATTCCCCACTTCTACGGTGCGCTGGCCTTCGTTGATGTCCATGCCGTGGGGTTGATCCACTGCTTCTTCGGTTTCTCCACCTTCGCCGCCGAGCCGCTGCTCAACATCCACGACATCGTCGTGCATGCCGACCATCGAGGTCGCGGTGTGGGTCAGGCGCTACTTGCACATGCGGAAGCTGTGGCGAAGGAGACCGGCTGCTGCAAGCTGACGCTGGAAGTGCTGTCCAACAATCTTGCCGCACTCCAGACCTACCAGAGCGCCGGCTTTGCGCCTTATGTGCTGGATCCGAAGGTGGGCTCAGCATTGTTCCTGCAAAAGAAGCTTTGAAAAATTCTGAATTAGCTTGCGTGGTTAAAGCTTCCATTGAAGCCAAGCCAATCGCCACTTTTCAGCGGCCTTTGCATTTTTTGGCCCAACCGCAACGCATGGGAATTCAACTTTTCGCTTCCCTGTCTTCATGCTAATTCTCTGCGACTTAATTTCTTCTTCGACGGCACTTCGCGCCTGACGGCCAGTAAGGAGAAAACACTCGTAACGCCCTTCGTGAGCCAACCACCGGACAAACACATAGACATCCCGATTACCTACTCGTACTTTATCTGCGGGTGGCATTGGAAAGAAAGAAGCCCGTTTTGATGAAGCCTTGACTTGGATGTTCGCGTGTTTTGTACCTTGCTCGTTAAGTGCAACGATGTCATAGGCCGCAATATTTTTTATGGTCGGAAGGGCCACCAAACCACGGCGCGATAGTTCAGAGACAACATGGTGAACTCCAGCAATTCCAATTAGCGCGGTGTTTGGCATATCACTAACCTTTCAACGTTGTTCATACACCCACTCCAGCAGCGCATCCTGCGCCGTCTGCCCAGCCTCGGCCTTGGGGTGGTTGATGAGGAACACCACGATCTTGTAGTGGCCTGATTTGTCGCGCACAAAGCCAGCCATGGTTTTCACATCGTCGAGCGTGCCGGTCTTGATGTGGGCCTGGCCGCTGACGCTTCTATCCTTCAAGCGTTTTTTCATGGTGCCGTCCACCGCCACCAGTGGCATCGACGCCATTAATTCAGGCATCAGCGGGCTTGCCCACGCGCTTTGCAGCAGTTGGGCGAGACTGGACGCGGAGATGCGTTCGCGGCGCGACAGGCCGGCGCCGTTTTCCAGTACCAGCTCGGAGAAGTTCAGACCCTTGACGGCGAGCCAGGTCCGGATCACCGCTTCGGCGTCGGCCGGGCGCGCCGCACGGTGATGGACGTCGACGCCCAGTGTCAAATACAACTGGCGCGCCATGACGTTGTTGCTGTATTTGTTGATGTCGCGCACGATTTCGGACAGCGAGGGGGATTCGATGACGGCCAACAGATGCCCCTCGATAGGCGCCGCACCTTCGCGCACCTTGCCGCTGAAGCTGCCGCCGAGCTCCTGCCAGAGCTGGCGGAATACCGCGCCGATGTATTCGGTGTGGGAAAGCACCGCGAGGTTCCAGGCCTTTTCGCCGCAGTCGACTGAATAGGTTCCGCTGAGAGTCAGCCGATTGTTTCCGTCACGCTTTGTCTGTTCGGCGTGCAGCGCATCTTTCCATTCGCCGCACTCGGCGCCCTCGACGCGAATCTGGTTGACGATCTCAAGATTGTCGAGCCGGGGTTCGAGCAAGGCGACAAGCGTTCCGCGCGCAGGGTTCGGCACGAGGGTGAGTTGCAGGGTTTTGAAATTCAACAGCAACGCATCGGGCGTGACGTTGTAAGGCCGCAGCGGTTTGTCATCAAACGGTGCGCTGTCTTCGCCATGCAGGTCGAACGCATTGCCGTCCAGCACCAGGTCACCGCCGATCTCGCGCACGCCGCGCGCACGCAACTGGCGCAGCAGCAGCCAGAATTGTTCGAGCGTCAATTTCGGGTCGCCGCTGCCCTTGAGAGTGAGATCACCGGAAAGTCTGCCGTCGACCAGCGGCGCGATGGCGGAGGCTTCGGTCTTCCAGGTGTAGGCCGGGCCGAGCAGGTCGAGTGCGGCATAGGTGGTGAGCAGCTTCATCACCGAGGCCGGGTTCATCGGCCGCTCGGCATTGACTGCGAGTTGCGGCTGGCGCGCGTCGACGTTCTGCACCACCAGCGCCACGGCACTCTGCGGAATGTCGACGGCCTTGAGTGCCGCCGTTACTGAGGCAGGGATGCGATCGCCCGCAGTAACCGGCAGGGATGCGCAACTGAATACGATTGCGGCGACAAGGCCGGTGCAGCGAACCAGGACCTTGCGCATGGTCGCGCTGCGAAGGATGACCGCTAGCCCAGCCGCCATGCCACCGGCTCGCCCGCGCGTAATGGCACCAGTGGATCACCTTGCAGCATCGGCAGAGTCGCCGGCACTGTCCAGCTTTCCCTGACCAGGGTGATGCGATCGGTGTTGCGCGCCAGGCCGTAGAAATCCGCACCGTGAAAACTGGCGAAGGCTTCCAGCTTGTCCAGCGCACCCGCCGCCTCGAATGCTTCGGCGTACAGCTCAATGCCGGCATGCGACGTATAGCAGCCGGCGCAACCGCAGGTCGCTTCCTTGCTGCTCTTGCTGTGCGGCGCGGAATCGGTGCCGAGAAAGAATTTCGGGTTGCCTGAAATCGCCGCGTTCACCAATGCCTGGCGCTGCGTTTCGCGCTTCAGCAGCGGCAGGCAATAGTGGTGCGGGCGCATGCCGCCGACGAACAGGGCGTTGCGATTGAGCAGCAGATGATGGGCGGTGATCGTCGCCGCAATATTTTTCCCGGCTGCCATGACGAAATCTGCGGCGTCACTGGTGGTGATATGCTCGAACACCACGCGCAATCCCGGGAAGTCCTTCAGCAGCGGCGCCATCACAGTGTCGATGAACGCTTCTTCGCGGTCGAAAACATCAACGGCCGGATCGGTGACTTCGCCATGCACGAGCAGGGGAACACCCAGCTTCTCCATGCGCGCCAGCGTTGCCGAACATTTGCGCAAGTCGGTGACACCGGCATCCGAGTTGGTGGTGGCGCCTGCGGGATAGAGTTTGACGCCGTGAATGAAACCGCCGGCCTTCGCCGCATCGATCTCGGCGGCTGGTGTGTTGTCGGTGAGATAGAGCGTCATCAGCGGCTCGAAACGCATGCCGACGGGTACTGCGGCGAGAATGCGTTGTCGATACTCCGCAGCCAGCGCCACGGTGGTCACCGGCGGCTTGAGATTGGGCATGACAATGGCGCGGGCGAAGCGCCGCGCCGTATCCGGCAGCACCGCCGCCATCGCCGCGCCATCGCGCAGATGCAGGTGCCAGTCGTCGGGGCGGGTGATGGTCAGGGTTTGCATGGTGATCAATTATAGGGTCAGGGCTTGAGTTCCAATGCCCGCTGATACAGCGCGTTCTTGGATACACCGGTAATCTCGGCGGCCAGCTTGGCGGCTTGTTTGGTCGGCAGTTCGGCGATCAACAGCTTCAACACCCGCTCCGCCTCGACGTCCAACCCTTCGCGCGGCGGCGGGCCGGAGATCAGCAACACGAATTCGCCGCGCTTGCGGTTGTCGTCGGCGGCCAGCCAGTCTGTGGCATCAGTCAGTGGCATGCGGGCGATCTGCTCGAACAGCTTGGTGAGTTCGCGGGCGATAACGATTTCGCGTTGCGGCTCCAGTACGCTGGCCAGATCGGCGACGCATTCCTCAATGCGATGCGGCGCTTCGTAAAACACCAGCGCCGCCGGGATGCTTTTCAGTCGCTCGATCGCGGCGCGCCGCGCAGCGGATTTGGGTGGCAGGAAGCCAACGAAAAGGAAGTGTCCATCGGTCAGCCCGGCGGCCGACAGCGCAGTGATCGCAGCGTTGGGCCCGGGCAATGGAACCACCCGAAAGCCGGCGGCCTGCACTGCTGCGACGGCGATCGCACCGGGGTCGGAAATGCCCGGTGTGCCGGCGTCGGAAATCAGCGCAATACGATGCCCGCCCCGCAGCATCTCAACGAGCTTGGCGCCGGCTTCATGCTCGTTATGCTCGTGCAGCGCGAAGGTCGACGCGGTGATGCCGTAGTGATCGAGCAAACGCCGCGCATGGCGCGTGTCTTCGCAGGCGATGGCGTCCACACTGCGCAGCACCTCAAGGGCGCGCTGGGTGATGTCGCCGAGATTTCCCATCGGCGTGGCCACCACATACAATGCCGCCTTTCCCTTCTCTTCTTCATGTGCGATGTCACTCATGGACCGCATTCTCCGGCGCGACGCCATTACGCGCAAGCGCGGCGCTGAAGCCGAAGATCTCGCCGCGCAATATCTGGCGCGCAACGGTCTGGCGGTGCTGGAGAAAAACTTTCGTGTGCGCGGCGGCGAGATCGACTTGATCTGCCGCGATGGCGAATCGCTGGTGTTCGTCGAGGTGCGGCTGCGCAGCAGTACCCATTACGGTGGTGCTGCGGCCAGCATTACCTCGATCAAGCAGCGCCGCATCATCCAGGCCGCCCGGCATTGGCTGGCAAAACATGGCGAGCAGATTTGCCGTTTCGACTGCATCCTGCTCAACGCGCTGGACGAATCCCGTATTGATTGGATCAAGAATGCGTTCACTGCTGATTAGCCTGCTGTTCGCCTTCAGCCTTGCGGCCCAGGCGCAGCGCATCAAGGTGCTGGTGCAAAGCTCGCCGCTGGCGGGTTTCCAGTATTACACCGGCACGGTGCACTGGGACACGATGAAAGTCGGCGATGCCTTGACCTTGGTGCGCGAACCCGACAACGCCCACGATGCCAACGCCGTGCGCGTCGAGTGGCATGGCGAAAAACTGGGCTATCTGCCGCGCAAGGAAAACCGTGCCGTGGCGACGGAGATGGATAACGGCGGCAAGGTCGAGGCGCGCATCGCCAAGCTGCGGGAACAACACAATCCATGGCAGCGCGTGCTGATCGAGGTGTTCGTCGTTCTCTAATTCACAGTCTGCTTGGATCGGCATGAGACAATTTGCACCGATGTCCGCCGCGCTGCATTCGCCCACTCCCGTCTCTTCGCTCTCGCTGTTGCGCGAAGTCTTCGGCTATCCGGAGTTTCGCGGCGCGCAGGAAGACATCATCGGCCACATGAGCGGCGGCGGCGACGCCCTGGTGCTAATGCCTACTGGCGGTGGCAAGTCGCTGTGCTACCAGATTCCCGCGCTGTTACGCCGCGGCTGCGGCATCGTCGTCTCGCCGTTGATCGCGTTGATGCAGGATCAGGTCGATGCGCTGCGCCAGAACGGCGTGCGTGCCGCGTTTCTCAACTCCACGCTCGACTGGCCACAGGTGCAGGAGATCGAACGCGCCGCGCTGGCGGGCGAGATGGATCTGCTCTACATCGCGCCGGAACGGCTCGCCGCCGAGCGCACGCTGGGGCTGCTGGAGCGGCTTGCCAGCGGGCCGGGCATCGCCCTGTTCGCCATCGACGAGGCGCATTGCGTGTCGCAGTGGGGCCACGACTTCCGCCCCGAGTACCTGCAACTGTCGATGCTGCATGAGCGTTTTCCGCAAGTGCCGCGCATCGCGCTGACCGCCACGGCCGACGCCACCACTCGCGAAGAGATCATCGTGCGGCTGGGGCTCGGCGAAGCGCGCGTGTTCATCTCCAGCTTCGACCGGCCCAACATCCGCTACACGGTGGTGGAAAAGGACAATCCGCGCCGCCAGTTGCTCGATTTTCTTGCCAGTCGACGTGGTGCGGCCGGCATCGTCTATTGCCTGTCGCGCAAGAAGGTTGAAGAAACCGCTGACTGGCTGGCGACGCAGGGCTACACCGCGTTGCCCTATCACGCCGGCCTGCCGGCCGAAACGCGGGCCGCGCACCAGCGCCGCTTCCAGCGCGAAGAAGGCGTGGTCATGGTGGCGACCATCGCCTTCGGCATGGGCATCGACAAACCCGATGTGCGCTTCGTCGCCCATCTTGATCTCCCCAAGAGTCTGGAGGCCTACTATCAGGAGACCGGCCGCGCCGGGCGCGATGGTGATCCCGCCGACGCGTGGATGACCTACGGCTTGCAGGACGTGGCGCTGCAAAGCGCGCGCATCGACGAATCCACTGCGCCGCCGCAACAGAAG
>JAYUGL010000153.1:0-5370 GCA_043738385.1 Sterolibacteriaceae bacterium
GGCAAGGGCCGACAAGGCATACGAGGCCGCACGGAGGGCCAAATACGGCCGGTAGCGGCAATTCTGGTCACCAATAGCGTTTCAGGTGACGCTCCACAGTTGTTGGGGTACTTCGACTGGTGCAGCTCGATGTTCGCACCGGAGTCGGCACGCATTCCCTCGATGGCCGCCGTGTTGGCGCCACTCTTGTCGATCGTGATCTTCTCGGGCACATCGTGTAGTTCGATGGCGCGTTCGAAGAAAAATCGTGCCGCAGCGTAGTCTCGGTGTGCCCGAAGCACAAAGTCGATCGTGGCGCCGGCACGGTCGACGGCTCGGTACAGATACTTCCACTGGCCGGCGACTTTGATGTACGTCTCGTCCATCCGCCAACTCATGCCCGCAGGGCGCTTGCGCCGGCGAAACACCGCGGCCAACACCGGCAAGATCTTGATCGACCAACGATGAACCGTGGCGTGATCGACGAAAACGCCCCGTTCGGCCATCATCTCTTCAATGTGGCGCAGGCTCAGTGGGTAGGCCGCGTACCAGCGCACGCAGACCAGCATCACTTCCAGCGGATAGTGCATCCGCTTGATCACCATGCGCAGCTCCTCGATCATCAACATCATCCCGTCGTCCGTCTCGGCTCAGATTACCAGCACCGGCTTATTGCGACAGAACCGTTCTACTTGCTAGCCTTTTGATTGTCGGCCGATCACCAGCTCCGTTTGGACTTACGCCGCTATTGCGACAGAACCGAAGACAGTCGATAACGTTAGAAAGCGTAAGCCTTTGTCTCGACGGTGAAATCGATGAGGGAGCCGGGGCGGCGTGGAACGGCGCCGCCGCCTTCAAGCCAAAACCCCTCAGCCGCGTCGGCTTCGGACAGTACTGCTCTTCGCTTGTCTATGGGCGAGAGATGTACTGAAGGCTCGTCGCCTCGCACCTCAACTCAACACATCGCCAAACGTGACGTTTCTTTGGCGCCGCGTCGACCTTCCGATGGACAACGCCGATTCAGAGGAACGATGACTGGATGTTGAAGTTGGAGACTCTGGGAAAGATAAGGCGCAAGTCGGAGCTGCCGACGCCAAACCAGGAGCCCAGCGTCGAGGCGTACTGGTCAACCGAATACGTCGGAATCAGGACGCCGTTGCCCAGTGCATCCGGGTTGTCGAACTTGCCAGGGATGTCGGCTCCCACCGTGGGAAACTGGTTATAGATGTCGCCGCCCTTGACGGCACCCCCCATGATCATTTGATGCGATCCCCAACCATGGTCAGTCCCGCCTCCGTTCGTGGAAAACGTGCGACCGAAGTCAGACATGGTGAAGGTGGTGACGTTGGCGGTCATGTCGGCACCGATGCCGCTCTTCAGCGTTGAGTAAAAATAATCGAGCGCATGGTCGAGCTGTGCCATCAAGTCCGGTTGACGTGCGCTTTGAGCTGTGTGGGTGTCGAAACCCGCGACGCCCACGAAAAAGATTTGCCGCTTCGTGCCAAAGGCCTGGCGAGCTGCAATGAACTGAGCCACCGATTGAAGCTGGGTTGCTACCGGATTGGTGCTCGACCGTCCGTTGAGCGGGTTGACGTACGGCGTTGGCGGCGCGACCGTCACTCCCGCGAAGGCCGCGTTCAAGGCAGTCTCGGCGTTCAGGGACCGCACAACCATAGCCGCATGGTCGCGCTGGAAGTAACTGTTCCCCGCGGGCGAGGTAAGCATGGTCTTCATGATGGCTGGCGCGGTTGCCGAGCCAAGATAGGATGTGGAGTTCGGCGCATACGTGTGGATCGGGGTGGCCGACTGGCGACCGGCGTCGTAGCCGACCTGGTACTGGCCGACCTTTCGGCCCGACAGAAGGACCGCGTTGATCGACGTCGACACCGAGGTCACCAGCGGCGTCGCATTGCCGGACACGAACAGATCTGCCATCTGCCCGGCCCACCCGTAACGCGCACTTTCACCCGTGCCGGACTGCCACATATTCTGTTGGTCACCATGTGAGAACAGCGCCCGCGGCACGACCCACTGCTTGCCGCCGTATTGCGCTTTGCTCACGGGCTGAATCAGCGTTCCGATATTCGCAACGACCGCCAGCTTGCCGCGATTGAAGAGTCCCTGGATCTTGGGCATCGCGGGATGGAGCGCGAATGTGCGCGTGCCTGCGCCGCTGGTGCCCGCGGGCATGGACTGGGGCGTCCTTGGAACGACCGGCAACACTCCACCCAACTGAGTAACCGTTCCAAGGCCGCCTGTGGGCATCATCCCTACCGCGGGAAGCGAAATGGATGACGACCCTGTATTGCGCGCCGAGAGATAGCGGGCCCATGAGTCAGCGTCTGTCGGCAGGACCATGTTGGCCGAATCACTTCCGCCCAGCAGGAACACGCACACGAGTGCCTTGTAGTCGCTTGAGGACGAAGCCTGTGCCGCAGCAGCACCTATGGCAGCCAGATTCACGCCAAAAGGGATCGCGAAGTCACCAAGGCCGGCGAATGTCGAAGCGACTTGCAAAAATGCTCGACGAGTTGCTTTGGTTGTGCTCATGAATGGCTCAGCGCTGGGTTAGATATTCGGGGGAGACAAGCGTCATGTAGACCGCTAACTGACTGCGGTTCAGTAAGGCCTTGTCGACCTGAGCTTTGGTGACGTCCGGACCTGAGGGCACAACGATGCCGTTGATGGCATCGATCAGCTGTGACTGCATCGGGAGTGACATTTGCCCATAAGTGAGAAGCTTGTTGACTCGGGCCACCAATCGCGTTGCGTCTGCCGCGACAGCGACTTCCTTGATGTAGTCGGTGTGGATGTCCGCGTTTTGGCTTGCATTTGGGTCGCCCCAGGCGGGAACATAGCCAGCGCCTACCGTGACCATGCCGTGCATGAAGTTGAGGTACCCGGCCACCGACACCTCGTTGACGACCTGGAACTCCGGGCCGGTCAAGCCCTGGGCGCTCAGGGAAGAATTCGCAGGGCTGAATCCAGCTTCCCAGAAGTTGAAGACTGAGGGCGCTTCCATGAAGTCCTGCGCCAAGCGACTGTCGGCTGTGTCCGTGCGGTACATCTGAAATCCGACGCCGCCAGGACCGTTGGCAATCTGACTCTGAGACTTTGACTCGAAAGCTCGCATCAAGTTGGCGAGCCGGATCACCGGCTCCCGCAACTTTCCGAAGCCGGGATCTTGGAGCTTCGACGCATCTCGCGCCTCGAGATCGAGCAGGATTGCACGAATCGTGGCGCCGAGGTCTCCCCGCACGTTGGACCCGTTGTTATTAAAGGTGGCAGCGACCCGCTGCACGTAGGCGGGACTCGGATTGCTGGTCACAAATTGCTTGATCAGGCGGGTGGCGATGTACGGCCCAACGTTGGGGTGGTTGAACAGCGTGTCCATGGCGATCTTCAGGTCGCCGGTCGCATCGGCCGATGCAGATGCCGGAATCGTCGTGCCGAGAAAGGTCTTCTGGCCGGTCTCGTGATGTCCGGGGTAGGGGATCATCGGCACAATGTCGAAATTGTCTGTAGGCGAGCACCCAAAGCAGAAGCCGTTGAAAGCACCCTCGCGCGGCGCTGGCGAATAGAAGTAGTAGCCGGTCAGGGCCGCCGCCAAGCCAGCGACGTCATCGTGCGAGTAGGTCGGGATCGGGGCGCCGCTGCTATCGAGCTGTTTGGTGCCATCCGGATTCAGCTTGTCGATGCCAATCGTCATCAGCTGCATGACTTCACGCGCAAAGTTTTCATCGGGATGGCGCCCCGTACTTGGGTCGCCTTTGTCGTTCCCGAGAACGCCCAGATAGAGCCCCATTTCCGGATGCAGCGTCACCTTCTCGAGCAGCACACGAAAGTTTCCGAACGCGTTCGCATGCAGCATGTCCCAGTAGTCTGGAATCGCGCGCGTGTGGTAGCCGACCAGGCCGTCCTGGCCAGAGATCACGAAAATCTGGGACAAGGCGAAAGTGGTGCGAAGTCGTAGCTGATCGCGGTCTGTGACCACTTGCCGCCAGAAGCCTTCAGCCAACTGGTCGACGGTCGCATGCTTGGTCGGATCGACATTAATTTGCGCTTCCCGCATTTCAAAATAGGGTCGACTGGGCGCTGTCGGCGTCATCTGTTGCTGCGCATCGATCCAAGCCGCGTATCCGGACGCCGTTACCTCTTCGATGTCGGCGTCGCTAGGCCCGAAGGTCGATTGGGTGAGGAAGCGGGCGGCCTCGAACGCCGTCGGCGCGGCGAGGGCAGATTTGCCGGCTCCGAGTATGCCGCCACCGGCGCCAACCACCTGTGTGCTCGAACCGCCTGTGCCCCCAGGGCCAGCGACCTCTGTGCTGGAGCCTGCGGTGCCGCCGCCGGCACCGGGAACTTCTGTGCTTGAGCTTCCGGCGCCGCAGCCGGCTACAGCGATGACCAACGAGCATGCCAACGCAATTGCGGCGGCACGCTCAATGGCCTGTATGAACCTTGACCCGGTGGCGATGCCAGAGCTTGCGCCATCTAAACAGAAAGAAGTCGCCATACTTTTACTCAGTTGGGGGGAATCGTCGCGTGCTGCCTTCGTGGTCGCGTGGCTGCATTCGTCGACTTCGTCGTTGTTATCGGTGGCCCGCCGCCGAACTCAAGGCAGCGTTGTATGAAAGCGCAAGCGCGTATCGAAGGAATGCGGTCGACGGCGTCAATAGACGATGGTTAGACGCCGCTCAATCGAGGACTCCAAGTGCCTGAAACTCGGTCGAGACCTGTCTTGTTCAAGCTGAGATCTTAGGTGCGACGAGGACTCTGCATTGTCCCAATGCGATACGAAACGAAACGCGTGTACGGAACGTGTCAATGACTTTTCGCCACCATTTGTCATGAATTTACTGCGCAAGGCTGTGATGATTTCGGGTTGATGGCCTCCGACGGTGGTGGGTTGATCCAAGCTGCGGTGGGCAGCGCATGGGGTTCAGGACGGCGCCCCTTGAAGCGGATCGGTGTGGCGAGGAATGCGACATCGAGAGCGGCCTGACGCACGCTGCGCAATTGCTGGGCATGACCGTGGTGGACGCTGTGCGGCGTCATGTAGCCGATGCCCGAGTGCCGGTGCACGGTGTTGTACCAAGCGAAGAAGGCTTGGCAGTGGGCCCGAGCGTCCTCGATGCAGCCGAAGCGCGCCGGGAAGTCCGGCCGGTACTTCATCGTCTTGAACTGCGCCTCGGAGTACGGGTTGTCGTCCGAGACATAGGGTCGGCTGTGGCTCTTGGCAATGTCCAGATCGATCAGCAACGCAGCCACCGGTTTGGAGCGCATGCTGGTGCCACGGTCGGCGTGCAGCGTGAGCATGCCGGGCTCGACGTCGTGACGCGCCACCGAATCGGCGATGAGTTGCTGGGCGAGGTCTGCGTCCTCGCGATCGGC
>JAYUGL010000154.1:0-5352 GCA_043738385.1 Sterolibacteriaceae bacterium
AGCACAAAGCCGATGCCTTGCGCGGCCTGCCTTGCGGCTTGCGGCTCGTTATCCCACCATTGGCCCAACTTGCACATCGGCGGCAGTTGCGTAAACCCTTCACGGAATCGCTGCACGCGACCGCCTTCGTGATCCACGGCGATGGGCAACCATGGCTGGCGCAGGGCATGGATCTCCGCACACAGGGATTCCAGCTGCGCCGGGGTTTCGTAGTTACGGGTAAACAGGATCACGCCGCCGACGAGGGGATGCGCCAGGCGGTCGCGATCCAGATCGCTCAGCGCCGTGCCGGCAATGTCGATCATCAAGGGGCCGAGCAATTTGATATTCATAGGCGTTCCGCAACCACGAAGGCGACGATGTAGTCGCGTTCGTCGGAGAGTGAAAGGTGGGTGACGAGATGACGATCGTTGATGTACGCGGTGAGTTTTTCGCCAAATTCAAAATCAGGTTTGCCCAGATCGTCATGCACCACGGCGATGGAGGACAACAATACTGGCGTGCGCACCCCAACACCCAGCGCCTTGCCCAGTGCCTCTTTGGCGGCAAAACGCTTGGCCAGGAAACGCGCCGGATCGCTGCTGGCGCGGCAGGCTTCGCGCTCGCTGGGCGCCAGGACTTTTTCCAGCGCGCGCTCACCGTGTCGTTCATGAAACTCCGCGATGCGCGCCACGGCGATGATGTCGGTGCCAACGCCGAAAATCATGGGTTTGCTCCTGACGAAGCAAACCCATGATTCGTGTTTACAACCATACGCCCTCCCAACCTCCCCCTCCACGAGTGGGAGGCGATTGATCTGCCCTGCCCTGCGGGCACGGTTTGTTGAGGTGGGCTCATGGTGCCGCTGCGGCCAGAATCAAACGCTGGTAGTCGCGCACGGTCTTTGCGATGCCAAGTTCGAGTGCGTCGGCGATCAGCGCATGACCAATCGACACCTCCAGCACGCCGGGTACAGCGCGCAAGAAGTCGCCCAGGTTATCGCGGTTGAGATCGTGACCGGCGTTGACGCCCAGGTCCGCTGCCGCAGCGGCGCGCGCAGCGGCAGCGAAGCGTTCCAGTTGCCCATCCAACCCTGGCTGCCCTGGCTTGCCATGCGCCGCCGCATAGGGCTCGGTGTAGAGCTCCACACGGTCTGCGCCGGCCGCGCGGGCTTGCGCCATGGCTTCGGGCAGTGGGTCCATGAACAGGCTGACGCGCACGCCAAGCGCGTGGCACTCATCGATTACCGACATCAGGCGTGCGCCGTCGACGACGAGGTCCCAACCGTGGTCGGAGGTGAATTGCCCTTCGCTGTCGGGCACAAACGTGCACTGCTGCGGACGCACTTCGCGTACGAAGTCCATCAGGTTATGGAAGGGGTTGCCCTCGATGTTGAACTCGGCCCTGGGCCAACCTTTTAACAGCGCCGCGAGATCGCGCACATCCCGCGCACGAATGTGGCGCGCGTCTGGCCGCGGGTGCACGGTGATGCCATCGGCGCCTGCTTGCAGACAAAGTGTGGCCATGCGCACAACGCTTGGAATGTCCAAGTGCCGTGTGTTGCGCAACAAGGCGACCTTGTTCACGTTGACCGACAAGGCGGTCTGAGGTCTCTCGGATTCAATCACAATTCCTGCAACTCCATAAAGACTCTGCGCGACTGCAATATTTTTCCATCCAGTTGATGAGCGATCAATTGCCGCATCAGCAGCTTGCTTTCCATCAGGGAACGTGGGTCGGTAAAGTCATCGGCGGCGAAATCCAGCAGGGTCTTGCCCGCGAAGGTCGGCAGCACTTCGTCGGCCGAGGCCGCCCGCGGCCCGCGTTCAATCAAATAGGCATAGCGCCGTTCAGGCACGACCGGCGTCCCGTGCACGTCAGTCTCCAGCGTCAGGCCGTAGCCGATTTCCGTCAACAATGTCTTCTCGAAACGGCGCAGCTCGGCAGCATCCGAGGCGCCGCTCGACAGCGCCCGCAAGGCCTCGGCATAGGCGTCGAACAAGCCGGGGTGGGCGTCCTCGCGCTGCATCAGCTTGAGCAAAAGTTCGTTGAGATAATAGCCGAGCAACAGGCAGCGCCCTTGCAGCAGCGGCATGCCGCCCAGCCATTCGGCGCGTGCCAGGGTCTTCACCTCGCCGCTGCCGAACCATCCTAATTCGAGCCGCTGAAACCCGATCAAGACGCCGCGCAGCGCCGAACGCGGGCGACGCGCGCCGCGCGCCAGCACCGGTAAGCGGCCGTGCTCGCGGGAAAAGACATCGAGCACCAGGCTGGTCTCGCTGTAAGGATAACTGTGCAGCAGAAAAACCTGCTGGCCGTCGACGCGCTGCTTGCCGCTCATGATGGAGTCAGCCGCGACTTCACTCGTAGCCCAGTGATTTCAGCGCGCGTTCGTCATCGGCCCAGCCGCTCTTGACCTTGACCCAGGTCTCCAGCCAGACCTTGCCGCCGAACAATGCTTCCATGTCGCGACGCGCGTCGGAGGAGATGCGTTTCAGGCGTTCACCGTCCTTGCCGATGACGATGCCCTTGTGCGCCTGCCGGTCGACGATGATCGCCGCATGAATGCGGCGCAGAATGCTTTCCCCTTCAGCTTCCTGTTCGAATTTTTCAATCTCGACGGTGATTCCGTAGGGCAGTTCCTCACCCACATTGCGAAACAGTTTCTCGCGCAGCAGTTCCGCGGCAAGAAAACGCTCGGAGCGGTCAGTGATGTCGTCGGCATCGAATACCGCCGGCGCTTCAGGCAGATACTTGGCCGCCGTGGTGAGCAGTGCTTCCATTCCCATGCCGCGTTCGGCGCTCACCGGAATGATTTCGGCAAACGGAAATTCCGCCACACGCTGCTGGATGAAGGGCAGCAACAGCCCCTTGTCCTTGAGGCGATCAATCTTGTTGATGACCAGCAACACTGGCAGTCCTTCGGGAAGCAGTTTGACGATGTCGGTTTCGCCGGGGCCCCAGCGCCCGGCTTCGACGACGAACAGCACGACATCGACTCCGACGAGCGTTTGCGTCACGCTGCGATTCATCAACCGATTGAGCGCGCCACTTTTTTGCATCTGAAATCCTGGCGTATCGACAAAAATGTACTGACAGTCATCCGTCGTAAAAATGCCGCGGATGCTGTGCCGGGTAGTCTGCGCCTTGCTTGAAGTAATGCTGACCTTGGCGCCCACCAGGCGATTGGTCAGGGTTGATTTTCCTACGTTGGGCCGCCCGACAATGGCAAGGTAGCCGGTGTGAAAAGTGCTCATCGGGTCTGTACCTGTTCCAGCGCCACGCTCGCCGCAGCCTGCTCTGCCGAACGACGACTGAGCCCGGAACCCAGGCAACGAATGTTCAGTTCGGGAATCTGGCATTCCACTTCGAACTCCTGGGCATGCGCTTCTCCATGGGTTCCGCAAAGCACGTATTTGGGCAATTCGAGGCGACGGCCCTGCAGCAGTTCCTGTAACGCCGTCTTGGGATCACGGCCGGAGACTTCCGGATTCAGCTCAGCCAGCAATGGAGCGAAAAGTCGCTCGATGCAAGCGGCCGCAGCGTCGAATCCAGCATCGAGAAATATCGCACCGAACAACGCTTCCAATGCATCGGCCAGCATCGAGGGACGACGGGCACCACCGCTTTTCACTTCGCCCTCGCCGAGCCGCAGGTGAGTGCCCAATGCCAAACCCTGACCGATATCGGCGAGCGTTTCCTGGCGCACGAGGCTCGCCCGCAGGCGCGACAGTTCGCCTTCGCGAAGATCGGGAAAACGTCGATAGAGCAGGCTGGCGATAACGCAATTCAACACGCCGTCGCCAACAAACTCCAGTCTTTCGTTATGGACGGAACTGTGACTGCGATGGGTCATCGCCCGGAGTAGAAGCTCCGGTTGGGCAAAAACATGCCCGAGCTTCTGCTCCAGCAGCTCCGGATTCATTTTTTGGCGGAACTACCCTCGAAATCGAGTACCAGGCTCGCATTGGCGAACAACGGGATTTTCCTCGAGTACGCGTAGGCGATGACGACATCACCATTTTCCTTGGTTATTTCCAGATCTGCGGGTTCGATACCCCTGATATTGTCGATCTCAGCCCGTTTTGAGTAAGCAACGCGAATTTCGCTGACGCTCATTTCGCGCGAAGCCGGATCCTGGGCAGTGGCCTTGACATCTTTGACAACCGCCAGATAATCGGTGACATCGGGGAAAAGTTTCATCACCAAAAATGCAACGATCCCCAGCAAGGCGACTCCCATCAGCAAACCGGTCATGGTCAAGCCACGCTGCCTGCCGGAAAGAGTTCTGTTTTCACGTTTCATCACGTTTCTCCCTTCGCTATTTGAATGATCCGATACGCGTCAAGTCGATGCCGCTTGGCGGAATCAGGCTGTCGGCGTGAAACCATATGCCGAACGCGCGACCGACGATATTCTCATCCGGCACAAAACCCCAGTAGCGGCTGTCTTTCGAGTTGTCACGATTGTCACCCATCATGAAATAATGACCGGGCGGCACCGCGCAAATCACGCCAGCACTATTGTAGTGGCAATTTTCGCGGTACGGGAAATCACTGGCCTGCGAGATAAAGGGCGGTGATTCCTTGTCCACCAAAATTTCGTGTTCAACATTGCCGAGCTTCTCGCGGAAGCGCGGCGTGAAATAAAGTCCCTTGCCCAGGTAGTCGTCCAGCTTGCCCTGCGGCATCTCCTGACCATTGATGGTGAGATGCTTGTCCTGGTACGCCACCTTGTCGCCGGGAACACCCACCACGCGCTTGATGTAGTCAACCGACGGGTCGAGCGGATAGCGAAACACCATGACATCGCCGCGTTGCGGCGTATTGACTTCAAGAATCTTCTTGTTGAGCACCGGCAGCCGTAGGCCATAGGTGTACTTGTTCACCAGGATGAAGTCTCCCACTTGCAGCGTTGGAATCATCGAGCCCGAAGGGATTTTGAAAGGTTCGACAATGAACGAGCGCAACACGAAGACGACAAGAATAACCGGGAAAAAGCTGGCGCCGTATTCAACCCACCAAGGCTCCGCGACACCGGCTGCGCGCCGCTTGCGTAAAACAAAGTGATCTGCCGCCCACAACACGCCGGTGGCTACCAGCAAGCAAAAAAGTATCAGCGCAAAATTCATTTATCACCCACCCGTAGCACTGCCAGAAAAGCCTCCTGCGGAATTTCGATCCGTCCCACCTGCTTCATGCGCTTCTTGCCCGCTTTCTGCTTTTCGAGCAGTTTCTTCTTGCGGGAAATATCGCCGCCGTAGCATTTGGCCAGTACATCCTTGCGCATCGCCTTGACGTTTTCGCGGGCCACAATGTTGGAGCCGATGGCCGCCTGAATCGCGACATCGTACATTTGGCGCGGAATCAGTTC
>JAYUGL010000155.1:0-5274 GCA_043738385.1 Sterolibacteriaceae bacterium
GGCGCTGATCACGCTGGTTCCGGTCAGAGCTCATATTCCAATCGACTAGACTCCCATTGCACCCATCCCGCCACGGCGGGCGGTTCCGGTCAGAGCTCATATTCCAATCGACTAGACTCATCGCAATAGCGGTGAGCATCGGATTGATGTTCCGGTCAGAGCTCATATTCCAATCGACTAGACTCTGTCGGCGATAACCCCTTGATTTATCAAGGGGTTTTTCGTTTTATGAGACCGAGTTTCCATTGAACTACGACGAAATGATCTCGGGTTGCCGCTCGATTTTCCAGCCGCTTTAGCGCAAAACCCATTCACCGTGTGACTTGATTTCGGCGTACATCGCGTCAGGTGCCAAGTCTAAGTCACCAGGCCAGGTGACTGCTCCAGACTCAATGCGAGCCTGTGCAAATAGGGACGGGTCTTTCAACGCCGCAAAAACGCCGGTCAAGTGGCTGGGTTCAAAACGCACCTGGCCTGCCGTACCGTCGGCAAAACGTACTTGCAGTGCCATCGGCAGTACCGGCTGAACATCGACAACATCCCATTCCATATTGGCCTTTCAGTTATTGCAGCGGCGCAATTTGTCGCGGCTGCTGTTTGTCCATGCAAAGCTGCCAATCTTCGAGTAGCTCGGCCTGATGAAGTTCCGCCCAGTCAAGCACCAGCATTTGGGCGCGTCGTGGCAACTTGCCGCTGGCAATTGTCAACATCGGAATATTCACCGTGGCCTTGAACTCCGCGTACTCCACGTGGAAGTGCGGCGGTGCATGGTCGTTGAAGTACATCCTGATGACGAGGCCGTAAAAGGTACTGATGGTGGGCATGACGTGTCGGGGGGAAACAGCTAAAAGAGATCGAACTGATCGGGCGCCTTGTTGGCAGGCTGTTTGGCTTGCCCATGGTAGGAAATGATGCGCTCGTACTGCTTGTCGGTGAACTGCAAGACGTTGACTTTACCGCCAAGCGGCAACGCATTTTCCACCTTTTTGCAAAGCGTATCTACCTGCGCCTGACTGGTGCAAAACCGCATGTACACCGAGAATTGCGACATCGCAAAACCAGCGTCGAGGAGGCCATTGCGAAACTCGGTGGCCGCCTTGCGTTCGACTTTCTCGACCACGGGCAAATCAAACATCACCACGATCCACATGAGCCGGTATCCTGAAAGCATGTGGCTGGCCGCGTCGCCCGGTTTCGGCTATTCATCGCCCAAAGCCGCAGCCAGCGCCAGCGGCAAACCAGGCAGCGGCAGGTCCAGCTTGTCGCGCTCGCCCAGGTACACCTGCGCCAGCGAGGTACACAGCTTTTGCGTACACACCATCACGGGCGTGGCGCCCACGTCGGTTTGCATATCGTCGTAGAGCGTACGAACCAGCGCACGTTTGCTGTCGGGGCTGACCTCGGCCTCGCCATTGCGCCGCAGTTGCCACACCTTCAAGTCGATCATGGGCCTGAACGGCTCCATCAGGTCATCGACCAGGCGCATCGCGTTGTTGTCGTTGCTGTGATGCAGGCCGATGCCGGGGTGCAGGCCGGCTGCAACCACTGAGCGAGCCGTCGTCGCGCGCAGTACGGTGTAGCCGTAGTTGAGCAGGCCGTTGATGCCGCCACCGTTTTGATCCCGCCGGAAGGCTTCACCGAACAGCAGCGTCCAGTAGCGGCGCGCGCCCTGCGCTTCAAGGTTTTCAGGGTCGCCGCTTTTCACGCGGGCTGCCAGCGCCGTCAGTGGCGCAGTCGGACCGCCTGTGGCTTCAAGTGCTGCTGCCTGCTGCTCCAGCTTGGCGCGCACCACGCTGGCCCACAGGCGCTTGTGCGTCGGCTGGCTGGCGGCAATCTGCGCTTCGATACGCCGCGACTGCTCGAAGTTGCCTTCGATCGGCAGCAGCATGCCGACTGCGTTGTGGTTGGCACCGCACAGCACAAAGGGCGCGCCGCGCTCGGCCAGCGCCACCAGCAGGTTGTTGGTGTAGCTCAGACCGTGCGCGTTGGCGATGACGGCGGCAATGTCGTCTAGCGGAATTTGCCCGAGCTCTTTGCGTTCGCCGTCGGTGTCCTGCACCACCAGAAAGCCCCGGTGCATGAACAGGTGGCGCCGGTCGTCGGCCACTTCAACAATGCGGCCGATCATGGCGGTTAAGGCTTGAAGCCGGGGTCGCGGAGCTCGCCGATGGGGGAGATGGTGATGCGGCGGGCCTTGGCAGCCCTCAAACTTTCCGCAGACAAAGCCTTTTGAAAAAACTCATCGTTCAATGCCGTATCAATAAAAAAACTTCCCTCGCGTCTTGCTTTCTGTGCAGCGAGCTTTTCCGCGTACCGGGCACTGATGTTGGTCTCGTTAGGTTTCACAAAGGTGATGGATCCGGAGCTATTTATCTTCAAAACCCTGAGCAACAACTCCTCGCCTTCGATAGTTGCGCAAACGTAGTCGTTGATCATGAGCCGCATTGCTAATGGCTCGCCGTTGGCAGCGCGACGTGAATTTCTGAGGTGCTGGATCCCTTCACGCGAAACCTTGAAACTGCTGACGATCTTGTACGCTTCATAAGTGCTCAAAACCGATCCCGCCCAATTGCCGTTTTCGTGGTGAACAATTTCAATGCAATAGTTGCTGTTCGGAAGCAGCCCCATGTACGGCCTGCTAGCCCCACTCTTGTCGCTGTGTCGCGCAACAGCTGAACCATCTATTTTCCTTGCCTCAAACGGGATCACATTTCGATCCTTTGCTGCGCTTTTGCTTTTGCCCGATGCGCTGTAGATAGTTGCATCAAACATCGCCCCCTCATGCCCATGATCGGGCTTGTGACTGACCCATATTCCTGGTTGTTCTGCAATCCATTTGCCATCGCGCATGACCTTACCTGTAATTGCGCGCATCACATGTGCCCTATAAGTGGGCCACGGCTCGGGCATGTCTTCGACGAGCCGGTTGAGCTGTTTGCCGCGTGCGTCGGCGCTGGCGCTCGCAAAGCGCTGCAACAAGCCCTGATCGGTCACGCCGATCACACACGCATCGACCGCGTGATGCCGGTGGTCGTTGCGGTTCTTCTCGCCATCGAGACCGAGCACATGGTTGAGCCCGAACTTGCCGCGAAGCATTGCCGTCATTTGCCCCGGAATCACTCGCGTGTCTTGCGGGCAGATCAGCGCCAGGTATTCGCGGGCCACCTTGCTCAGGTACTTGGTGTCATTTAGCGCGCGCGCCAGAAAACCCTTGTCGTCTTTCAGCCATCGCTCCATGCCGTCTTCGGCGAAGCGCGAACGCTTTTGCCGGGGCATCAGTTCTGCGCGTTGCAGGATGGCGGCGTAATCGAAGCCTTGAACAGCCTTTTTACCAAAGGCCTCCCATGGCGTGTCGTTACCTTTGTAGCGATTCGCATGCCGCATAGACACGGTTTTGTTATTCAGGCTGTCGTCGAGCGTTTTGCTGAAGGGCAGGATGTGCTCGATCTCCACTTCGTCACTGAACAGCATCGCGGCGCTAATCTGTACGCCAGAGTACGGGCAGCAACGGGTGGCGGGGTCGAAGCTCAGCTCTTCCCACAGCACCATCTTCTGCATATCCACGCCTCGCACCCGCTCTGCGCTGATGCCAAGGATGCCTGCGATCTGCACGCGGTGGCGGTCGTTGCGCCGCTGGTTTTCTGCTTGTCGAGCTGTGACGCAGCGCTGGCAAGAGCAACCTGATTTCAACCTGAATGGTTCTTGATCTTTCGTCGAGTGATCCTTGCTTTGCTTTAAGTCACGTGCTAACTCCACGATGACCTGACTTGGATGTCCGTAGCGTTTGGTTAGCGCGTTAACCACCAGCCGCACCTGATTCAGCCCGATATGAACCGTCGGGTTGGCGATGCGGCCAAAGCGTTTTTCAGGTGTGTCGCTGAGCTTGCCGCTGCCGAAGCCGACGTGGCGTTGCAATGCTTCGCCGTAATAAGGCAGTTCCTTGAAGGCATGTAATTTAAGTATCTCGCCGGTTGCAAGATCAACTCGCGTGTGACCCGTGTCAAACGTTCTTCCGGGGATTTCGCCGTGCGTATTGAGTCGGCTGTGATGGTCAAACCCGGCAACGATCACCGCCTTGTCATAAGTCATCACGTCGCTGCGCAACGCCGGTAGGATGCGTGCCAGCGCCTTGGCGCTCAGGCTCCCGTAGCCTTCGGGCAAGCCTGCCTTAGCGATTTGTTCGGCCTGCCTCTCATTGACGAAGCAATATTTTTTGAGCCTTTTGACAAGACGTTCGAGGCTTTCTTGCTGAACTACCTGTTTGACGATGGCATCTTGTTGACGCTCAGTCCAGTTGAACCAAACCTTGCCGAAGTGCTCGGGCTTGCTAAGTGCAATGTTGGTTGCGTTGCCCTTAAGAAGCGTTCGCTTGGCGTCGGCCAGATTGAACTGGATGGATCCACCCAGTTTTAGCAACTGGGGGATCGCAATTTTGAACGACTGGTGGCCGCTTTCCAGCGCCTGCGCCAGCGTGTCGCGCTGCGCCAGCGTCAGGGCTTCTTCCTTGAGCCCGTCGCCCAAAATTCGCAAATTGGCCAGCTCCTGATAAATGCGAAAGCGCTGCGTGCTCGGCAACGCCAGCGGCGCGCGCTCCTCGTCGGGCAGCAACGTGCAGCGTCCGGGTATGACGGGTTTCAAAGGGCGCTGAAACAGCAGCGCGTCTTTCAGTTCGCTGCGTGCCAGCTCGTTAAAATGCGCCGGGTTAAAGCCGGCCTGCGCCGCCCACAGCGCATCAAACTCGGCCTTAATCATGGCGCGGTCGATGTAGAGGTCGTAGCTCTTGTCGATGCGGGTCTTGCCGTCGTCCTTCACCACCTTGTCTTGCCGAAAGCGTGCCCGCACCGTTTCGCCTGCAGCGTCTCGCTTATGCAGCCACTCGCCCACGCTGCGGCAGCCTGTGTCGATGAGGTTTTGCCGCAGCTTGCTGATGGCGGTTTTGAGTGCGCCGCTGTCGTTGTCGGCCTTGTCGGTGCGGCGGTTGCTTTTAAAACCCCGGCGCTGGTTGATGTGAAACAGTGCCCGCGCGAACTCTGCGGGGCTCAATGCGGCATCAAGCCCCTTGGCGCGCAGCGCGTAGGGGTTGAGCGTTTCCAGTGCCTTGCGCTGCGCCTCGTCTTGCGGAAAAAAGCCGTGCGCGATCAGCGTGCGCATCATGCGTGCCTTGCGCTTGAGCAAGCGGTCGCGGCGACGTCGCATGGCACGCGCATCGCGCCGGGTCACGGCCAGCGACGAGCCGTCTTTCGGGTTGCGGCCATCCGAGAAAATTCGCACGCC
>JAYUGL010000156.1:0-14087 GCA_043738385.1 Sterolibacteriaceae bacterium
TGTATCCAAAGGCGGTACTGTTGCCTTGATTGGCTTTGGTACCTTCAAGTCTTCCAAGCGCGCCGCTCGCATCGGCCGCAATCCGCAAACCGGCAAGGAACTCAAGATTGCCGCGACAACGGTGCCGCGATTCACTCCGGGCGCCGGGTTCAAGGCTGCTGTTGCTGGCAAGAAAGTCGCCAAGAAGAAGTAATGCAGTAGTTGTGCATTACCCGGGCCTGCCTCGTGCAGGCCTCTTAATTTCCGCTCCCCTTGCTTCGGGAACGCCGCTGGCGCAATATGGGGCGGAACTTATACACGGAAGGCAGCGCAGGTAACCCCGGATGAAAGAATCTATCCTCAAATTTCTGAAAACCAACGGCGAAGGGCTCGACTATGAGATCGCCAAAGCGTTGCATTTGCCTATTGCAGTGGTGAGTACTTGCGTGTCGCAACTCTCGACGGCGGGCGAGGTCATCTCTTGCAAGGTGACGCGCTATATTGATGGCAAGACCATCGAGGGCATTAGTTGCCGACTTTCCGGCAATCTGCCGACGCCTGCACGTGGACCGAAGCCCGGTGCGAAGCGGGACACTTCTTCCGACTCGGAGACCAACCCGGCCTGAGTTTGACGTCGGGGCGTCGCTGATTCTCGCGGTACCCGCAGCGACCGGATTGTCCGTCGTTGTCCCAAGGCGACGGTGATGCCGAAGGAGACTTTCAGTGGCTGGCAAAACAGCATTCATCGACCAAAAAATCCTTCAATACATCGCGGGGCATTCGTTGCGCGAGTCTGCGCTGATGGCTGAACTGCGTGCGGAAACCGCGCTGCTCGCCGAAGCACGGATGCAAATCACCGCCGAGCAAGGGCAGTTTTTTTCCTTGCTCATCCAGGCAACGGGCGCGAAAAGCTGTCTCGAAATCGGCACCTTCACTGGCTATAGCGCCCTCAGTGTGGCACTCGTGCTGCCCGACGACGGGCGCCTCGTCTGTTGCGACGTCAGCGAAGAATGGACCGCTGTCGGCAAGCGTTATTGGCAGCGCGCCGGTGTCGCGCACAAGATTGAGCTTCGCATCGCCCCCGCGTTGGAGACATTGGACACGCTGCTGTCAAACGGCGAAGCGGGGAAATTCGACTTCGCCTTCATCGATGCCGACAAGTCGAACTACGACGCCTATTACGAGCGCTGTCTGAAACTAACGCGCACCGGTGGCCTGATTGTGTTCGACAACACGCTGTGGTCGGGCGCGGTGGCGGATGCGTCGGATCAATCCAAAGACACGCGTGCGCTACGCGCAATCAACGACAAACTTCATCACGACGAACGCATATCGCTCTCGCTGCTGCCGTTCGCGGATGGGCTGACACTGGCGTTAAAGCGCTAGCCAAGTTCTCAGAAGTCGAGTTTCAGCCCCGGCCACACGGCGGACAGCGCTTTCCTGAACTCGTTCTGAATGCGCTTTAGTGCTCTTTGTGTATCTGCCTCGAAGCGCAGCACGACGACCGGCGTCGTATTCGAGGCGCGCGCCAGGCCGAAGCCGTCTTTGTATTCGGCGCGCACGCCATCGATGGTGATAAGTTGCTGCGCGCTGGGGAAGCGGCCATCGCGTTTGAGTTTGTCGACAAGCGCATGCGGCTCGCCTTCCTGCATTTTCAGGTTGAGCTCGGGCGTGGAGATGGCGTTGGGCAGATGCTTCAGCGGCCAGTTGGCGTCCGGCCAACGCGAGACGATTTCGAGCAGGCGCGCGCCGGCATAGAGGCCATCGTCGAAGCCGTACCAGCGCTCCTTGAAAAACATGTGGCCGCTCATTTCACCGGCGAGTGGCGCTCCGGTTTGTTTGAGCTTGGTCTTGATCAGCGCATGGCCGGTATTCCACATCAGCGGCTTGCCGCCCTGGCGGCGGATTGAAGCCGCAACATGACGTGAGCACTTGACGTCGAAAATGATGGTGGCACCGGGCTTGCGCATCAGCACGTCGGCGGCGAACAGCATCAATTGGCGATCAGGGTAGATGATCTCGCCATCCTTGGTGACGACACCGAGACGGTCGCCGTCACCATCGAAGGCGAGTCCAAGTTCCGCATCGGTTTCGCGCAGCGCACGCTGCACGTCGACCAGGTTCTCCGGCTTGGACGGATCGGGGTGATGATTGGGGAAACTGCCATCCACTTCGCAAAACAGTTCGACCACCTCGCAACCCATGCGGCGAAACAGCTCCGGCGCAAAGGCGCCGGCCACGCCGTTGCCGCAATCGATGACGATTTTTATCGGCCGCGCCAGCTTGACGTCGGTCACGATGCGCGACAGATAGGCGCTACGCACATTGGCCGTATGTACGCTGCCCTTGCCGTTAACCAAATCGCCATGCTCGATGCGGCGGCGCAAATCCTGAATCATGTCGCCGTACAGCGTTTGGCCGGCCAGCACCATCTTGAGGCCGTTGTAGTCGGGCGGATTGTGGCTGCCGGTGACCGAGACGCAACTTTCCGTTCCCAGTTCGTGGGCCGCGAAGTAGCTGACTGGTGTTGGCACGCAACCGATGTCGATGACATCCACGCCGGCCTGGTTGATGCCCTGTGCAAGCGCAGCGGAAAGCTCTGCGCCCGACAGTCGGCCGTCACGACCCACGGCGATGCTAGTGACCTTGCGCGCACGCGCCTCGCTGCCAAGGGCGTGGCCAATGGCGCGTACGGTTTCCGCTGTCAGCGTTTTGTCGACGATACCGCGGATGTCGTAAGCCTTGAAGATTTCGGGGGCGGGAGTATGCATGGTTAGATCCAAAAAGAACTGTTGAATTATCCCAAAAGTCGCAGAGCGATGGCGTTAGCCTGAAAGTATCACATACAGCTATTTCGTTTCATGGCAGTTCGGCAAAATGCATAAGCACGCGTTGCGGCAACCAGTCCAGGTTGCCTGGTAAATGGCCGGCGACGAAGCCGACATGGCCGCCCTGATCGGGGGTTTCAAAACGAATGCGCGTGCTGATCTCTTGGCTGCGTGGCAGCGCCGCGGGTGGCAGGAAAGGGTCGTTGAGCGTGTTGATCAGGAGGGTCGGTACGCGAATGTTGCCGAGGAACGGCTTCGCCGAAGCGCGCGCGTAGTAGTCATCCGCATTGCGAAAGCCATGCAAGGGCGCGGTAACGGCATCGTCGAAATCGTACAGCGTCCGCGCCCGTCGAACCTGGCGGGCGGAGTAAAGGCCCGGATAGTGGCCAAGTTTAGCGATGGCCTTGGGAATGAGCGTGTTAAGGAAGTGCCGTGCGTACACAAGATTGAAGCCGTGACTCAGTGCTTCGTTTGCTGCGGCCAGATCGAGCGGCGGGCAGATCGAGGCTGCGCCATTGACAACCGTCTCGGCGGCCGAACCTTGCTCGCCGAGCCATTTGAGCAGGGCGTTGCCGCCCAGCGAGAAGCCGACGGCGTACAACGGCGCTTCTGGAAATAGCTGCTTGAAGCGGCGCAGAACCCAGTCGATCTCGGTGGAGTCACCGGAATGATAAGAGCGCGGTAGCAGATTGGCTGCGCCGGAACAGCCGCGGAAATGCACCACCACACCGCGCCATCCGCGTTCGGCAACGGCATGCATCAGTCGTCGTGCATAGTGGCTGCGCGAACTGCCTTCAAGACCGTGGAATAGCACCACCAGCGGCGCATTTAGCGGCCCGTCGCTCCAGTCGAGATCGATGAAGTCCTGGTCCGGCGTAGCCCAGCGTTCGCGCCGGTAGTTCGGCAGGAGCCCCTTGCGCAGCAGTGGCCAGATGGTTTGCGCATGTGCCCCGCGCAGCCAGGATGGGGCGACGAAAAGTGTGGTTGCGCTCAATGCAAAGTCTTGGGCGCTTCGCCGAACGCTTCGGGAGGGGAAGGTGAACCATGGTGCACCACCATGCGCCAGCCGGTGGGGCCGCGCACATAGATGTTGGTGGTGACGATGGGCGCAGTTTCTTGATTCTGGCCAACCACCGTGACGTGTTCTATCAGGCTGTGAATGGCGGTAAATGGATTCACCACGGCGGAGAGCGGTGTGATCTGCACGCGCAATTTGGTGCCGCTCTCGAAAATGCGCCGCCAGGATTCACGGATCATGGCGTAACCGGCTAGCCGCGGGCCGCCGGGATGGACGCAGACAATTTCATCGTCCTCCGACCACAGCGCCATCATGGCTTCAAGATCGTAGCGTTCGAGCGCTTCGTAGAAGGCGGCCTCCGCGTCCTGCGGCGTGGCGAAAAAATTCTTAGTCGTTGGCATGGCCGATATTATTCATCGCAGTGAGTATCTGCTCAGGGCTCAGTTTTTCCAGGCAATTGAGGTGCCCCAGCGGGCACTCGCGTTTGAAGCATGGGCTGCAAACCAAATTCAATGTCACGATTTTCGCACGCGGCGAGAGCGGCGGCGTATAGGCCGGGCTCGACGACCCGTAAACCGCGACCAGTGGGCGGCCCAGCGCAGCGGCCATATGCATCAAGCCGGAATCGTTGCTGACCACGGTGGACGCACCCGCGAGCAGATCGATCGCTTGCTCCAGCGTGGTTCGACCACAGAGGTTCAGCGCGTGACCATCGGCGCGTCTGGCGATTTCATCACCGGTGGCTTTGTCCTTGTCCGAGCCGATCAGCCATACCGGCTTGTCCGGTGTGGCCAGCGACTTTGCCAGCGCGGCGAAATGACGCGCTGGCCAGCGCTTGGCCGGACCGTATTCGGCGCCGGGGCAGAACACGATTGGGTGCGCGTTTGGCGGCAAACCCAATTCGGCACGCACCACCGCTTGCTGCTCGGCGGTGGAGCTTAAATGCGGCTGGGGCAACGGGCGTGGCAGCGGACTGCCGGCAGGTTCGGCCAGGCTGGCGTAGCGCTCGGCCAGCAGCGGCACGGCCTCAGGGTTGAGAACGTGGCGATTGTTGAGCAGGCCGATGCGGGCTTCGCCGATGAAACCAGTGCGCTTGGGGATGCCAGCGAACCACGGAATCAGCGCCGACTTCCACGAGTTAGGCAACACGATGGCTTCGTCGTAACCCTCGCCAGCGAGTTGCAAACCCAGCGCACGGCGCCTGAGCAATGCGAAGTCACCATGGCGGAACGGGCTTTCGATCACGCGGTCGACTTCGGCCATGCGGCGCAGCAGCGGCGCGCTCCAGGCGGGTGCGAGGACGTCGATGCGTGCGCCGCGTTCGCGCAAGCGCATCAGCAGCGGCTGGGCGATGATCGTGTCGCCGATCCAGGATGGGGCGACGACTAAAGTCCGTGAGGAGTGAGGAGTGAGGAGTGAGGAGTTGGACATGGTGGTGGAGTGTTGCTATTCACACTTGCTGAACGTTGTTGCACCCATGCAGCGAATAAGTGCGGAGTTTTTTCTCCTCACCCCTCACTCCTTACTCCTCACTCGCCTCAATCAGTGATGCCCTTTCGGACGCTCACCGGTAAAACGATACTTCGTTCCGCAGTAGGGGCAGGCCGCTTCGCCCTGCGGATTTTTCAGCACGTCGAGAAACACGCGCGGATGGCTTGCCCATAGCGGCGAACCGGGACGCGGACAATGCAGCGGCAGATCGTGGGCCGTGACGTCGACTTCGCGGGCGGTGTCGTTGGTTTGCGCAGTCATGACAAAGCTCCTCAGGCAACCGGCGTTAGCCAGTGATTGTAGGCGGGGAGTTTTCCGTGCACGGCTTCGAAGAACAGGCTTTGCAGCTTGGTCGTGATCGGGCCGCGGTTGCCGGCGCCGATCTGGCGCCGGTCGAGTTCGCGGATCGGCGTCACTTCCGCCGCGGTGCCGCTGAAGAAGGCTTCATCAGCGGTATAAACGTCATCGCGCGTGAGCCGCTTCGAGATCACGTCGATGCCGAGATGATCCTTGGCGAGCTGAATCACGCTGGCGCGGGTGATGCCGATCAGCGCCGAGGCAATTTCGGGTTCGTAGATCTTTCCGTCCTTCACCATGAACAGATTCTCGCCGGCACCTTCGGCGACGAAACCATCCACATCGAGCAGCAGGGCTTCGTCGTAGCCGTCGTCGGTCGCTTCCATGTTGGCGAGGATGGAGTTGGTATAGGACGCGGCATACTTGGCGCGGCACATGGTCACGTTGACGTGATGCCGGGCAAAGCTCGAGGTCTTGACGCGGATGCCCTTTTCCATGCCGTCGGCGCCCAGATAGGCGCCCCACGGCCAGGCCGCGACAGCCACATGCACCTTGGCGCCCTTGGGCGACACGCCCATTTTTTCCGAGCCATAAAAGGCGATTGGGCGGATGTAAGCGGAGTCGAGCTTGTTCACGCGTACCACTTCCTTTTGTGCCTCGATCAACGTGGCTTTATCAAAGGGCATCTCCATGCGGAAGATGTGCGCCGAGTTGAACAGGCGTTCGGTATGTTCCTTGAGGCGGAATATGGCGGGGCCCATGACCGTGTTGTAAGCGCGAACGCCTTCGAAGATGGACAAGCCATAGTGCAGCGAATGCGTCAGCACGTGGGTATTGGCATCGCGCCAGGGCACGAGCTTGCCGTCGTACCAGATAAAGCCGTCACGGTCGGCCATGGACATTTTGGAGTCTCCAGCGATCATCGAATAAGCCGCACATTTTAGCCGATTCGGCGCTCCCGCCGGAGAACTGGCGGCGGTCGCGATAAAATGCCGCCTCATGAATCAACGCATCTGGAAACCCAACGTCACCGTCGCCGCGCTGATCGAGCGCGACGGGCGCTACCTGCTGGTGGAGGAGGAAACCGACGACGGCATCCGCTTCAACCAGCCGGCGGGACATCTCGACGAGGGCGAGTCGCTGGTTTCAGCTTGCGCGCGCGAGTCGCTGGAAGAAACTGCCTGGCATTTCACGCCGACTGCATTGGTCGGTATTTACCAATGGACGCGTCCGCAGGGTGACATCACCTATTTGCGTTTTGCTTTTTGCGGCGAACTCGGCGCGCACCAGTCGGAGCGTGCGCTGGATACTGGCATTCTGCGCGCGGTGTGGATGACGTCGGCGGAAATCGAAGCCAACCGTTCCCTGCATCGCAGCCCGCTGATCTGGCAATGCGTGCAGGATCATGCCGCCGGCCGGCGCTTTCCGCTCGACCTGATCAAACATTATTCGCATGACTGAAATGAAAAAAGGCACTATGGTCGTCGGCCTGTCCGGCGGAGTTGACTCGTCAATCGCGGCATTGCTGCTGAAGCGGGCCGGCTGGAACGTGATCGGCCTGTTCATGAAGAACTGGGAAGACGATGACGATGACGAATACTGTTCGTCACGCGAAGATCTGGTGGATGCGGCCGCCGCCGCCGACGTGATCGGCATCGAGCTCGAAGTGGCGAACTTTTCCGCCGAATACAAGGAACGCGTGTTCGCCGATTTCCTGCGCGAATACAAGGCTGGCCGTACACCCAACCCCGACGTGCTGTGCAATTCCGAAATCAAGTTCAAGGCCTTTCTTGACCATGCCCTGCAACTCGGCGCCGAGCGAATCGCCACCGGCCACTATGCCCAGGTGCGGCAGTTCATGGGTGAGTTTCAACTGCTCAAGGCCGAAGACGGCACCAAGGACCAAAGCTATTTCCTGTATCGCCTCAATCAGGCGCAACTGTCAAAAACGCTTTTCCCCATCGGCCACCTGTATAAGCGGGATGTGCGCAAGATGGCCGAGGAAGCGGGGCTGGGCAATCACGCCAAGAAGGACTCGACCGGAATCTGCTTCATCGGCGAGCGACCCTTCCGCGAATTCCTGCAGCGTTACCTGCCGGTGCAGCTGGGGGAGATTCGCACGCTGGATGGTGATCGTGTCATCGGTCACCATCAGGGCTTGATGTATCACACGATCGGGCAGCGCGATGGACTTGGCATCGGCGGCGTCAAGAATGCACCGGAACTGCCGTGGTATGTGGCGGGCAAGAACATGGAAAAAAATGTGCTGTATGTGGTGCAGGGGCACGAGCATCCGGCGTTGTTGAAGGAACACCTTGTGGCGATGGACCTTAGCTGGACATCTGGTTGTGTACCTCACACCCACTGGGTCTACACCGCGAAGACGCGTTATCGTCAGCCGGACGCGCCTTGCGAAGTGGATGCCGTGGATGCGGACCGGTGCGAGATCGCTTTCGCCGCGCCGCAATGGGCGGTGACGCCGGGGCAGTCGGTGGTGGTGTATGAGTCGAAGGTTTGTCTCGGTGGCGGAATAATCGTGTAGGAGCGCCGTCCTTGAGGGAGACACCTTCAGGCCCGAAGAGGTCCGGATGGGTGCGGCGCGATGTTCTTTTCTGTAAAGGCCCGCACATTGCCGAACCAACAGGGTTCGGCTACGATTGGCACCATGCCAACCATCAGCCAGTTCTTTGGAATCGTCATCCAGATGTTTTGGCGGGAACATGCGCCACCCCATTTCCATGCCATGTATGCCGAACACGAGGCGCTGATCGACATCGGAACGCTGGAGATCATCCGCGGTAACTTACCGCGGATGATCTCGCACTGGTGCTGGAATGGGCGACGCAACACCGTGCCGAACTCATGGAGGACTGGAACCTATGCCAAACGAAACAGTTGCCGAAGAAAATCGAGCCCCTGGAGTGACCGCTGCCGCGCCATGGAGAGTATCGGCGGTGACCGTCCTGGCGGGCTTCCGCTTGGCCGTGAGCTTCAAGGACAATTCCAGCGGCATCGTGGATATGTCAGCCCTCGTCAACAGCCCGGAAGCCGGCGTCTTCGGCGCGCTTCGGGATACTGAGTTATTCGGCAAGGCCGGAATTGAGCTTGGCGCGGTGACGTGGCCCAATGGCGCAGATCTGGACCCGGCATGGATGCATGAGGAAATTGCAAGACAAGGCGAGTGGCGCATTGTCTGAATCCGAACCGGAGGTCTTGGCGCGGGAAAGAATCTGATTCTGACCAAACCCGATTCGTTCCAGGAAAATATCGTGGTCTGTCCCCTATTACTGTGTCCTATTACTTGTACGGTCGGACAGTCCTCCGCTCGGCGGGTCAGAGGGGACTTGTCCGTGCTATCGTGACAACTATGCAATGTAAGCACGGTGTCGAAAGACAAATCACCTTGCCCTTTTTTGCTGTTAGGAATGACATGAAATTGAAAATAATGATGCTGGTTTTGCTTGTGTGGTTGTGTTTTATGCAACCGGTTTACGCAGACGCATATTCTTGTATCAGTGACCTAACAAGCGATCCTGATTTTCAGCCGATAAAAAATAAAGTTGCACTAGGTGCAATTAGCGAGCAGACATTCGGGATGTTGGCTAACGAAGCCATTCCTACGCCAGATGAAGCTCAGGCCATCTCCAAATGGGGAACAAAGCGAGAGCAATGCCTTAAAAGTTACCCACTGCCGTCAAATAATCCCTACAGGCAAAACCTTATAGATGGTTTTAATGCAACCCAGCTACTGGTATTGAAGTTGTATAAAAGCAATCTCTCATATGGAGAATTTGCTAAACAGCGCCAAGAGATTGCAAATGCGGTAGAGGACAGCAATGAACAAATCCGTGGGCAATATCAGCAGCAACAGGCGCAACAGCAACAATCTCAGCAACAGCAGCAAAGGCAATTTTGTGAAACCAGATACCAACAATGCATGAATCGTGCGTTCGATGTTTATTCGCGAAGTGCCTGCCAAATAGAGCTCGGAGGGTGTCAGATTGGCGGCGCGCTGAATAGATGAATGGGGAAAGTGATGTGATGAGACAAATACTATTGCTTGGCTTGCTATTGGCTGCACCACTCGCATTCTCTGCCAACTCGCACGGCGTAAAGGGGCATACCCTCAAGGATGGCACCTATGTCCAACCACACAAGCAAACTAACCCCGACCAGCGCCGCTCTAACAACTACAGCTCCGAAGGCAATTACAACCCATCCACCGGGAAGCAAGGCACACAGCGCAACGAATACAGCAACCCACCCCAATACAACGATAGCTATAACAATGGGCAAGGAAAGCGATTAAATCAGTTCTATGGCAATCCTCCGAAAAAGCCCCCGAAATAGCTTTTTGCAAGCAACGGTGGGTATCCCCAAGAACGCAGAGGAATGGCCATGCCTCGCACACTTTCCGAAAAGATTTTTGAGGACTTCTGCAAACACAAGGGTATCCGCTGCAAGCCCGTTAAGGTCGACCGAAACAGAACACCTGACTATGACATTTTTTTACCGCGCAGAAAGGTGGTCGTCGAAGTCAAAGAGATCACACCAAACGCGATTGAGAAGGCTTCCGAGGCAGAGCTGAAAGCGGGTAGGCCAACTGAAGTCACACTCACGCCTGGACAACGCGTGAGAGGAAAAATTGCTGATGCTGCCCTTCAAATCAAGACTGGCGTGCAGCGGCGATATCCCGGCCTGCTTGTTCTATTCGACAGCAGCTTCGTTGCGGGTCATCTCGACCCTTATCAAATTCGCGTGGCCATGTACGGCTTCGAAACAATTGTCCTTGCTGTGCCCGAGAACCCGCGAGTCTCAGCTTACCCTATCGATAGAAAGTACGGTCCGCGTCGCAAGATGACACCAACTCACAACACTTCAATCAGTGCTATCGGAGTGCTCACGACACCGCAGAAGGGCAAGGTTGAACTCACCATTTACCATAACATCCATGCTTTGGTACCGTTGCCATATGCGCTATTCGCTGAGTATCGGGTGCGCCAATTTAAGCTCGCTCAAGCTCGTCAGGGCACAATTGCCGGGTGGGAAGAAATCGTTGGTTAGCCAATAGTGCGGTGACGATAAGGGGCTAGGTTCAAATATTACGCAGTGCCTCAATCGGCACGGCTCCAATCCCCCTCGGACCCGCCGAGTGGAGGACTGTCCGACCGGGGAAGTGCGGCTTCGTTGTCTGAGCCGAAGGCGAGTTTAGAAGCCGGCCGGTTGGATAGTCTGGAGCGAGGGAAGCCCGTCGACGGAGACCCCCGGACGGGCGCAGGGCCGGGGCGGCGCACCCGTCCGGGTGTCTCCATCGAGGGCACGCTTCTTTGGGCACTTTCTTGTTGTGTAACAAGAAAGTATCTCGCCTGTCGAAGGAGATACCCGGACGGGTACCGGGGCGAACTCCCGGCGCGGAGGTGGTTCTTCACTGCTGATCGGAATGTGCTTCGACTAGCTCAGCACGAACGGGGAAGAAACTAGGCCCCCGCTTTTCGATGGAGACAGCCGGACGGGTGCGCGAAAACGACGAACTAGCTGCTAGCCCTTCGGCGGCGCCGTATCCGCAAACGAAATCCGCTGCATCAACTTGTCATACAGCTTGCCCAGATTCGGATGCGCGCCGCGCCAGTCCAGATCCGGAAAGCGAAGCTCAAGATAACCCAGCGCGCAGCCCACCGCGATATCGGCCAAACCAAAATGATTGCCGATGCACCATGCGCCGTCACCAAGGCTGTTCGACATGAAGGCAATACAGCGCACAATCGCCGCCTGATTGCGTTCAATGACCGTGGCGTTTTGTTCCTTCTTCGGAAGCAGTGATTCGATCCGCACCGCCACTGCCGCATCGAGCATGCCGTCGGCCAGCGCTTCCCAGCGCTTGGCTTCCATGCGCTCGCGGTTCGGCTGCGGCATCAACTTGCTGTTCGGCGCGACGTGGTCAAGGTATTCGACAATCACCGGGGAGTCAAACACAGGCGTGTCATCGTCCAGCAGGAGCACCGGTACCTTGCCGATAGGGTTGACGTTGGGAACCGTACTGTCCGGCGTGCTCGGCGATTCCTCAACGAAGTCGTAGTCAATCTTTTTTTCCGCCAATACGATCCGCACTTTGCGGGTGTAAGGGCTGGTGTAGGTGCCGATGAGCTTCATGGGGTGGGATTTGTGGCGAGAATTAAGACAGCGCGTCGAGTATACCATCGTGGATGATGGCACCAAGGCGGCACGGGACGTCATGTTAAAATCTGCATCGTCTCTTAAGCGCATTCGCCATGGTTTCCGCCCTGACTGCCCTCTCGCCGCTCGACGGTCGCTATGCCGACAAACTCGAGCCGTTGCGCGCGCATTTCTCCGAATTTGGTTTGATCAAAAATCGGGTGCGCGTCGAGGTCGAATGGCTCAAAGCGATGGCGGCGGCGCCCGACCTGGTCGAGATCAAACCGTTCTCACGCGCCAGCATCGCCGAACTGGACCTGATCGTTTCGGGATTCTCGGTGCAAGATGCCGAAGCCATCAAGATCATCGAGGCGCGCACCAATCACGACGTCAAGGCCATGGAGTATTGGCTCAAGGAGCGCCTGGCGAACAATGCAGAAGTAATGCAGGTCAGCGAGTTCATCCACTTTGGCTGTACCTCGGAAGACATCAACAATGTCTCCCATGCACTGATGCTTCAGCAGTCGTGTGCGCAGAACCTGCTGCCGGAGCTAGATCGGTTGATTGCAAAGTTTGTCGCGTTGGCGCACGAACACGCCGCATTGGCGATGCTCGCCCGCACCCACGGCCAGCCTGCCACGCCGACCACGCTGGGCAAGGAAATGGCCAACGTCGCCGCGCGCTTGCAGCGCGCCCGCAAGCGCATCGCCAGCGTGCACCTCACCGCCAAGTTCAACGGCGCGGTGGGCAACTACAACGCGCATCTGGCGGCGTATCCTGAGTTTGATTGGGAAGCATTCAATCGCGGTTTCATTGAATCTCTGGGTCTTGAGTTCAACCCCTACTCGACCCAGATCGAACCGCATGACGCCATGGCTGAGCTGTATGACGCCATCGCTCGCGCCAATGTCATTCTGATCGATGCCAATCGCGACCTCTGGCAATACATTTCGCTCGGCTATTTCAAGCAGAAGCTCAAGGCCGGCGAAATCGGTTCTTCGACTATGCCGCACAAGGTCAACCCGATCGACTTCGAGAACGCGGAAGGCAATCTGGGCCTGGCCAATGCAGTGCTGCGCCACCTGGCCGAGAAACTACCGGTGTCGCGCCTGCAACGCGACCTCACTGATTCGACCGTGCTGCGCAACATGGGGGTGGCGTTTGGTTACACCCTGCTGGCCTGGGGTTCGTGCCTGCGCGGTCTCGGCAAGCTTGAGGTCGATCCGAAGCGCCTCGCGGCAGATCTTGATGCCTGCTGGGAAGTATTGGCTGAGCCGGTGCAGACGGTAATGCGCCGCTACGGTATCGAGAATCCCTACGAGCAGTTGAAGGAACTGACGCGCGGCAAGGGCATCGACAAGGACGCGCTGCATGCCTTCATTCGCGGCTTGCAAATTCCCGATGCGGACAAGCAGCGCCTGCTGGCGATGACGCCGGCCAACTACGTCGGCAAGGCCGCCGAACTGGCGCGGAGAATATAAGTGGGTTTCTCTGACAACATCAAACAGCTGCCCGGCATCGCCCATCTCGCGGCACTCCATCTGCTTGATCAGGATGGCGCAGTCGTTGCCACGATCGAAAACAAGCAGGGGCAGACTAGCTCTCTCGCCTTGTACAACCACCTGGGCCAAACTTTTGGCGCGATCACGCCTGAGGCGGCGAAGAAGGGGCTGGAGTTGTATGCCGAGCATGTAGCTGACGCCCAGGCCCATCCCGGCAAGCATCCCAATATCGACCGCCTGCTGGCAATGGGTCCGGACAGCCTTACGCTGCGCGTCAAGCATCAGTTCGCCGTCTGATTTATACGAGGGGGGTTGACAATAGTTCTAGGTAGAACTAAAGTGGTTCTACCTAGAACTATTCTGCGGTTAACGCCTTCATGTCTCGTTCCTCGTCCCGAGCCCCGTTTCTGAGCGTCCTGCGCGAGCTGGTCTCGTGCTATCAGGCATTCGAGCACTATTCGGCCCACCACATTCAAGGGCTGGGTCTCACGCCGTCGCAGTTCGATGTCGTCGCCACGCTGGGAAATACCGCCGGAATGACGTTTCGCGAACTGGGCGAGCGAACATTGATCACCAAGGGTACGCTGACCGGCGTGGTGGATCGGCTCGAATTAAAAGAGATCGTCACCCGTCAAAACTCGCCGGACGACGGCCGGTCGACACTGGTATGTCTGACGCGCAAGGGCGAGAGAGTTTTCGATCAGGCGTTTCCGGCGCATGTCGAGCACCTGCGTAGCGCTTTCGGAAGAGTTTGTGCCAAGGAACTTTCGACGCTTGAACAAGGCCTCAGGACTTTAAGTGCTGCACTAACCGCCGCCG
>JAYUGL010000157.1:0-13977 GCA_043738385.1 Sterolibacteriaceae bacterium
GTGAACAGCCCCCTGCGCAACCCTTTGAGTGTGAACGACTTATTTGTGACGACAACCCAATGGCATTTACAAGGATCGATTGTCAACACACCCTAGGTCGACTTTATTGGGGGCAAGTGGTAGTCCTGATTGAGAAGCAGAAGGATTGGTCACTGATCGCTTGGTCCGATGACGAAAACGGCGTAGCTGTTCAAGGTTGGGTTTTCTCCAGGTATTTGGGGAAATTCCGGTAAGAGTTCTATGGCGCAAAATCATCAGCCCACAGAGCCTGCGGTAAAAACTGCGAAGACCGGAGATTCAAAATGGGTGAATATCACGTCGCGCGTAGTGGAGAATATTTAATGAACTGGGCCACCATCTTCAACAGGCTATTCGAGTTGATAGATCAGGACGGCACGCCAAACTACTTCTCTGGACCGCGTTTCATGAGAAAGGTGCGCGAGGCTGATCCGTATTTCCCGACCTATCAACAGTTCATCGATCAGCGGCGCACATCCGTGAAGAGCACAACCCGGCGGGATTACTACTACGACATCCTGCTTAGTTTTGATGAGGGTGCCCGCGTCGCACTGGTTCATTCAATCCTGAACGAACTTGATGAAACCGCTACGAATAAAGCCGGCGAACTCAGAGCAATCCTTGGTGGTTCTGTTGCTGGGCCTGTCGCCGTCGTACCGAATCATGGCTGGAATGCTGGCCGACTTAACCAATATCTACAGGACATAGATCACTGCATTGTCACGGAGGATTACGCCCATGCCGTAGCCCTTGCCTACACCTGTTTAGAAGGATTCTACAAAGCATTCGTGGCACAGTGCCTTCCGGGCCAACCCGTGGAAGGAGAGATCATCGCCCTCGCTAAGGGTATAAAGAAATACCTCGGCGAGACAATTGATTCTTACCCCGACGAAGCCCTCAGTATGGTGATGCACGTATCTCACACAGTTGACCGTGCCCGAAACAGATTCAGTGAAGCACATTTCGAGGAAGAGGCGGCGAGGTGGTTAGCAGTCTATGTACGTGATCTCGTTAACTCGCAAATCCGCCTGCTGCTTCACTTCTTCTGACGTCCAATGACACCCGATACCCTGGATATCCGGGCGGTTCCTAAAGCAACCCCTCAATCACCTCAGCAAGCTCCTCCGGCTTGGTCGTCGGCGCATAGCGATCCACCACCCTGCCGTTGCGATCCACGAGGAACTTCGTAAAGTTCCACTTGATGCCCTCGGTGCCCAGCACGCCCCTGGCCGCACTCTTGAGCACCCGGTAGACCGGATGCGTGTTGGCGCCGTTGACGTCGACCTTGGCGAACATTGGAAACTTGACGTCGTAGTTCAATTGACAGAATTTTTGAATCTCCGTTTCGTTGCCGGGCTCCTGCGCGCCGAACTGGTTGCAGGGAAAGCCGAGCACGGCCAGTCCCTTGTCCTGGTATTTTTCATGCAGTTTTTCCAACCCGGCGTACTGCGGTGTGAAGCCGCACTTGCTGGCGGTGTTGACGATCAGCAGCACCTTGCCGGCGTAGTCGCCCAGTCTGATGTCCTGGCCTTTGATGTCCAGCGCCTTGCAGTCGTAGAGTGAGGTTTCCATGTTGGCGTCCACGTGTGTTTTGATGGCTTGAATCATACGCGATGCTGGTGATGAATAAAGGGGGCGTTGACGGCGACGGAAGAATCGCCCCCGTGCCTGCAGAAGTTACAATCCGGCATGCCCTGCCGCAAAGTTTTTCTAGCGCACAGGCGAGCCGCGCCGCCATTTCGAAGCGCCTCAGAATCAGAGCGCACACACCGATCCGCCACGGAGACACCGACCATGCCTTATCAATCGATCTACGCCCCGACGCTGTTCAAGGGACAAACCATCATCGTGACCGGCGGCGGCAGTGGCATCGGCCGCTGCGCCGCACACGAGCTGGCCGCGCTCGGCGCCAGCGTCGCCATCTGGGGCCGCACCGCGGAGAAGCTCGAAGCGGTGCGCAAGGAAATCGAGGAGGACGGCGGCAAGGTCAGCACCCATGTCTGCGACATCCGCGACGAAGCGCAGGTGATCGCCTGCGTCGATGCGGTGCTGGCGCAACATGGCCGCATTGACGGCCTGGTGAACAACGCCGGCGGGCAGTACCGCACGGCGTTGGACACCATCTCGACCAAGGGTTTCGAAGCGGTGGTGCGCAACAACCTCACTGGCGGTTTTATCGTGATGCGCGAGGTTTATCTGCGCTGGATGAAACAGCACGGCGGTTCCATCGTCAACATCATCGCGGACATCTGGCACGGCTGGCCCGACTACGGACATTCCGCCGCGGCGCGCGGTGGCATGTTCACGTTGAGCGAGACAGCGGCCTGCGAGTGGGCGGTATCGGGTGTGCGGGTGAACACGGTGGCGCCGGGCGGTATTGCCTCCAGCGGCTTTGATACCTATACGCCGGAAGCGAAGCAGAAGATTCGCGAGTACCCGCCCACCGTGCCACTGCAACGCTACGGCACCGAGGCTGAACTGTCGGCGGCCATCGTGTTTTTGCTGTCGCCGGGCGCGGCGTATATCACCGGTTCGTGCATTCGCGTCGATGGCGGCACGCCCAACGCGCGCGGCACGTGGAAGCTGCAACCGCACAACAACAGCAAGCCTTTCGAGGGCTTCCACCGCGCCGCGCGGCCCAAGATGCTCGACGAGAAGATCTGAGCATCCGGGCAACCGGATGACTGATCTACTGGGCGGGTGTCGGGGCGACACTTCCCGCCTTCTCGCGCGCAATATCGGCAACGAGATCCTGCGTACGGCGGATGATGTACTGGTGCACCGCCTCAATGTCGGCCGCGTTCAATGTGCCGGCAAAGCCCGGCATGCCGCGATCGGCATAGATGCCACCGACAATGCCATTGAAGATCTTGTGCTTGTCCGGACTCAGGTAACGCAGATCCGGAATCACGCCGCCACCGAGGGCACTCAGCCCGTGACAGGCGCCGCAGAAACCATTGAAGATTTGTCGACCGTGATCGAGCGTGGCTGTATCAGCGGTGAACGGCGGCAGATCGCCCGATGGCAGTACCGGCATCAGCTTGCGCGGCGGCAGCGTGGCCTTGCCGCCAAGTTTGAAGGTAAGGATGCGCGCGTCGCTTTGCACCTTGGCGCGCTGCGCGATGCCGCCCAGCGTCAGCGCGAACGAGCCGCCCCAGCCGGCCATGAAGGTCACGTACTGTTCACCACCGGCCTCAAACGTCACCGGCCCGGCCATGACGCCGGTGTTGGCCTCGGCCTGCCACAGCGTCTCGCCGGTGTCGGCGCGATAGGCCATCACCTGACCCTGCGCCGTGCCCTGGAACACCAGGTTGCCGGCGGTGCTGAGCGTGCCGCCGTTCCAGATGCCGGGATAGGCGTGCGACCACGCAGGCTTGTTGGTGACTGGATTCCAGGCGATGAGCTCGCCGGTGTATGAACTCGCGATGGCGTTCAGTTGCTCGCTGCTCTCGGGGAACGCGAAGGTCTTCATGCCGAGGTTCCATTGCCCCTCTTTCCACTTCGCGGTGTTGTCCGGGTCGTAGAGCCCGACGGTGTGTTGCGCCGGAAGGTAGACCAGACCGGTGAGCGGGCTGAACGACATCGGTTGCCAGTTGTGCGCGCCGATCGGACTGGGGCTGATCAACGCCGGCCCGTTCTTCGGCCAGTCGGCCTCCGCGGTTTCCACCGGGCGGCCGGTCTTCATGTCGACATGGGTGGCCCAGGTGCTGGGCACGAACTTCTCGGCGGAGAGCAGTTCTCCGGTGGCGCGATCTATCACATAGAAGAACGAATTTTTTGGCGCCTGCATCAGCACCTTGCGCAGCTTGCCGCCGATCTCCAGATCGGCCAGCACGATGGGCTGCGTCGCAGTGTAGTCCCAGGTGTCACCCGGCGTGGTCTGGTAGTGCCAGACGTATTCGCCGGTGTCGGGACGCAGCGCGATGATGGATGACAGGTACAGGTTGTCGCCATGGCCTTCGCTGCGGATCTGACGATTCCACATCGAGCCGTTGCCGGTGCCGACGTAGAGCAGATCGAGCTCGGGATCGTAGGCCATCGAATCCCAAGGCGTGCCACCGCCTCCGCCGCCTTCGTTCCACCATTTGTCGCCGAACCAGGTGGCGCGCGCCTTCGCCATCGCCGCGTTTTCCGGCGGCAGCTTCGGATCACCGGGCACGGTGAAAAAGCGCCAGCGCAGCTTGCCGGTTTCACTGTCGTAGGCAGACAAATAACCGCGCATGCCGAGTTCGGCGCCGCCGTTGCCGATGATCACCTTGCCCTTGACGATGCGCGGCGCACCGGTGATGGTGGTGCTGCGATGGTGGTCGATCACCGTATCCACCGACCAGCCTGGTTTGCCGGTCGCTGCATCCAGCGCCACCAGACGACCGTCGAACACGCCGACATAGACGCGCCCCTTCCACACCGCGACACCGCGATTGACGACGTCGCAACAGCCCATCTTGCCGGCGTCGCGTTTGACCTTGGGATCGTATTTCCAAAGCAGCTTGCCGCTGCGCGCATCCAACGCGTAGACCATGCTGAAGGCACCGGTGGTGTACATCACGCCATCGACCACGATGGGGGTTGCCTCGACGCCGCGATCAACATCGAGCTTGTAGCTCCAGGCAAGTCCCAACTCTTTTACGTTGTCGGCGTTGATTTTTTTCAGCGGGCTGAAGCGCTGCTCACCATAGGTGCGCCCGGTGCTCATCCAGTTGCCGGGCTCGCGGTCGGCGTTGATGATGCGTTTGCCATCCACCTTCGCCGGAGACACAGCAATGGTATTACCAACACCCAACATAAACAGGAGCAGGCATACGCCGATCTTCGACAGGTCAGGTTTTATGATCGCACTCCCTTGGATTGCGGTTCGACTGTACTTGCCAATGAAAGCCTGCGACGCAGATTTTCAATGATTGTGACAGCCACCGCGATGGGCAAGTTTAACCCGATTGCACGTTTCCTATCGCCGTCCGACATGGTTGGGTGAGACGAGAGCTCTTTGAAAATATCATCTGATGCGCTGATCGTTGTATATTTTGCAACATACCCCTGTAGTCACATGAGTAAAACAATATGCGCATCGCCACGTGGAACGTCAATTCACTGAAAGTTCGCCTGCCACATGTGCTGGAGTGGCTGGCGATCGAAAGACCGGATGTGCTCTGTCTGCAAGAGACCAAGCAGGAGGACAAGGTGTTTCCTTACGCCGAGCTGGAGGCGGCCGGTTACCGCGCGATTCATAACGGGCAGAAAACCTACAACGGCGTCGCCATCCTCAGCCTCGGCGAAATGACCGACGTGCTACGCGACATACCGGATCTGGATGATCCGCAGAAGCGCGTCATCGCCGCCACCGTGGATGGCGTACGCATCATCTGCGCCTATATTCCGAACGGGCAGGCGATCGATTCGGATAAGTATCAATACAAGCTGCGCTGGCTTTCCTTCCTGCAACGCTGGTTAAAGGAAGAACTGGCGCGCACTCCGAAGCTCGCGTTGCTGGGTGACTACAACATCGCACCGGACGATCGCGACGTGCACGATCCAGTGGCGTGGAAAGATCAAGTGCTCTGCTCCGAGCTGGAGCGCGAGGCATTTCGCAACATGGTGAGCCTCGGCCTCGTTGACTCCTTCCGCCTGTTTGATCAGGCGGAGCGCAGTTTCAGCTGGTGGGACTACCGGATGATGGGCTTCCGCCGCAACCTGGGGTTGCGTATCGACCACATCCTTCTCTCAGCTCCGCTCGCAGAGCGTTGCACGATCTGCCGCATCGACAAGACGCCCCGTAAACTCGAACGACCTTCGGATCACGCGCCGGTGATTGCCGAGTTCTCCTGAGACTCCACAAGCTTGTTGGCAATACGCACATAGTCGTCGACGCCGAGTTCTTCGGCACGCGCAGTAGGTTTGATACCCAAGGCAACCAGCGCTTGTTCACTGATGACTTCGCGCAGGGTGTTGCGCAGCATTTTGCGGCGCTGTGAAAATGCAGCGGTAACGACTTTTTGCAGCACGGCCTCGTCGCGTGCCTGAAGTTCGGCGGCAGGCTTGGGCATCATCCGCACAATGGCGGAGTCGACTTTGGGTGCAGGGTTGAAAGCGCCGGGCGGCACGATGAACAGACGTTCCATGTGGAAGCGGTATTGCAGCATCACCGACAAGCGCCCGAATTCTGATCCGCCCGGATCAGCGACCATGCGATCGACGACTTCCTTTTGCAGCATGAAGTGCATGTCACGCACTTTGGGTGCAAAGCCGGCGAGGTGAAACAGCAGCGGGGTCGAGATGTTGTAAGGCAGATTGCCCACTACGCGCAGGTCGCTGCCCAGCTTGCCGAAATCGAAGGTGAGCGCGTCGCCTTCGTGAATCGTTACTTTTTCCGGGGGGAAGCGCTCGTGCAAACCTGCGATCAGGTCACGATCAATCTCGATCACGTGCAGATGATCCAGTCTGGCGAGAAGCGGCTCGGTCAATGCGCCCAGACCGGGCCCAATCTCCACCAAATGATCGAGGCGCTGCGGTGCGATGGCGTCGACAATATTTTTGATGATGCCATCCGACACCAGAAAATTTTGTCCGAAGCGCTTGCGAGGTATGTGTTTCATCGTGCTCCGGAACCACACTTACTGTCTGATGCCAGCCTCACCGTCGCGCCACGATCTCGGTCGCCATGCGCACCGCAGCGAACAAGCTGGCAGGGTCGGCGCGGCCAGTACCGGCAATATCGAGCGCGGTGCCGTGATCAACCGAGGTACGCAGGATCGGCAGGCCCAAGGTAATGTTGACCCCTTCCTCGAAGGCGGCGTACTTGAGCACCGCCAGTCCCTGATCGTGATACATCGCGACCTGCGCATCGGACCCGGCAAGCACGTTGCGGGTAAACAAGGTGTCGGCCGGCAACGGCCCAACAATATTCAGCCCTTCGGCGCGCAGTGCATCAATCACCGGCGCGATGATCTCGATTTCCTCGCGACCCAGATAACCGCCTTCGCCGGCATGCGGATTGAGGCCGGCCACCAGAATGCGTGGCCTGGCGATGCCGAACTTGCTGCGCAGATCAGCATCCACGATACGCAGCGTGGTCGTCAGGTCATCACGGGTGATGGCCGCCGGCACATCTTTCAGCGCCAGATGCGTGGTCGCCAGCGCCACGCGCAAACCCGCGCCGGCCAGCATCATCACGACGCGTTGTGTGCCGGTCTGCTCGGCAAGGTATTCGGTATGACCGGTGAAAGGAATGCCGGCGTCGTTGATCACGCCCTTGTGTACCGGCGCGGTGACCATCGCGGCAAACTCGCCGGACTGGCAGCCAGCCAGCGCTCGATCCAGCACGGCGATCACATAGCGCGCGTTGCGGATGTCGAGGCGCCCGGCTTCGCATGGCGCGCAAAGCGGCACGTGAAGAATGTCCAGGCCATCGATTGTTTTGCCCAGCTGTTTCGCCCGCGATTCAATCAGCGCGCGATCACCCACTATAACGAGGCGAGCGGGAAAATTCGCAGCCACCAGCGACAGGCAGATGTCGGGGCCGATACCCGCCGGCTCGCCGCTGGTGACGGCGATGACCGGAGCCTTCGCGTCACGCTTCATGGCTCAATCCTTACTGGTCTTCAAGCCGGAGCTCGACATAGGCGCGATCGCGCAACTGTCGCTGCCAGTCCAAATACATGTCGTCGGACTTGCGCTCACGCAGCACCTGGCGTGCGGCTATGCGCTTGCGTTCCGGGGAACCTTCGTCGGTGCGGCGTTCGAGCACCTGAATCAGATGCCAGCCGAAGGGCGATTTCACCGGCTGGCTGATTTCCTTGAGCGCCAGACTGTCCATGGCTTTTTCGAACTCGGGCACCATGTCGCCCTGATTCATCCAGCCGAGGTCACCACCTTTGGCGGCAGACAAGTCACTGGAGTATAGGCGCGCCAACTCGGCAAAGTCGGCGCCATTGTCGAGACGCTCCTTGAGCCCGTCGAGCTTGTGCTTGACGTCGGACTCGGAGACCACTTCATTGACGCGGATCAGGATGTGACGGACATGGGTTTGTTTCAAGGATGGCATTTCCGCCTCACCCCCTTTGCGTTCGAGCAATTTGATGAAGTGGAAACCGGCAGAGCTGCGCAGCAGTGGGCTAACCTCGCCCGGTTTGAGTTTCTGTATCGCGTCGGCATACAAGGCCGGCAGACGAGTGACCGGACGCATGCCGATGACGCCGCCGCTCAGCGCGTCGGGCGCGTCGGAGATGCTTGCCGCCACTTTGCCAAAATCCTCGCCGCCGTTGACTTGAGCCAAGGCCTGCTCGGCTTTGGCGCGTAACTTGGTCAATTGTTCGGGGCTGGCCTGCTCCGGCGCCCGCACCATGACATGGGCAACATTGACCTGCCCAACCTCGTCGGTGCTGACCGGATTGGCCAGATAGTTGTCGATCTCCCCATCCGAAACCACAACGCGGCTTTCAACATCCCGTTCGCGCAAATGGGACATGACGATTTGGTCGCGAATTTCCTCGCGAAACTTGGCCCAGTCGATGCCGTCGTGGTCAAGCGCGGCCCTGAAATCGGACAGCGACATCTTGTTGCCTGTCGCAATGCGTCCCATCGCCGCATCAAGCTCGGCATCCGGCACGTCCAGTCCGGTGTCTTTCGCCAACTGGATTTGCACTTTTTCGGCAATCATTTTTTCCAGCATCTGGCGCTGGAGCACGTCCTGCGATGGCAACTGGGTATTTTGCGCACGCGCCTGCCGCTCAATGGAAGCAAGCCGCGATCGAAGCTCGCTCAGCGTGATCGCTTCGCTGTTGACCACCGCAACGATGCGGTCCGCCGGCACCGGCGCGGAACCGGATTGGACTGGTGTCGCAAATGCCATACCGAGAACCAGCAGAAGAAAAATTAAACGGGAGAGATTCATGGCGCCTGATATGGGTCGGTGGAAAATTCGGAATCGGTGCCCGGCTGGTTAAGCCGGCCATAACCTGGAATGTTGCGTTTGAGCAAGGTGAGCGGACTCGAACCAAGCTGCGAGAAGCCAGTCAACTCAAGTTGAAAAAAGAGTGAACTATTGGTCCGCCCGATAGCCGTCGCCAAACGCTGTACGACAACCCGCGCCACCCAGCAGATGCCGTTGTACTCAAGGCCGGCAACACTTTCGACGATGCGTTTGTCGCGGATCGAATAGTTGTAGCGGCCCACGCCATACCATCCGCCGCCCAGAGGCCACTGGCCGGAAACGTCAAACTGATCAAGAAGGCCTCGATTGTAGCGATATCCGGCATTGAGCACCTTGCCGATTTCGGGTTGGTAACGCAGGCCGACGTTGTAGCGTTCAAAACGCTTGTCACGGGTGTTGTACTGCAGGCCAGTATCAATGGAGGTATTCGGCAACACAGTTCCACTCAGCGCCGCCAGAAAATCAGCCACGTGCCCGGTACGTGGCGTGACACCGGGCAGGGTCACATTCTGATTGGTGAAATAGTAACGTTCGCCAATGGCCGCTTTGAGCAGCTCTGCGCCCGTCTCCGGATCGATCGTCCGCGAGGTCAGCGCAACCGTGGCCTGATTCGCGTCGGCAATCCGATCACCGCCAGTGAACACATTTTCCGAAAATATTTGCGCGAAATTAAAGTCTGCGACTCCGGTATCGAACACCGGGATCTGGTTCTGATCGCGAAACGGCACGCGCAGATAATACAGGCGTGGCTCCAGTGTCTGGGTAAGGTTGCGGCCAAACCAGTCGGTATTGCGCTCGAATGTCAGCCCGCTGTCGATACTCATGATTGGAACATTGCGCGTCAGTTTGTCGGGTGTGCCAAACGCCTGCTGCTGCAGTTCGTAATGCGTCGAGTTAAAACCGATTTTTGGGGTGACATAAAATGCGGCAGTCTGAAAAGGCAGTGACAGCTGTGGGTAGAACGTTGTGCGCTTGCCCTCCACCTGCGCCTGTGTCGAAACTGTGTGAGGCAGGGAAAAGTCGACATACTCTCCCTGAACATTGAGCGCCAGCCCTAACGGAAGGTCCGGCCGGATCGCAGACAAGGTGACCTGCGGCAGACGGTCATAGGGTATCGCCACAGGGGGCCGCGCGGGATCCTGCAAGGTCTGGTAGCGCTGCGCGACCACGTTGACGCCCCACCATCCCGCACCGTAGCTCAGTACGCCCTGGCGCAACAGGTTGGTTTGCGAAATGTTCGTCACCCTAGTGGACAAATCGGTGAAGTAAGTGTCGTCAGACACGCGATTGATATTCAAGCTGCCGGAGAACCCGTGGCCAAAATTCTGGGCATGCACAATCGAGAGCGCATCGCGACTCTTGCCGAAAATTTTGTCGTCGCCAAGATATTCGCCGCTGATTTGTCCGTGGTAGTCAGCACCCAGATAGCGGTATTCACCCTGCCATTGGGTGCCACGCTTGGCCATGTTGCGCGCGGCGATGGTGGCATCCATGTTCGGCGCGATATTCCAGTAAAAGGGAATGGTGAACTCCGGGCCACCCTGGCTGGTGCTACCCAGTCCGGGCGAAAGGAAACCCGACACGCGCTGGTTGTTGAGCGCGAACGACATCCACGGTGAATAAAGAATGGGAACGCCTTTGAAAAATATCGTGGCGTTGCGCGCGGTGGCGTGTTCATCCGTGTAGTCCAGCGCGAGATCGGAAACCCGGGCGAACCAGTCAGGATTACCGCTTCCCGCGGGGCACGTGCTATACGTGGCATTGGTCATGCGGTAATGACCTTCACCCTCGAAGTCCAACCGCTCGGCGTTTCCCTGCCCGGTAATCGCGGTGTGGGCAGGCTTGTTGTTTTGGTCGAGAGGCGCCCGTGTCACCGAATAGGCCGGTGCGTCAAAAAAACCCGTGCTTTTGTCGAGCTGGAGTTTCATGTGCGGTCCCGACATTCGGTCGTCGTCGCGGCGCAAGTGGACATTGCCGGTCGCTTCCACTTCTTCGAGCGGATCACGGTAGATGAGGGTGTCGCCCGTCATTACACTGCCATAGCGACGCAGCTCCGCATTACCTTCGGCCCGCATTTCCACATCGGTCTTGCCGTTTATCGTATCGGCCGTCATGAACGACGGTAGCGGACCGGCGGCATCACCCGGCGGCGGCAGCAGCGCCTTCGTCGATTTAAGATGCGGAGCCGGTAGCAGTCCGGCAGCGACCTGTGCGGAATACAACGGTGCAACTTCCGGCGCTTCAACAATCTCCGGCGGATTGCTCAGCGACATGGCCTGGCCCGCCAGGGCGGGCTGCGTACCAAGCAATGCCGGGTCGACGCGCAGGGGTTCCATTCCGTCCGCGACCAGCCCAGGCGTTGGAACGGCCGGCGGCACGCTTGCTTTTTTCACCTGCCTGGGGGACTCGGGCAGCGCCGGTCGCACCGCTTCGGCGGCCAGAGCGGGTTGCGTGCCAAGCAATGCCGGATCGACGCGCAAGGGTTCCATTCCGTCCGCGATCAGGCCAGGTGTCGAAACGGCCGCCGGCATGCTTTTCTTCACCGGTTGGGTCGACTCGGACCGCACGGGTCGCGGCGTTGCAGTAACGGGTGGCATGCTCTCCGGCGCTGATCGCACCGTTGCAGCGACGGATGGCACGCTTTCCGGCACCGCTCGCGCCCTTGCAGTGACTGGCGGCATGCTCTCCGGCACCGACTGGACGGCTGGCTCGGGCGACGTCTGCCGCGCCTGAGCAGGCGTCGCGGGCGCTGTCTCGGTACGTGACTCAACCACAGGAGAATTCCCCAGTAGTGCCGGATCGACACGCAATGGCGGAAGGGAATCTGCTGCCATGACCTTTCCCGCAATTACCAGCAGGAGCAGGAGGCCGAGTTGTTCGCGCAGGGGAAAAGGCATGCGGTGGTCGGAGTGCCTGCCGAATTGGCCCAGGGTCGAATGTTAGAATCCGTGATTCTATCAGCTTGGGTTCCCACCTCCCGACATGCAGCGGCAGCGATTGATTGAGGCATGGCTGAGCGAACTCCGGCCGGGACGCGCGTTTGCGCTTGCCCCCGCCTCCGCCGATGCCAGTTTCCGCCGTTATTTTCGTGCCGCACTGGACGATGGTTCGACCAGCATCATCATGGACGCGCCGCCCGGTCGCGAAGATGTCCGTCCCTGGCTCCACGTCCAGTCACTGTTTCAATCGGCGGGGGTACATGTCCCAGAGGTATTGGCTGCGGACATGGAGCAAGGCTTTCTGCTGTTGTCCGATCTCGGCTCGACCACCTATCTCGCCGCGCTGAACACTTCCGGCTCTGCGGGAGATGCGCAACAACTCTATCTGGATGCCATCGATGCACTGGTGCGCATCCAACTCGCCAGCCGACCGAATTGCCTGCCCGAATACGACAACGTCCTGCTCGAACGTGAAATGGACTTGTTTCCTGACTGGTATGTCACCAAACATCTCAACACGACACTGGGCGAAAACCAGCGCGGACAGCTCGAAGAATGTTTCAAAAAAATCCTGGCTGTCAATCTCGCCGAACCGCGCGTGTTCGTGCATCGCGACTATCACTCGCGCAATCTGATGGTCACAAATCCAAATCCTGGAATCGTTGACTTTCAGGATGCTGTCCACGGCCCGATCAGCTACGATCTGGCGTCGCTGTTCAAGGATGCCTACGTTGACTGGGACGAGGAAATCACCCTCGATTGGCTGATCCGCTATTGGGAGAAGGCGCGACAAGCCGGCCTGCCGGTACGCAGCGATTTCAGCGAATTTCACCGCGACTATGAATGGATGGGCGTACAGCGTCATCTCAAAGTGCTTGGCATCTTTGCGCGTCTTTATCACCGCGACGGCAAGGGCGGCTACCTCAAGGACATGCCGCTGGTGGCGAAGTATTTACGCGCCGCCTGCGAACGCTACGGCGAACTCAACCCGCTGTTAAAACTACTCGATCAGTTGGAAGACAAGATCACGGTGCTTGGACATACGATGGCCGCTGTAAAAGTCAACACGTGAACCACAGAGACGCCCCAAAGGAAGTTCCCTTGGGGGACACAGAGGCACAGAGAAAAATCAGACCAAATCTCAGTGAAGTTTTCGGTTTCTCCTCGTTTTTCCTCTGTGCCTCTGTGTATCTGTGGTGAAAGACTTTTCATGAAAGCCATGATTCTCGCTGCCGGAAGGGGCAAACGCATGCGTCCGCTGACCGACCACACGCCGAAGCCCTTGTTGCAAGTTGGGGGAAAACCACTGATCGTCTGGCACCTTGAGCGACTCGCCGCTGCCGGCTTTCGCGCAATAGTCATCAATCACGCCCACCTCGGCGAACAAATTGAAGCGCTCCTTGGTGATGGTTCCGCGTTTGGCCTTTCCATCACATACTCACCCGAACCACCGGGGGCTTTGGAAACCGCAGGCGGCATTGCCAATGCTTTGCCATTGCTCGGCGACGATCCGTTTCTGGTGGTCAACGGCGACACCTTCTGCGACTGGAGTTTTGCGCAGGCCGCCTTCGCGTTGAACACCAATGATCTCGCGCACTTGGTGATGGTTGCCAACCCGGAGCATCACCCATCCGGGGACTTCGCTCTGGACCAAGGCCGCTTGACCGCTCCACTCCTCACTCCTCACTCCTCACTCCTCACCTACTCAGGCATCGGCATCTATCGACCTGAGCTTTTCTCAAACGTTGAGCGCGGCGCTCGAGCCAAACTTTCACCTCTCCTGCTTGCCGCGATGAGTGCGGGCAAGATCTCTGGAGAATTCCACGCAGGCCGTTGGGAAGACGTCGGTACCCCGCAACGTCTATTGCAACTCGATGCCGAATTGCGCTCGCTACTATAATGAATCCATGAATACTCAACCCTTCAAGAACCGTCGCCACAAACTGCTGCAACAAATGGGCTCGGGCATCGCCATTATTCCCACCGCGCCAGAAAAGTTTCGTAACAGCGATGCGACCTATCCTTATCGCGCCGACAGCTATTTCCACTACTTGACCGGATTCCCGGAACCGGAAGCGGTGCTGATGCTGA
>JAYUGL010000158.1:0-32129 GCA_043738385.1 Sterolibacteriaceae bacterium
AAGGTTTGGTCACTAACAAGGATAAAGACCTGCGTTATGCGAGCACCCTCATATCAGCGGTTCAATATTCATGCTCTTCGTGCTAACGCCACTCGGTAATTCACTGATCTGAATGGGGTATTCGTGGGGAAACCTCAGACCCTGGCTCTTTTGATCTTTAGAACGCTACCGCCAGTTGTACCTACTTGTTCTTTCGTGAATATCAAACTGGCGGAGTTCTATAACTGCACCACCGATACCTTTTGCTGCCGCAGTATCGAGAAGCGATTTTGCTTCAGTCAATTTTGGAGGCAAATCAGGATAGAGCCCATATTTATAGATGAGCCCCTTGAAAAATATGGCAGGAGCAAAGTCGCGATTTTGAATGAGATTATCCAGTACTTCTATTGCATACGTAGGATCTGATTTAATCGTACCCACATCTTTCGCTATACCTCCGTAATAGGCAAAGAAGCACATATAAAAAAGAATCTCAGATTTAGTTTCGACAAGATTTAGATTTTTGTTCGGAGAATAAACTTTTTGATCCCAAGGGTTTCCTGGACGCTCAATAAATAAGGGTGGGTGTGCCCAACGGTTAAAAGCAGTTTCGACATCAACAACATATCTTTCGTGTCGAGACAATATCCGCCCAAGAATCATCTCAATCCTAGAAAATAAGCGGCGAAAACTTGGGTCGTCACTCGCGCTATTAAAACTACTTGGATATTTCGCGAGAATGGTATTTTTTAAATCAATAAATGTTGGCTCAAGTTCTTCCTGTCGAAGAGTGTTGGGGTCTTTGATTTGTGAACGTAAGAACTGAAACACGACTGATTACCTCCATTCGAAGAATTGTTCCCCGTCTAATTCAGTTAAAGTGGCAGGGACGCAATCAAGTTCTATATCTACTGCGCCAGGTTTCTCCCGACCCTCGTCACACAGCTGACAACACGCCGACATTCTGATTCGAGCCACACGGTCATCCGCCGGCATTCATTTTTTCCATCAATTTCGGCAGATTGGGTTGTCCAGTTGCAGCCGAGAGGCCGCCATCGGCAACGATGCTGCTGCCGGTCATGAAGCTGGCTTCGTCGGATGCGACAAACGCGATGATGCGGGCGATTTCCTCCGGCCGGCCGGCGCGTTTCATCGGTATGGTCTCGACCCACAGGTCATGCAGGTTGAGCTGATTGATGATGTCGGACAGCGGCGTGTCCACCAGCCCGGGACAGACCACGTTGGCGCGGATATTGTCCTGGGCATGGTCAATGGCCAGCGACTTGGTGTAGTTGATGGCAGCGCCTTTCGATGCGTTGTACGCGGTAAATCCGTAGTCCGCGTACATGCCGGAAACCGACGCGACATTGACGATAGCACCACCCCCACGGCGTTTCATGTGGGGAATGGCCGCCTTGCAGGCGTAAAAGACGGAATGGAGATTGACGGCGATGGTCTGGTGCCAGACGGCAGCATCCAGATCGGGCGTGTAGCCAAAGCAGCCAACGCCGGCGTTGTTGATCAGGATATCGAGACCGCCGAAAGCCTTGATGGTCGCGGCCACCAGGGCTTCCACGTCTGCCTGGACGGCGACATCACATTTCTGGAAAATCGCGCGCTCCGATCCCAGTTCCTTTTCAAGTGCGATACCAAGCTCGGCACGCCGCGCGGCGATCACCACGCGAGCGCCTTCGTCGACCAGCTGACGCACGGTGGCTTCACCAATTCCGGTGGTTCCACCCGTGACAATGGCGACACGACCTTCAAATCTTTTTTCTCTCATAGTCTTCCTCCTTTGTCATTGTTGTCGATCATCCGCTATGCATGGATCCGGTGCCACCCACTATCGGCAAAGGGTCGAACCAAAACACACCCCACTCTGGGGGGCGAGGCCGGGATCCCTCATGGGGGGTTCTTTTCTGCTCCGCTGAGCGGTATCCTGATGCATCAGGTCGAATCCTGTTGCACCAACCGATAAACACCACGTGGAAGGCGATGCAATCGTCCTATCTACGGGTTATGAATTTTTGAGGAGAATACTCGATGGCCCGTCTTGACGATGCACTGATCCACCAGAACTATGGAACAATCGACCAAGTGGTCGACACGACCGACCCGCGCTGGTTTGATCGTTTTTATTTCAACATGCAAGCCCTGGACGGCTCCCTGTCCATCACTCAGGGGATCGGTGTGTATCCCAACCAGAAGGTGATGGACGGCTTCGGCATGATCTCCACGCCGGGGTTTCAGGTCAATGTCCGCGGTTCGCGCGAGCTGGTGAACGGCAATCGCGACGAAATGGATATCGGTCCCATCCATGCTGAAATCCTCGAGCCGATGAAGCGCTGGCGCTTCCGGCTCGACGAGAACGAGCAGGGCGTCAGCTACGACTTCAACTACATCGCCAACTTTCAGGCCACGGAGCCCGTGCGCCTGATCTCCGAAGTCGAGGGCCGCCGCGTCTGGGACTGGACCCACTTCGCCCATGTCGGCCGCGTCGAAGGGTGGGCCAGGATCGACGGCAAGAAGATCGCTCTGACTCAGAATACCCATTACGCCGTGCGCGACCGTTCCTGGGGCGTGCGTCCCGGCATCGCCGTGGTCGAGGACATGTCTGCCTGGTTTCGCCAGGCCAAATGGGGTACGGGCCACAACTGGTGCTGTGTGCAGGCCGAATCGTTCTATTTCTGGTACTTCCAGACCCAGGAGGACGATGGCACCGGCTGTTTCTTCGACGGCCAACTGCGCTGGAGCGACAAGGCAGGCGGCGCCCAGGAAAAAATCGCCAAGGTGGTGCGCAAGATCGATTATTCGGGCGACAAGCATTTCGTTAACGCGCTCGTCGAAGTCCATCTCGCATCGGGCAAGGTACTGAACGTGAACATGCGTCGTCGCGATACCTCGATCCTGTTGCGCGGCGGGATGTACGGCGGATTGAACGGCCTCATTCATGGCATGAAGCAGGGCCCGCTGAATGTGTCGGGCGAGCGCTGGGAACCCTCCGATCCGCGCAAGAACCCAATCACCAAGGGCCTGATCGAGCACGTGGTCGAAGTCACCTGCGATGGCGAGCGCGGCTCAGGAATCTTTGAACTGTCGTTCGGCACCTGAACAACGTCACGATAAGGGAAATGCTGATTAAGTTCCCCGTTCGCCCTGAGATTCTATGGTTTTCGTCAAGCAATTTTGATCCTGTCTGGATTGAAGTGAATCTGTTTCTTGAACAAAGCGAAAGCGACTCTCACCAAACGTCTGGCGATCACGACCAGGGCAGCGGTAGTAGGCAAGCCCTTGGCACGTTCACGTTCATAGTAAGGTCGCCAGAGTTTAGTTTTAGCAGCGGACATCGCAGCGTTGAAGAGCAGACACCGCAGCTCACTGGGACCTCGCTTAGAGAGGCGACGCTTGCCCCGCTTCTGCCCCGAATCACAAGGACGCGGATCAAGGCCGGTGAAAGCCACCACCACGTCGGCACGAACCGCAGGCAAACGCCGGAACAAATTCAGCAAAGCCGCACCTGTCAGCAGGCCAATGCCCGGAATCGAGCGGATACAGGCTGCTTGCATCTGAACATCGGGTTGGCTCGTCAACGTTTGTTCAATTGCCCGGTCGATGGCGTCCAACAACTTATTGACTGCCTTGAAGGTGAATTTGATTTCGGTCTTCAAGGAAGACAAATGCGCCATCGATTGCCGTATCGCTCCCCGAGCACGTACCAGCGTCGCCCGACGCTTGAGCAGCGTATCAAGTTGGCGTTGTACCGGCGTCGGTGGTTGCCAGGGATGCAGCGTCTCGTGTTCGTGCGCAATGAAACGCGCCAGCAGTCGGGCATCGACCTGATCCGTCTTGGCACGGATGCCGACCGATTGAGCATAGTGACGCACATCCTTGGGGTTCAGCAGATAGACGGTCGAACCAGCGCCATGGGCCAGTCCAGCCAGCAGTTCATGATAGCTGCCGGTGGATTCGAGTCCAAGACGACTGCCAGGGGGCAAGGCCTTGAGCCAGGCTTTCAAGGGGGTTGCGGTGTTGGCAATGCTGCGCGTGGCGCTATCGCCATGGGTAGCAATGACGACTTCGGCCTTGGCCACGTCAATGCCGATAAAGCACGGGGTGTTCAACGATTCATTCATGGTTCACAATGGCGTGTGCCGGGGTCGCTCCCTCGTCAGCGTAAGCTTGCATACATCGGCGCTTGGGCTTCTGCGCTGGATTCCTCATCGACGCTGGTGAGAGGGGTGAGGAATGTCTCAGTGAGTCGGTCAGTAGGCACACTGCCGATGCCTGTCGATGTTCCTCCACCCCGGCTCTTCGCCTTCCTTTCTTCAAGTAAAAGAGCCGGTATAAACCATACAAGCCTGTCGAAGGGCCTGTGCAAGCAATAGAACTGTAGAAGGTTAATTCAGCATGTGGTTCGACGCCCCGCAGGAAGTCCCCTTGGGGGACAGGCTCACCACGAACGGCCTTAATCAGTGTTTTTCAAGACAGGAGCGTTGGCATGATTCATCCGCAGGACATCGAGTTTCACATTCCACCGGATGCCGACCATACCTGGGCGGAAACCAATTATTTCTGCCTGACCATACCCGAGGCGCGTCTCATGGCCTCGGTATATGTGGTGACGCGCAAGGGCTTGGGTGTGCAGCATGTGGACGTCATCGTGTTTGGCGCGCTGACCGACAGCCGCGCCGAGTGTCTCTACATTGATTCGCAGCAGCATCTCCCCGCCCCTGAAAAACTTTCCGACTTTCGCACCCCGAACGGTCTGCATGTGCGGGCTTTCAATCCGCGCGACTACCACGTGGACTATCTCGGCCAGGATGGCATGGAGCTGCACTTCGACTTCAAGGGATTGATGGAGCCCTTCGACATCCACGATCCGAACCATAGTCCCAAGGCGCAGGCGACCGAGGTGGCGAGGAACGAGGGATCGGGATTGGGCGCCGCCTATGGCAATCACTTCGATCTCACCGGCCACATCACCGGCAGCCTCAAACTGCGTGGCAAGGAGTACAAGGTCGACTGCGTCGAGACCATGGATCACAGTTGGGGGCCGCGCGCCGAATTCGGCATGGCCACGATGGGCTGGTCGCATGCCCATTTTGGCAAGGACTTCGCCATCCATTGGATCAACAAGTGGGATCCGGACAAGCCCGGCGCGGCGGACGAGCATGCGCTGGCGCACGGCTATGTGCTCGAGAACGGGATTGCCTATGGCCTCACCGACATGAAAATCGACTGCATCCACCTCGGCAGCGTGCTCACCGGTATCGAGGCGGAAGTCACCGACAAGCGCGGCAAGACCTATCGTCTGCTCGGCACCGCGGTGATCGGGGTGCCCTGGGTGCCCTACACCAGCGGCATGCTTTACGTGAACATGATGCGCTGGATGCTGGACGATGGCCGCATGGGCTACGGGCTGGGATCCTACAACACCTCCATGCTGGCCCTGAACCGCCGTCACGGTCGTTGCTCGACAGACAAGCAGGTGAAGATTACGTCGTAAAAACACGTTGTTCTATCCGCACCCGAACCAAGGAAACATCAATGATTACCGCCAAGGACGTCGAATTCCATACCCCCGCCAATGCTGACTACCGCTGGGGCGAGACCAACTATTTCTGTCTGTATATTCCTGAGGAACGCATCGTTGCCCAGGTCTATACCGTGGCCCGCAAAGCAATCGCCGTGATGTATGCCGATGTGTTGATCCTCGGCTGCCTGACCGAGAGCCGTGGTGAATACCTGTATTTCGACGCGCAACAACATCTGCCCGCGCCGGAGAAATTTTCCGACTACACCACGCCCAATGGTTTGCACATCCAGGCGACCAAGCCACCGCGTGACTACCGCGTCGATTACGTGGGTTCCGACAACACCGAGATCCATGTGGACTTCACGGCCCTGATGGAGCCCTTCGACATCCACGATCCCGACCACAGCCCGAAAGCGCAGAAGGACAAGGCCGCTCAGGCCGCCGGTTCGGGGTTGGGCGAGGCCTATGGTGGACACTTCGATCTGACGGGGCGCGTCACCGGATCGTTGATCCTGCGCGGCAAGGAGTACAAGGTGGATTGTGTCGAAACCATGGATCACAGTTGGGGCCTGCGTCCCGAAAACGACCTGCATCCGATGGGATGGATGCACGCGCATTTTGGTCCCGACCTCACCATTCACTGGATCAACACCTGGGATCTCGACAAGCCCATTGACTCGCAACATGCGCTGGCGCACGGCTATGTGTTGGAGAACGGGCAGGTCTATGGCCTGACGGACATCAAGATTCGCTCGACCCGCATGGGTTCGACCAATACCGCCATCGAAGTTGAAGCCACCGACAAGCGTGGTCGCACCTTCCGCATGCACGGCGTGGCCGAGGTCGGTGCGCCATGGATTTGCTATACCAGCGCCATTGTCACGGTGACGGTATTCCGCTGGGTGCTTTCCGACGGTCGCATTGGTTACGGCATGGCTCAGGACAACCAGCCGCTGAAGGACGTCAACCGCCGCCGCGGCCGCCGCTGGACCGCGACCCAGCCGCAGGTTGATTAGCGCTGGTCAGACGCCGCCCCTTTGCCACCGAAGTGTTGCACGCATGCGGGTGGGCATTGATCGCATCTGCCGTTTTGTCGGCCACAATCCATGTCAGCGAAGTCTGAAGCGGCAATGGCTTGCAGGTTCGTCGATTATTTTCTCCAGGCGTTTGCGCGCTGATTTTCCGGAGTAAAAGAAAATGCAACGAAGATTATTTCTCGGTGTTTACGCACTGCTACTTGCTGGACTCGCCGGTTGCGGCGCTGACAAGTCAGGCCAGGCCGCAGGGCAGGGCGGTCCAGGCACCATGCCACCGCCGGAAGTCGATGTCGTCATCGTCATACCCGGCGCCGCGACGACAACCCAGGAACTGCCAGGTCGGCTACAGGCCACGCGCACAGCGCAGGTACGCGCCCGGGTCGAAGGTATCGTCGACAAGCGCTTGTTTGCAGAAGGTAGCGATGTCGCCGCCGGCAAGCGCCTGTTTCTGATTGATCCGCGCGTTTACAAGGCCGCTGCTGATTCCGCCGAGGCCGATGCGGTGCTGGCGAAACTGACGATCGATCGCTACAAGCATTTGCTCGACGTGAAGATGGTCAGCCAGCAGGATTACGAAAAGGCCCAGGCCAAGCTGAAGCAGGCTGATGCCGTCCTGGCCAAGGCCAGGCTCGATCTCGAAAATGCCAACGTACCGGCGCCGATTGCCGGCCGCATCGGCCGCGCTGCGGTGACCGAGGGGGCGCTGGTGGGTAAAGATGAGGCGACGCTGCTGGCGACCATCGAACAGATTGACCCGATCTACGCCAATTTCACCCAGAGCAATGCCGATTTGCTGCGTTTGCAACAGGCAGTCAAGGTAGGCAAAGTGAAGCGCGCCGGTGAAACGCGCGTCGAACTCGTTCTTGAGGATGGCAGCGTCTATGCGCATCCGGGCAAACTGCAATTCTCCGATCTTGCGGTTGATCCCAACACTGGCTCGATCCAGCTCAGAGCCGAATTTCCCAATCCGAAGCGCGAACTCCTGCCCGGGACTTTCGTCCGTGTTCGCGTTCCCCAGGCGCTGATGGACAACGCCATCAAGTTGCCGCAACGGGCGGTGCAGTCGAACAACCTTGGACAATTCGTGATGGTGGTCGACAAGGATGGCAAGGTGGCGCCCCAACCGGTCAAGGCGGACGGCATGTCTGGTGCGGACTGGATCATCGCCGACGGGCTCAAGGGTGGCGAGCAGGTCATCGTGAACGGCTTGCAAAAAGCGCCACCCGGCAGCGTGGTGAAACCTGTGCCGTGGAATCCGGAAGCTGTCGCAGCACCATCGGCGCCAGCGGATCCCGCGCTTGCATCCCGGCCGTCTGCGGCTGATAAAAAGTAGGCGCGCGCCGTGCTGGCCAAATTTTTCATTGACCGCCCGGTGTTTGCCTGGGTCATCGCCATCGTCATCGTGCTGGCGGGCAGTCTGGCGTTGCGCAACTTGCCGGTCTCGCAATACCCGGCAGTGGCACCGCCGTCAATCGCGTTCAACATCACCTATCCGGGCGCATCGGCGCAGGTGATCGAAGACACCGTCACTGCGTTGATCGAGCAGGAAATGAACGGCATCGAGCATCTGCTCTACATGGACGCCTCTTCGGAACTCGGTGTCGGAACGCTGACCTTGACCTTCGAGCCCGGCACCAATCTCGACGAGGCCTCGGTCGAGGCGCAGAACCGCTACAAGCGCATCGAGGCGCGCTTGCCAGAAGATGTGCGCCGGCTCGGCGTGCCGGTCACCAAGCAGCAGCGCAACTATCTGATGTTCGCCTCCATTTATTCGCCCGACAAAACGCTCGACAACGTCGCGTTGGGCAGCTTTGCCGCAACCAATGTGCTCGATCCGGTACGTCGGGTGCCGGGAGTTGGCGAAGCCACCATGTTCGGCACGGAATATTCGATGCGTCTCTGGCTCAAGCCGGAAAAACTGTATGCCTTCAATCTCGCGCCGTCCGATGTCGCGAACGCGGTGCGCGCTCAAAACGTGCAACTGGCGACCGGCGAACTGGGGCAGGCGCCGGCAGCGCCGGGCCAACAATTCAATGCCGTGATCGTCACCCGCGGCCGGTTGTCCACGCCGGAAGAGTTCGGCAATATCATCGTTCGTGCCCAGCCCGACGGCGCCACGGTGCGCGTCAAGGACGTCGCCCGGGTCGAACTCGGCGCGCAGGACTACAACATCTTTGCCCGCGTCGATAGTCAGCCGACCGCCTTCATCGCGGTGCGGGTGGCTCCGGGCGGCAATGCGCTTGAAGTGGCCAAGGCGGTCAAGAGCAGGATGACCGAGCTGTCGAAGTATTTTCCGAAGAACATTGCCTTCGAGGTGTCCTATGACACTTCGCTGTTTGTCGACATTTCCATCACTGAAGTGTTGAAGACTTTGGTCGAAGCCATGATCCTCGTCTTCGTGGTGATGTACGTGTTCCTCGGCAATCTCCGCGCCACGCTGATTCCGGCGATTGTGGTGCCGGTTGCGCTGATGGGCGCATTGTCCGGCCTTTATGTGCTGGGCTATTCGATCAACGTGCTGACATTGTTCGCCATGGTGCTGGCGATCGGCATCGTCGTCGATGACGCCATCGTGGTGGTCGAGAACGTCGAGCGCATCATGACCGAGGAGGGACTGTCACCGAGGGATGCGACCCGCAAAGCGATGGACCAGATCTTCGGCGCCATTATCGGCATCACCCTGGTGTTGAGCGCGGTGTTCGTGCCGATGATCTTCTTCGGCGGCTCGGTTGGGGCGATCTACCGCCAGTTCGCGGCGACCTTGCTGATGGCCATGCTGTTCTCGGCCTTGCTGGCATTGACCCTGACGCCGGCCATGTGCGCCACTGTGCTGAAGCATGCGCCGGGCAAGGCGCACACGTCGGCGACTGGGTTCTTCGGTTGGTTCAACCGATTTTTTTTAAGCACGGCCACGCGGTATCGCTCCAATGTCGCCCGGATATTGAAAAAGACCGGTCGCTGGCTGGTGCTGTATGGGGCGTTGATCGCCATTGCCGGATTTCTTTTTGCGCGCCTGCCGGGCAGTTTTCTGCCTGAAGAAGACCAGGGTTACTTCATTACCTTGATGCAGTTGCCGCCGGGGGCGACCCAGGAGCGCACGCTGGAAGTTGTCAAGCAGGTTGAGAGTTTTTATCAAAAGCAACCCGAGATCGAGCACATCGTCAGCGTCATCGGCTTTTCCTTTTTCGGACGCGGACAGAATTCGGCGCTGGCTTTCATCAAGCTCAAGCACTGGGACACGCGAACGACAGCAGACAGTTCGGCCTCAGGTCTGGTAGGTCGCGCCAATAGGGCGCTGTTTCCGATCAAGCAGGCGTTCATCCTCGCCATCAATGTCCCGCCGATTCCGGAGCTCGCCGCCATCGGCGGTTTCGATTTTCGTCTTCAGGACCGTTCCGGCCTGGGTCGCGACAGGCTGATTGAGGCGCGCAACCAGATTCTCCAACAGGCAGCCAAGGATCCGGCGCTGGTCGGAGTGCGACCAGAAGGTCAGGAGCCTGGGCCGCAATTGATGCTCGATATCGACCAGGCCAAGGCGCGCGCGTTATCGATCAGCAGCGCGGCGCTGAATGACACTTTGCAGGCGACGCTGGGCGTTTCCTACATCAACGATTTCATTCGTCAGGGGCGCATCCTGCGCGTTCAGATGCAGGCGGAATCCGATCTTCGCTCCCGCCCTGAGCAGATATTGCAGCTGCCGGTGAAAAATTCGCGCGGCGAGATGGTGCCGCTATCCGAAATCGCCACCGCACATTGGACGGTGGGGCTGCCCAAGCTTGATCGCTACAACGGCAATCCGTCGATCAAGCTTTCCGGTGGCCCAGCGCCGGGCCACAGCACCGGCGAGGCGATGGCGGCGATGGAACGTATTGCCACGCAATTGCCGCTCGGCATCGGCTTCGAGTGGTCCGGCACTTCGTATGAGGAGCGGCTTTCCGGCGCCCAGGCGCCTTTCCTCTTTGCGCTGTCGCTGCTGGTAGTGTTTCTCGCATTGGCGGCGCTGTATGAGAGCTGGTCCACCCCGGTCGCCGTCATTCTGGTGGTGCCGCTGGGGGTGTTGGGCGCCGTATTGGCCGTGACACTGCGCGGCCTGCCGGACGACGTCTTCTTCAAGGTTGGCCTGATCGCCATCATTGGTCTCTCATCGAAGAACGCGATCCTGATCATCGAGTTTGCCAAGTCGCTGCACGAACAGGGCATGGATCTTGTTGAGGCAACCCTTGAAGCCTGTCGCCTGCGCTTCCGGCCGATTCTGATGACGTCGTTCGCCTTTATTCTCGGCGTCATGCCGCTGGCAATTTCCACAGGAGCAGGGGCGCAGAGTCGACATGCCATCGGCACCGGCGTCATCGGCGGAATGATCGCCGCCACGGCACTTGCAGTATTTCTGGTCCCAGTCTTTTTCGTTGTCGTCAGCCGTCTGTTGCCGGGCCACAAACGCCATCACCAGGACAGGACGGAGGAGAATGGCAATGCGTAAAAACCTCCTTGTTGCAATAGGCCTGATTGCTCTTGGCGGTTGCAATCTCGCGCCTGACTATGTAAGGCCGGCCCCGCCGGTATCCGCGCACTGGCCCGAGTCTGCGCCATCGAGCGGTGCGCGGCATGTCGCCGATGTCGATTGGCACAGCTTCTTTCCGGATCCACGCCTGCAGGCGCTGATTGCCGCCGCGCTCGACAACAACCGCGACATGCGTATTGCCACCGCGCGCGTTGCCGAAGCGCGCGCCTTGGTTGGCATCCAGAGCGCGGACCGTCTGCCGAACGTCAACCTGAACGTGGATCGCAACGCCGCGCGCACGCCAGCCGCCGTTTCGCAAATCGGCAGGCCGGTGACGACCCAGCGTTATGACGTCAATCTGGGTTTGCTCTCCTTTGAGCTGGACTTCTGGGGTAGGGTCAGGAATCTCAGCGATGCCACTCTGGCCAGCTATCTGTCGACTGAAGAGGCACGCCGTGCCTTCCGCCTTTCGCTGATCAGCGACGTGGCCAATGCCTATCTGACCTTGCAGGAAATGGATGAACGTACCGCGCTGACGCGGGAAACGTTGCGTTCCCGTCAGGAAACGCGTGACCTTACCGACAAGCGGCGCGAAGTAGGCGTTGCCGGTGACCTCGATTTTCTGGTCGCTGATGCGGCGCTGCAATCAGCCCGCGCCGAACTGTCTAACCTCGAACGCCAGCAGGCCGTGGCCGGCAATGCGCTGCGTCTTCTGGTCGGACAGGCGCCGGCAGACTTGCCACCGGGAAGGCAGCTGAGCGAGCAGGGCATCGTTGCCGATCTGGAAGCCGATCTGCCGTCCGATGTGCTGCTCAAGCGACCGGATGTGCTGGCCGCCGAGCAAAAGCTGATTGCCGCCAACGCCAATATTGGTGCCGCGCGCGCAGCGTTTCTGCCGCAAATCACGCTGACCGGCTTCTATGGCACGGCGAGCAACGGTCTTTCCGGCTTGTTCAAGGCTGGCAGCGAAGCCTGGAGTTTTCAGCCGGTATTGAGTCAACCGTTGTTCGATGCTGGTCGCAATTCGTCCAATGTCGATCTTGCCGAAGCTCGCAAAGTCATTGCCGTCGCCGAGTATGAAAAGGCAATCCAGCAGGCTTTCCGCGAAGTGGCCGATCTGCTGGCGGCACGCAGCACGCTGGGCGAACAATTGAAGGCTCAGGAAGCGACCGCAGCAGCCCAACAGCAACGCCTGTTGTTGACCGAGGCGCGCTACAAGGGTGGGGTGGCGTCCTATCTGGAATTGCTTGATGCCCAACGCGAATCGTTTACTGCGCAACAGGATGCCGTGCAGGTGAGAACCCAGTTGTTGTCCAGCACGGTGCAACTCTACAAGGCGCTGGGCGGCGGTGATGAAAAGCGGGGCAGCTCCGCATCGCAGCCTGCAATTCGCTGATAAATCGGGGACTACCCCCCCCATCCCCCCCGCCAGTCCCCGCATTCCCCCTCGTTAGAGGGTGCTTTCCTGCCCGGTTGACGGGTAGACTGCCGAACAGCGTTGTATAAACCAAATAGCGGGACGCTTTGCCGGGAGCGACTACAGTCCAGTCGTGCGACCCGCGCAGAAGTTTGTTGCCATTGCAGGCGACAGCCAAGCCGAAAGAGGAAGAACTACATGGGAAAGCTGATCAACATCGACAACGGCGGTACGTTGACTGACATCTGCGTGATCGATGGGGCCAAGGTCATACACACCAAGACCATCACTACGCCCTACGATCTTTCGAAGTGTTTCTTCGAAGGATTGAAAAAAGCGTCGAAGATGATTTATGGCGAAGAGAAGATCGTCGAGTTGTTGCTGTCGACCGATCACATCCGCTACTCCACGACGCAGGGAACCAACGCGATTGTCGAGAAAAAAGGGCCGCGCATCGGCCTCATCGTGCCCAAGGGTTCGAAGGTCGCTTCGTTGAAAGGTAACAAGGCCGAAACGGAGTTGTTCGATGCGCTGGTCGGTGACCGCGTCGCCGAGTTTGATACCGCCCTGTCCTGGGAAAATTTCGACCATGAGGTCGTGATGACCATCAACCACCTCACGGCGGCCGGCGCAAACCGTGTCGTGGTGAGTTTCGACGGCGCTGAATACGGTCAGGACGAAGCGCGCTTCAAGGCCGCAGCGCTGGAAAAGTTTCCGCGTCATCTGCTCGGCGTCGTGCCGGTGCTGTGCGCAAGCGACCTGGCGGATGATTCCAATCGCGAACGCCGCACCTGGACATCCTTGCTGAATGCATTTCTCCATCCGACCATGGAGACCTTCCTCTACAACGCCGAAGGCATCCTGCGTGAGTACTACCACCAGCATCCGTTGCTGATCTTCCGCAATGACGGCGATTCGGCCCGCGTTGCCAGAACCGTCGCTGTCAAAACCTATAGTTCCGGCCCCCGTGGCGGCATGGAAGGCGCTCGCGCGCTCGCCCAACACTATGGCTACAAGCGCCTGCTGAGCATGGACATTGGCGGCACCACTACCGACATCGGCATGGTGGAAGACGGCAAGGTCGCCGCCAGCCGACGCGGTGCTGTGGAAGGCATTGCCGTCTCGCTGCCGTTGTGTGAGGTGGTCAGCGTGGGGGTCGGCGGTTCGTCGATCATCAAGGTGGAAAACAAGAAGGTGAAGGTCGGTCCTGAATCCACCGGCGGTGCGCCCGGTCCGGCCTGTTTCGGTTTGGGCGGGCAGAACGCGACGATCACCGACGTCTTTTTACTCACCGGTTTGATCGATCCGGTCAGCTATTTTGGCGGTGCGATGAAACTGGATCGCGCCCGCGCCGAAGCGGCTGTCAAAGAAAACATTGCCGTCCCGCTCGGCATCGATCTCGATGCAGCGCTGGAAGCGGCGCAAAAAGCCTGGGGTCAGAAGGTGGCTGAAAGCCTGGCCGGTTACACCAAGATCGACGCCAATACGACGCTGGCGGCTTTCGGTGGTGCCGGCCCCTTTCTCGTCACCGATATCGCCGAGGCGGCAGGCATCAAGAGCGCCATCATCCCCGGACTGGCTGCGGTGTTCTCGGCGTTCGGCATCGGTTTTTCCGACATTGGACAGAGCTATCAGGGCCGGGTGCGCACCCTGACAAAGGCTGCCACCGAAGAAGTCGTCGAGGAGCTGACTCACCGTGCCCGCCGCGACATGTTCGCCGAAGGTTTCGAGTTCGACGAGTGTGTGCTGGAGTGGGGCGTGGTCCGCGTGCGCGGTGATGACGAATCTGAACTGCCGTGGTCACCGGGGAAAGCGTTGCCGAAAGACCTGATCGACAGCGATCACGTTTCGGTCGCGCTGCGCGTTGTCAAAAAAATCAATCACGCAAGTTTCGCGTCGGTAAAAAATACTGTAGCGGTGCCTGCCGTATCGAGCGGCAAGCGCCGGGTGCAGACGGCGGCAAAGACCAGCGTCGACTTGCCGGTGTTCCGCATCGAAGAGCAACCATCGGGCGCTACGGGCGAAGGCCCATGCATTCTCGAAGAAGCATATTTCACCGGTCGTGTCGGCGCCGGTTGGCGTTTTGAAATCAATGCCAACCGCGACACCATCCTGACGAAACTGAAGTAGGAGAGACGACAATGAAAGTACTCATCACCGAATACCTGCGCATCGACCTCGACACCGAGCAGTGGGAATGCCGCAACTGCAACCATGTCATCGGCCCGGCGCGCGAGTTGTACAAGGAGGGCCTGCTGGTGCATCACCGCGATCCACGCGAAATTCACCCGCCGTTGCTCGATCCGAAAAAGTACGCCAAGACCTTCTCGCCCGATCCCGAATGGTGCGCGATCCTCGAGTACTACTGTCCCGGTTGCGGTACGCTGGTCGAGGCCGAGTACACCGTGCCCGGCCATCCGCCGGTGCGCGACCTGGAGATCGACGTCGACGCACTCAAGGTGCAGTGGTCGACGCGCAAGGAAGAAAAGGAACACGTCGCGGCTGGAGATGCGTCACCACCGCCGCTGCGTCGCCATCATCACGGCCATTCTCACTGAACTGCGTCACTGAATCCGGGATAAAACAAGATGAAACGAGTATCCGTAGATATCGGCGGCACCTTCACCGACTGTTTCGTGGTCTGGAACGACCACTACATTGAAACCAAGGCGCTGACCACCAAACATAATCTGGCGCTGGGCTTCAACGAGGCGCTCGATGCTGCCTGCGCCGAGATCGGCATCAAGCGCACCGAACTGCTGTCGTCGGTCGACTCGGTGCGTTACGCCACGACGCTCGGCACCAACGCGCTGATCCAGCTCAAGGGGCCCAAGATCGGCCTGCTCACCACGCCCGGTTTCCGCGGCATGATGCCCATCGGTCGCGGTCGGTCCTATGGCGAAGGGCATGCGATCTCCTACCAACGCAATTTGCCCAACGCCCGGCGCCCGGTGCCGCTGGTGCCGATCGAGATGGTCCGCAACGTGCGCGAACGCATCGACTACGCCGGCGAAATCCTGATGCCTCTCGATGAACAGGATGTGCGGCTCCAGATTCGCGACCTGCTCGATAAAGGCGCCGAGGCCATCGTCGTGACGCTGACCAACGCGGTGGTCAATCCCGCGCACGAACTGGCGATCCAGCGCATCTTTCTCGAAGACTATCCCGAGCACATGCTGGGCGCGGTGCCGATGCTGCTCTCGCACCAGGTCGCGGGCCGCAAGGGTGAATACATCCGCGCCAGTTCCACCATCATGGATGCCTTCCTGCACAAGGTCATGTACTTCGGCATGTCGGCGCTGGAGCTGAACCTGCGCGCCTCGGGCTACAGCAAGCCGATGCTGGTGGTGCACAACTCCGGCGGCATGGCCCAGCTCAACTCCACCGATGCGCTGCAAACGGTGCACTCCGGTCCCGTCTCCGGCGTTTCGGCAGCCGAGCATTTGGCCAAGCAGGCCGGCCTTGGCAATGTCGTCGCTACCGATATGGGCGGCACCAGTTACGACATCGGTATCGTTGTCGAAGGCGGCGAGAAGTTCTACGACTTCATGCCGGTCATCGAACATCGCCTGGTCACTGTGCCGATGATGCATCTGGTAACGCTCGGTTCGGGCGGCGGTTCGATCACCAGCTACGACCAGATGTACAAGACGGTCCAGTGCGGCCCCGAATCAGCCGGCTCAGATCCCGGCCCGGCCTGCTACGACCGCGGCGGCATGAAAGCCACCGTCACCGATGCCGACCTGCTGCTTGGCTACCTCGATCCCGACAATTACGCCAACGGCCACATCAAGCTCAACCCCAAGCGTTCACGCCAGGCCATCGAGGACCAGCTCGCCGACAATCTCGATGTCGACGTGATCGAGGCCTGCAAGCTCGTCAAGAGCACCGTCGATGCGGACATGGCCAACGGCGTGGCCACGGAACTGCGCGCCTTCGGTTACGAGCCGGAAAATTTCACCCTGCTGACCTATGGCGGCAATGGCCCGCTCCACGCCTGCGGCATCGCCAATAAGCTGGGCATCGACAAGATTCTCGCGCCGCCCTTCGCCTCGGTGTTCTCTGCCGCCGGCGCCGGCAACCTGAATCAGATGCACATCCACGAGACGTCCACCTATACCGTGCTGTTCCATTCCGGCACCAAGTCGATGTTGACGGACTACGCCAAGTTAAATGGCATGGTCGAGGCGCTGGAACGCCGCGGTCGCGAAGACCTGTTGCGTCAGGGCATGAAGTTGGAAGACATCAAATATCGCCTTGAACTGGACATGCGCTACGGCAACCAGCGGGTACAGACCACGGTCACCACCGAGTTGACCCGCCTCAACAGCCTGTCCGATGTCGCGGCATTGATCGGCCAGTTTCATCGCAGCTACGGCGATCGCTTCGGCGAAGGCAGCCAGTCTCCGGCGGCTGGCGTGCGTATCAACACCGTTCGCGTTTGCTCGTATGTCGAGCTGGAGTCGGTGCAGTTCAAGGACATCCGGCCCGCTCTCAAAACCGCGCCGGCACCCGCACCGGTTGGCAACCGCAAGTGTCATTTCGTGGGGCATGAAGGCGCGCAGGACACCGCGATCTACAACCATGACGCGCTTGCCCACGGTGTCCGGATCAACGGACCGGCCGTGGTTACCACTCCGCATACCACCTATTTGGTTGAACCCGGATGGCACATGGAAGTCGCGGCGCAGGGCGCGGTGTGGTTCACACGCGACGCCGGCAAGTCACACTAGGCACGTCAAGCCAGAGAAGAAAGGATTGATATGAACACACCAGAAAAAGTCGAGAACCTGAGTCCGGCCGATCAGAAGATCATGAGCGAGTTCCTCGAAGAACATCAACTGTTCTACGGGCCGGATTTCGCGCAAATGCAGAATCACCGGCTCGAACCGCGCACCGCGCGCGAGGATGCCGCGATCAAGAAGGTCAACGATCCGCATTTGCTCAACCAGATTCGCGGTCGCGTTCAGTCCGGCATGGAAGAGAGCTTCCGCATGATCGAGCAGATGGGTTCGGCGCCCGGCGCCAAGTGGGGTGATCTGGTGACATCGGTGTTCACGGCCAAGGGCGATTTGTCCGAATGTTCGCCGTTCGGCATGACCACGTTCGCCGCCGTTTGCCAATATCCGATCAAGTTCATCAACAAGTATTGGGTCAGCGAGCCCTCGGTCGGTGTGCGCGACGGCGACGGTTTCATCCACAACGACGCGCGCTACGGCGGCGTGCACAACACCGACCAGTCGATGATGATGCCGCTGTTCCACGATGGCGAACTGGTGTGCTGGGTATCCTCCACCATTCACGAAGGCGAGAACGGCGCATGCGAACCGGGTGGCATGCCGGCGCGGGCCGAGTCGAAGTATGACGAAGGCCTCAAGATGAGTCCGCTGCGCATCGTCGAGAACTACGAAATCAAGCGCGACATCCTGACCTTCCTGCAAAACTCGGTGCGCGATCCCAAGTTGCAGTACGAGGACGTCAAGGTCAAGCTGTTCGCCGTGATGCGCACCATGGAGCGGGTGCGTTCCGCCATCGCTGAATTCGGCGTCGACACGCTGATCGCCTTCCTGCGCAAGAACCTCGAGGACACCGAAGCCGAAGTCAGACGGCGCCTGTCGGAGATGCCCGATGGCGTGGTGCGCTTTCCATCGTGGGCCGACTCCAGCCTGCGTGAGCCGTGCCTGATCAAGCTCAATTGCGAATTCCACAAAAAAGGTGACAGGGCGACCTGGTCGATCAAGGGCAGCTCGCCGCAGCTTTCCAATCGCTCCATCAATAACGTCGTGGCATCGACCAAGTCCTTCATCCTGACTGCCATCATGCAGCAGATGTGGCCCGACCTGCCGCGCAACCAGGCCGTGTTTTCCTGTTTCGAATTCGAGTCCGACTATCCGTCGATGATGGACAGCGACTATGACGCGACGCTGTCGTTGAGCGTATCCACGGCTTTCCATTATCTGATCAAGCCCGGACAGATGATGAACAAGCTGATGTACAGCGTGCCGCTGGACGCCAAGGCGCGAATCACGCCCGCCGTTGCCGCCCAGTACAACCAGCCGGCCACCTTCATTTACGGCGGCCTGACGCAACACTTCGAAGTCACCGGCAACTTCTGCGCCGACATCAACGGTGCCGGCCAGGGCGCGCGCGAGAACCGCGACGGTCTGCATTCGCTGTCTGGTTGCTTCAGCTTCATGTCCGACACCGGCGAACAGGAATTGCTGGAAGAGGAACTGCCGATGGTGCGCCTGGTATCGCAAACGCTGGCCAAGGACCGCATGGGTTTCGGCAAGTTTCGCGGCGGCGCTGGTTACGAACAGATGATCACCTCCAGAGGCACCGACATGTGGGGCTTCATGACCGGCCAGACCGGATCGTCCTTCTCCTCATGTCCTGGCCTGTTCGGCGGCTACTCCTCGTCGGCCTACCCGATCTGCCGCGTCAAGGGCATCAACGTGTTCGAGTGGCTGAAGAAACCCGGCAATCCCGAAAAGTTTCCGTTCGACATCGTCGAACTGATGAACAAGCAGCCGATTGAAGGCGGTCGCTACACCGCCGATGATGCTGGCATCACTTTCGAGCTGACCACCGAGGGCGAGATCTACATGATCTGCCAGGGCGGCGGCGGCGGCTACGGCGACGTGCTGGAGCGCGATCCGGAAATGGTGATGATGGACGTGCTCGAAGATCTCGTCTCCCACGAAGTCGCCAGCAACCTGTTCAAAGTGGTGTACGACAAGCCCACCCGCCGCGTCGATGTCGACGCCACCAAAAAAGCACGCGATGCGGAACGCAAGGCGCGTATCGCCCGCGGCAAACCGTTCAAGGAGTTCGTCAAGACCTGGAACAAGCCCACGCCGCCGGAAAAAATTCCCTATTACGGCTCGTGGGGCGATAACAACAACATCTTTGCCGGCGTGGGAGCAAATCGAATCAAGATGACCAGTGACGCCATGAAGACGATCATGATCGCCGATCCAAAGGACGTGAAGATGGCGCAACTGGAAGCGCGCATCGCCGAGCTGGAAGGCAAGGGTAAGTAAGCATGGGGCGTCTTGCTGAACTGTTGTCCTCCGGCAAGCGCGTGTTGTGGATCGAAGCCACAGCGTACGCGGAGCGCCTGATGGCGAATGGCAAGGTGCCCTGGTGTGACGTGGCCGAAGTCGTCGCCTGGCATCGCAAGGCGCAGGGCTTGCTGAGGTCAGATATTGTCTCGCTGCCGGTGGGGCCGATTGCCGAGGCATGGCGCCAGGCCGACAGGGGATTGGCGGAGGAGATGAGCGCCAAGAAGCGCACCACGGCACCGCTGAAAATACTCCTCGCCAGCGAATCGCTGCGCGCTCACATCGGCGAAATTCTGAAAGGCTTGCGCGCCAGTTATGGCAGCAATCCGCTGGCATTGGTCGTGTCATCGCCGCGACGCTGGGTGGGTGATGCCTATCTGGCAGCGCACGGTGAAACAGCCGAGGTCGGGGAAGATGAAGCCGACGGTGCTGCCATGTACGTGGCGGATTTTTTGCGCGCCTTTGGCGAATCCGGCATCGACCTTTTGCTGCTGGAAGAAAGCGAACAATCTGCGCCGGCCAATGCGGCGGAAATCAAGTGGTACCAATCCGTGTTCAATATCGCTGCCCACTACCGCTGGGAAAGCGGCCTGCGCATTCCCGTGCAACGCGATATCGCGGGGGCGGCAGGCATCGACTTTTGCATCACTGCGCAACCGGTCAACGGACTGCCGACCGGGCTCGCCGTCGACGCGGTATTCTGGCAGGGCGGCAGTGCGCCCGCGGTTTCCGCTGGCGGGTTTCTCTATGCCGAGATACCGGTCGATGCCGTACCTGAAACGACACTTGAAAGGCTTGCAGTGCTGCGCTGAATTTGATCGCCGAAAAAACAGGCAGCAGCCCAGTGGTCACCGGGATCGAATTGCTGGTGGACGGCGCTTACTTCGCCGTCTGACCAGGACATTGTTTCAAGAGAGAACCTCAATGCTGACATTTCCCGAATTCAAGCCCACGTTCCCCAAGGAATCATGGGTATTGCCCCGCGTGCTGGAACACCAGGCGACGACCATCGGCGATCGCCCGTTCCTGAAATGGGAAGACAATGGTCCGGAATACACCTTCGCCGAAACCAATCGCAAGACCAACCAACTGGCGCATGGCTTGCAGAAGGTCGGCCTGGTCAAGGGCGATTGCGCCGTGCTGTTCATGCCGAACAGCCTGGAGTATTTGCTGTCCTGCTATGCGTTGAACAAAATCGGCGCGATCGAGGTGCCGATCAACACGGCCTACAAGGGCAGCTTCCTCGAACATCAGGTCAACATCAGCAAGGCCCAGACCATCATCGCCGACCTTGAGCTGCTGCCGGCGGTTCAGGCCAGCATCGAGCGCATGCCGACAGTGGAACGCATCGTGATCTGGACACGCGACGGCAAGCTGCCCGCGCAATTGCCGGTGCTCGGCAACTGCAAGGTGCTGTCGTTCCAGTCGCTTTACTCCAGCGACGATTCCAATCCGGGCATCAAGGTATTGCCGCAGGATATCGGTGCGATCATGTTCACTTCGGGGACGACGGGTCTGTCGAAGGGCGTGATGATGCCGCACGCCCAGCTCTACCTATTCTCGGAGATCGACGTGCAGACGCTGGAACTCACCGGCGAGGACGTCTACATGACGGCCTTTCCGCTGTTCCATGCCAATTCCCAATTGCTCACGGTCTATCCCTGCCTGATCGCTGGCGCGCGCTGCGTGCTGTATGAGCGCTTCAGCGCAACGCAGTGGGTTGATCGCCTGCATTCCAGCGGCGCGACGGCGACCAATTCTCTCGGTGTAGTGCTGCCCTTTGTTTTCGCGCAGCCGCCGACACCGCGCGACAAGACGCACAAGCTGCGCCGTATTCTGGCGGCGCCGACGCCGTATGGAATTCTCGAGGAGTTCAAGCAGCGCTTCGGGGTGACGCAATTTGCCGAAGGCTTCGGCCAGACCGAAATCTGCTGTCCGATCATGACCCCGCTGTCACTGAAGCTCGACCGTCCGCAAGGTGCAGCCGGACTGCTGATCGAACAATTCTTTGATATTCGCCTGGTCGACTCGGAGACGGATGAGGAAGTGCCGACCGGCGCAGTTGGCGAATTGATCATCCGCCACAAGACGCCGTGGATCATCAACGCCGGTTATGTCGGCATGCCGGAAAAGGCATCGGAAGCATGGCGCAATCTCTGGTTCCATACCGGTGATGGCGTGAAACGGGATACCCAGGGCTGGTATTACTTTGTCGACCGCTTGAAGGATGCGCTGCGTCGCCGTGGCGAAAACATTTCTTCATTCGAAGTCGAGACGCCCATCCGCGAACATGCGGCAGTGTCCGATGTGGCGGTGGTTGCCGTGCCGGCCGACATGGAAGGCGGCGAAGACGAAGTCAAGGCTTGCATCGTGCTCAATCCGGGTCAGTCGGTGTCCCCGGAGGAACTGATGGATTGGTGCGAACATCGATTGCCGGCGTTTGCGATACCGCGCTATATCGAGTTCATGGACGGCTTTCCGAAGACGCCTTCAGAAAAAATCAGAAAAGGCGTGTTGCGTGAAGCCGGCATCAATGCCAATACCTGGGACCGAGTCAAGGCCGGCTATCAATTGCGCGATGACGTGGCCAAGAAGAACAGGAAAAAGTAAGGCTTAAAACAGGACGGATTATTCACATGCTCGACTACGAACGCGTACTCAATTACCAGTTTGAACCGATTGAGCAGACCTACACCATCCGCGACACGATGCTCTACGCGCTGGGGTTGGGGCTCAGCAAGGATCCGCTGAACCGGGACGAACTGAATTTCACCTTTGAGAAAAACCTCCAGGCGCTGCCGACGATGGCGGTGGTGCTGTGCCGTCCGGGCGTCTGGTACAAGGAGTCCGAGCTCGGCATCGATTTTGTCAAGCTGCTGCATGGCGAGCAAAGCCTCACCGTACGCCGCGCAATCCCGCCCGAAGCCACAATGATTGGGCAGAACAAGGTCACCAAAATCATCGACAAGGGCGAGGGCAAGGGTGCGCTGCTCTACATCGACCGCGAACTGTTCGACAAGGCCAGCGGTGATTCCATTGCCGTCATGACCCACACGCTGGTGCTGCGCGGCAACGGCGGATTTAGTGGCGGGGGCGGCGCCAAGGTCGACGTGCCGAAACCCCACGCGATGCCGGAACGCCCCGCTGACATGACTGCGGAATGCGCCATCGATCCGCGCGCCGCCCTGATCTACCGCCTCAGCGGCGACGACAATCCGATCCACGCCGATCCCGACCTGGCGATCAAGGCCGGCTTCCCGAAGCCGATCTTCCACGGCCTCGGCACCTTCGGCATGGCGATTTTCGAGATCATCAAGCACGTCTGCAAATATCAGGCGGACCAGCTCACTGCCCTCGATCTGCGCTTCAGTTCGCCGGTTTATCCGGGCGAAACTTTCCGTACCGAAATCTGGATTGACGGCAAGACTGTCTTTTTCCGCTGCACCGCCGTCGAACGCAACGTCAAGATCGTCGACAACGGTCGTGCCATCCTTGCCTGATCACCTCACGCATCCACTCACAAACAGGAAATCACACCATGGCCTTCAAGCACATCCTCTTCGAAAAGCGCGGCGGAACAGGCTGGATCACTTTCAACCATGCGGAGCGGCACAACAGCTTCGACTACGCAATGATGGTCGAGTACTCCACAGCGCTGGAAATGTGCCATGACGACAAGACGCTCGGCGTCGTCGTCGTTACCGGTGCCGGCGACAAGGCCTTCTGTGCCGGAGGCTACCTCGCCGACCTGAAGAATTTCTCGCCGGAAAAAGGCCGCAAGCTGTTCGATGCAGCCGTCAAGGGCCTGACCCTGATGCGCCGCATTCGCCAGCCTGTGATCGCGGCCGTGAATGGTGTCGCGATCGGTGGCGGCAACGAAGTCGTGATCTGCGCCGACCTCGCCATCGCCTCCGAGCATGCCAGGTTCGGCCAGGTTGGCCCCAAGGTCGGCAGCTCGCCCTTCTTCGGTGGCACCAATCTGCTGGCATTGACCATTGGCGAAAAGAAGACCCGCGAAGTCATCTACATGTGCAAGCAATACACCGCGCAGGAAGCGCTCGATCTGGGCATGATCAACAAGGTCGTACCACACGCCAAGCTGCATGAGGAAGTTCAGGAATGGTGTGAAACGCTGCTCGACCGCAGCCCGACTTATCTCGAAATGACCAAGGTGGGCGCGAACTGCTGGTTCGAAATGCTGATGCCCTCGTTCGAGATGGCGAAGCAGGCCATGATACAAATCGCCGGCAACCCTGAGCAGACCGAAGGCGCCACCGCCTTCATGGAAAAGCGCAAGCCGAACTTCCGCAAGTTCCGCAAGGCCGAAGAGTGATCAAGTAGTCGGCATTCCACTACGAGGCGCAGCCTGCGCCTCGTCCAGCAAAGGATCCAGCACGTGAATGAACGCAACTTCTTCAACGCCGACCACGAACAGTTTCGCGACACGGTAAAGAAATTCATCGACCGCGAAATTGCCCCATACCACCAGCAGTGGGAGGAGGATGGGATCGTGCCGCGCGCGTTGTGGCTGAAGGCGGGAGAAACCGGCCTGTTGTGCTGCTCGATTCCCGAAGCCTATGGCGGGCTGGGACTGGATTATCTGTTCCAGGTCATCATGGTGGAAGAAATGGCCAAGGGCGGCTACACCGGGCCGGGCTTCTACATTCACTCCGAGATGGCCGCAACCTATATCGAAAGCTTCGGCAGCGAGGAGCAGAAACGTCAGTGGCTGCCGAAGATGGTCAGCGGCGAAGCCATCGCTGCGTTGGGGTTGACCGAACCGCACGCCGGCTCCGATCTCAAGGCCATCCGCACGCGCGCCGTGCGCGACGGTGACGATTATCTGATCAACGGCCAGAAGGTATTCATCTCCAACGGCCAATTGTGCGACCTGGTCATTCTTGCCACCAAGACCGACAGCGCTGCCGGGGCCAAGGGCGTCACGCTGTTTCTGGTCGACACCCGCCTGCCCGGTTTCAAGCGCGGCAGGAATCTCCAGAAACTCGGGCTGAAGGCGCAAGACACGTCGGAACTTTTCTTCGAAGACCTGCGCGTTCCTGCCAGCGCCATGCTCGGCAGCGAGGGCCAAGGGTTTGCCATCATGATGGCAAAGTTGGCGCAGGAGCGCCTGACCCAGGCCATCCGTTCGGCTACGGTGGTAGAAACCGTCATCGATTACACGGTGGACTACACCGCCCAGCGCGAAGCCTTCGGCAAGACCATCGCCGATTTTCAGAACACCCAGTTCAAGATGGCCGAGCTCAAGACCGAGGCCGTGATCGGCCGCGTGTTCACCGATCACTGCATCCAGCAGTTCATGGACGGCAAGCTCACGCCTATCGATGCCGCCATGGCCAAGATGTGGATGTCCAACCTGCACTGCAAGGTGGTGGACGAATGCCTGCAACTGTTCGGCGGCTGGGGCTACATGTGGGAATACCCGATTGCCCGCGCCTATGCCGATGCCCGCATCGTCAAGATTGCCGGCGGTTCCATCGAGATCATGAAGCATCTCATCGGCCGCGATCTTTATGACGCGGCGAAAAAGAAGTAACACTTCGCCATACGAACTGGGGATACGTTCATGGGCAACGCCGCAGAGATATCCGAACAGGAAGAGACCGTCGATCATTCCGTCGATCCGCTGTTCGAGCCTATAAAAATAAAATCGCTAGCACTGAAGAACCGCATCGTCATGCCGGCCATGGGACATGGCAAGGCGCGTGGCGGTGTGCTTGGCCCCAGTTTCCACCGCTACTACCAGATGCGTGCCGAGGCCGGCACCTCGCTGCTGATCGGAGAGGCTTCAGCGATTGGTGACCCGGTCGCGCCGGTCGAGCCCGACCAGACCCACTTCCACAGCCTGTGGCCGCTGACCGACTGGAAACAAATCGCCAAGGTGGTCCATGAGGCCGGCGCGAAAATCATTCCCCAGTTGTGGCACGTCGGCATGATTCGCAAGTCCCGCGCCTGGCCGTTCTACCACCTGCCCTCGCGCGGTCCATCCGGCCTCTATATTCAGCCCACCGACGGCACACCGATGAAGGAACCGGTCCAGCAGTCGGAACCGATGACGCAGGCGGACATCGACGATGTCATCGCCATCTACGGCCAAGGCGCGGAAGACGCACAACGACTCGGTTTTGATGGGTTGGAAATCCACGCCGCTCACGGCTACCTCATCGATCAGTTTTTCTGGCACATCACCAACCGCCGCACCGACGGTTACGGCGGCAAGACCCTGCGCGAACGTTCGCGCTTCGCCGCCGAGGTGGTCAGGGAATGCCGGCGCAGGACCAGCCCCGACTTCCCGATCTTCTTCCGCTACTCGCAGTGGAAGATCCAGGACTACGGCGCGAAGCTGGCCGAGACGCAGCAGGAACTGGCCGGTCTCGTCGAGTCACTCGTCGATGCCGGCGTCGACTGTTTCCACGCCTCGACGCGGCGTTTCTGGGCGCCGGAATTCGAGGGCAGCGATATGAATCTTGCCGGGTGGACCAAAAAGATCAGCGGCCTGCCCACCATCACCGTCGGCTCCATCAGCCTTGACAAGGAGCTGGTGCCCTACACCATCCGTCGCCAGGTCAAGGACGAGAAGGCCAAGCTGACCACGATCACCAACCTGAATCGCCTGATGGAAATGTTCAATCGCGGCGACTTCGACATGATCGGCGTCGGCCGCGCGATGCTCTCCAACCCGGACTGGACCAAGCTGGTTCGCGCCGGACGCCAGGATCTGCTGCAAGCCTATGACGCCGACAGCCTCGCCAAGTCGACCGACTTTCCCGATCTCGCGCCGCCGCCAAGCCGCGGACATTGAGCGCGAGTTCAAAAACGGCTTCGCTGATCGCGATGTGACAACGATGCTCGCGTGGTGAGCAACCTTGAGGCGCTTTCATGGCAGAACTCACGTATGACTACATCGTTGTCGGCGCCGGATCAGCGGGCGCGGTCGTCGCCACTCGTCTGAGCGAAGACCCCGCAGTCACCGTTTTGCTGCTCGAAGCCGGTCCCGAGGACAGTAGCTACTGGAGCAAGATTCCAGTGGGGTTCGCCAAGATTCTCTTCAACCCGAAGTACATGTGGTACCACATGTCGCAACCGGAGCCGGGCCTGGGCGGTCGTTGCGTGTCGCTGCCGCATGGCAAGGTGTTGGGCGGTTCGAGTTCGATCAACGGCCTGATTTACGTGCAGGGTGCACCGTCCGACTACGACACTTGGAGCCGGATGGGCGCGACGGAATGGTCGTATGACGAGGTGCTGCCCTATTTCAAGAAGAGCGAGCGTAACAAAAAGGGCGCTGGCGCGTATCACGGCGACGACGGCCCGGTGGGTGTCGAAACTGCCGGCTGGAAAAATCCGCTGGCCGACGCCTTCATCGCCGCTGCGCAAAGCGCCGGCTTGCCACGCAACGACGACTTCGCCGGGCCGCGACTGGAAGGCGCCGGCTACTACGAGTTGAACACCTGGAACGGTCGCCGCAGCTCGACCGCCGAGGCTTACCTCAAGCCGAATCGCCACCGCCGCAATCTGCACATCGTTACCGCTGCGTTCGCCACCAAGATTGAGTTCGCCGGCCGCGCGGCCGCAGGCGTCGTGTACCAGCGTGGCGGCCAGACCCTGCGCGCGCGGGCACGGCGCGAGATCATCCTCAGCGCCGGCGCGCTTCAGACGCCGCAACTGCTGCAAGTCTCCGGCGTCGGTCCGGCGGAACTCCTTGCCCGCCATGGCATTCCGCTGATCCATGAACTCAAGGGCGTCGGCGAAAACCTGATGGACCACCTGCATGCCAGCCGCGATTACACCACCACCAGCCGCCTCACCTTCAACGGATCGATGAACGATCCGCTGTCCAATCTGTTCGCCGGCATCAACTACTATTTCGGCCCGCGCAATGGCCCGATGACCATCGGCGCATCGCTCGCCGACGCTTATTTTTCGACGCGCCCCGGACTTGCCGCGCCGGATGTGCAACTGCATTTCATTCCTTTTTTGCCGGACGAACAAAGCAACCTCAAACTGGCCAAGGCGTCGGGGTTTCGCATGATTTTTTACCAGAACCGGCCGGAGAGTCGCGGCTACGTGCGCATCACCTCGCCCGACCCGCGTGCCGATGCCGCGGTGTGCTTCAATCATCTGGCGAGTGAAAACGACGTGCGCGTTCTGCTCGATGCGTTTTCGGTAGTGCAGCGCATCGGCGCCGCCGAGCCGTTCAAAAAATTTGACGTGACCGAACTCAAGCCCGGGCCGGCCGGCGACAGCGAAGCGGGTCTGCTCGACTACATCCGCGACAGCGGCAATACCACGTTCCACTATTGCGGCACCGCCCGCATGGGGACTGATGAGCTGGCCGTAGTCGACCCGCAATTGCGGGTGCGCGGCGTAGACAAGCTGCGGGTCATCGATGCGTCGGTGATGCCGACCATCGTATCGGGCAACACCAACGCCGCCACGATCATGATCGGCGAGAAGGGCGCCGACCTGATCAAGGCCGGTTGAAAATTTTTCGCGGACCATTGATCAGGAGCATGCAATGAAACTCGATTCAACTATCTCCGCCGTTATCACCGGCGGCGCTTCGGGCCTCGGCGCAGCCACCGCACGGCGGCTGGCCGCGCAGGGAGTGAGGGTGGCGCTGTTCGATCTCAATCGGACGCTGGGCGAGGCGCTGGCAAATGAGATCGGCGGTATTTTCTGCCGGGTCGATGTGACCTCCGAGAGCGATGTCGATGCCGGCTTCGCCATGGCGCGCGCCACGCACGGCCAGGAGCGCATCCTGGTCAACTGCGCCGGCACCGGCGTCGCGGTCAAGACGGCGAGTCGCGACAAGCTGAGCGGCGAGCTCAGACACTTTCCGCTGGCGGATTTTGACCGCATCATCCAGATCAACCTCGTCGGCACGTTTCGCTGCATCGCCAAATCGGCGGCCGGCATGTTGAGCCTGGCGCCGCTGCATGACGGCGAGCGTGGCGCGATCGTCAACACGGCATCGGTCGCGGCGCAAGACGGGCAGATCGGTCAGGCCGCCTATTCCGCGTCGAAGGCCGGCATCGTCGGCATGACGTTGCCGATAGCGCGCGATCTGATGAGCGAAGGCATTCGCGTCAACACCATACTGCCAGGCATCTTCGATACGCCCTTGTTGCAGGCCGCGCCGGATAACGTGAAGGCCGCGCTGGCGGCTTCGGTGCCGTTTCCCAAGCGGCTGGGCGACCCGACCGAGTACGCGACGCTGGTCGAACTGATGATCACCAACGGCTACTTCAACGGCGAGAGTGTGCGGCTCGATGGTGCGATCCGCATGGCGCCACGCTGACAGAGCAGCGGTAGGTGTGATGCGCATTGGGTGTGAGAGGCGGAAAGCGGGTAAAGCCTCAACAGCCGCCGTCAGCGGTATGCCAGTGCGGCACCGCGTGCCGTAACGTCAGCTAAACTGTGCCGACCGATCAACACAGAGGATTCACCATGACAACACATACAGTCGTTGCGAAGAGCGAATGGGTGGAAGCAAGCAAGCGCCACTTGGCCAAGGAGAAAGAATTTACCCGCATGCGCGACCAGCTCAGCGCCGAGCGCCGGGCGCTGCCGTGGCTGCGCATCGACAAGGACTACACGTTCGACGGGCCGAACGGCCGCGAGACGCTGGCGCAGTTGTTCGGCGATCGAAGCCAGCTCGTCGTCTACCACTTCATGTTCGCGCCCGAATGGGAGGTCGGTTGCAAGAGCTGCTCGTTCTGGGCCGACAACTTCAACGGCATCACCGCCCACCTCCGGCAGCGCGACGTCGCCTTTGCCGCCATCTCGCGCGCACCGCTTGCCAAGCTGCAAGACTTCGCCAGGCGTCTCGGCTGGAGCTTCAAGTGGCTGTCCTCGCAGGGCAACGATTTCAACTACGACTTCGAAGTCTCTTTCCAACCCGAAGTGCTGGCCCGCGGCGATGCCATCTACAACTTCGCCAAGTTCCCGCAGGGAAGTTCAGACATGCCCGGCATCAGCGTGTTCGCGAAGGACGAGAGCGGCGCGGTGTTTCGCACCTACTCGACCTTCGGGCGCGGGCTCGACATGATGAACACGGCGTACCACTACCTCGACCTCGTTCCCAAGGGTCGCGACGAAGCCGGGCTGCCTCACACGATGGAATGGGTGAAGCTGCGGGATCTCTATGATCGCTGACTGCCCATGTTGCGCGCCGGCAGCGGCCGGCGGTCGGCGGCATGGGGAAAACCGACCGGACTACAAGTCTCGGCGAGTAAGGCCAGCGTGCTTGGCGATGCGAGCAAGCATTCGGGGGCCGATTTCCTCGCTGTCGTGAAACGCAAAGACGACATCGGGCCATCCTTAGCGCGACAGGGTGCGATGCGATCCCGACTGTCGTTTGAGTTTCCACCCAATGTCAAATGGAACCGCCAGTAAACGTTTGGCCTTGACGGACGGCCAATGACTCATGCGGCCAGGGGAAGGGAAATATTGATTGCGACGGCACGCGACTCATTGTGCTCAAGGCGCTCGGCCATGGCGCGAAGGGCAAGCGCTTCGACTTTTGCCATGGCTTCGTCGGCAGTCTTGCCATAACACAGCACGCCGGGAAGCTGCGGAACCTCGGCAATCCAGCGGCCATCAACCTCTTCCTCGCACTCAATATTGAAATTCATGATTGATCTCCAAGAAGGAACCGATGGAATTGTAGCGCGCCATGGTCTATAACACCGAACGTGTCAGCTTAAGGGGTCACTCTGATAACCCCTTTAATTCCCCTGGGACGGGAAGGGCACCGGCGTCGTGAGGTCCGGAAAGGTGTCGTGGCCGAAGGCGCGGATCAGGCGAACATCATCGTTGAAGTTGACCCTCGCGAAAGCGAATCGCGTCGGGTCGGGACCGCGGAAATAGATAACCTCGTGGTAATACTCGCTGACCTCGGCACGCGTCCCTTTCGCAATGCCTTTCAGCTGGGCGATCACGATGAGCCCGTCGCTGCCGAACTCGATCAGATGGTCGACGACCAGCCGGGACTCGGCGAACTGGGAGCCGATGTTGAGGCACAGATTTCTGAAGCCGTCGACGCCGTGATAAACGCCGCCCCAAGGCAGCGAACACGGCTCAATGATCTCTGCATCGTCAGCGGCGAACCTGACGGCGGATTCCAGATCGCCGTCGATGAATGACTGCATGAAGCGCCGGTAGGCGTCGACACGCACACCCGATTGCGCTCCGACGGTATCGGTCCCGGGGGAAATTGTTGTCATATCATTCACCCTTCCTGATCAGGAAACTGACGCTCGCACGAATCACGCAAAAGTAACCATCGTCATTAAAGCAAAGCTTAAGGGGTCAGAGATATTTTGGTTTTAACAAATAGCGAGTTTTTCAAAGTCAAATGTCTCTGACTCCTTTTGTACTCGCGCCGCGTTTTTTTACGTCGGGAAATTATTGAAAATGGGTTTTTCTACAGCCGCAACATCCAAATTGGGGGGCACGCCGCTTTTGGCGCGTCCCTCTCGAATGCAGAGTTAGCCTTTTACTTGATAACACCGCATACCATACGCGCACCGCCACCACCAAGCGGAGCAGGATGATCAGCATGATTATCTCCGCCCACATGCACCATCAGCGAACGACCTGCAAGATCTGCCGTCTTTAGGCGAGGGGCGAGTACAGGTTGATTAGCATTGCCTTCTGCATCCACAAAGAGTGCGGGTAAATCACCCAGATGACCGTCACCCCAAGGAGTGTCATGGCGCTTAGAATCGCTTGGGTCGTAGTGGCCCCCCGCCGCTAACGCAGGAACCATTTTCCCATCCTTCTCCTTCGGCTCACAGCTGGGGTTTTGGTGCAGATGGAACCCATGCAACCCAGGGGGAAGCCCTTTCAGTGACGGCGAAAACACCATGCCGTACTTTGATTCAGTGATTGATACCTGTCCAACGCTAGCGCTAACACCCTTTGCATCGACCATGGACATTTGCACTGTTGTGTCAGCCATTGCACTGCCAGCGCAGAGCATGATGGAGAGTGACGTGAGTTTCAGTTTCATAATATTTCCTTTCGTGGTGGGTTAAAAATAGGGGGCTAACGTAAAGCTAAGGGGCGCCGCGCTTCTGCGGCGTCCCGCTTGAGCGCCGGGTTATACGGCTCTTTGTCACCAGTGCTGCTGCGAGCATGGCTAAGCCGCCGACAATGGCAATAGCGCCAAACTCCAAGACCGACACGGCCACTCCAACACCGAATTTCGGATCTTGGTAGCCATAGGTAAGGTAGTAATGCGTGAATGTGACTACCTCGCTGATTAAAACACCAATGACAAATGACAATGTGAGAAGCCCGATACGCAGGTTGTTTTTTACACCACTCAACGCCACAGCTATCAAGCCACTGGTTACCCCAATGATGGTCACAACCATAAGCGCGAATGGGATGCTGCCTTCGCGTGTCAGGCTGTAGGTGGCCAGAAGACAGGAAGCTCCGGCTAGAGTGTCAAGCGCGTATGGTTTCATGCCGTATAACGTGTAGCTAAGGGGCTGCGCGCTTTTGCGCAGTCCCGCTTGAGCGCTGGGTTAGGCTCTGGACTGCCAAATGGCGGGGTCTCTGCTGCCATGGA
>JAYUGL010000159.1:0-5173 GCA_043738385.1 Sterolibacteriaceae bacterium
CAAGACCGCCCTACAAGCTTGGTTTAACGGGAAAAATAAGTCTTGCACCGATTGATTCGCTGGCCTATAGTGCCAACCGCAGGATTTTCAAGTAGTGCATTGCTCGTCTGGATGTCATCCCTTCATCGGTACTTCAGTTCGTCAGTCCCTCTGTCTTGATTCTCGTGCAAACGGGCACACGCCCGAATTTTTCAATTTTTTAGGACGCATAGACATGGCAACTGGTACCGTAAAGTGGTTCAATGATTCGAAGGGCTTCGGCTTCATCACCCCGGATGGTGGCGGCGAAGATCTGTTCGCGCACTTCTCAGCAATTCAGAGTCAGGGCTTCAAGACCCTGGCCGAAAACCAAAAGGTTTCGTTCGACGTGACGACTGGCCCCAAAGGCAAGCAAGCGGCGAACATTCGCCCGGTCGAATAAGGGTCACAAGCCCTGCTTCGACAAAAAAGCCCGGCTTGCCGGGCTTTTTTGTTAGTGGGTTTCTTGGTGCTGGTGCCAGCGGTTGAAGTGCAGGCGCTAGCTGTCTTGTTGCGTCGGGGCCGGGGCGGTTTCGCTTGCCTGTGGTTCCGCGCCTTCAGCGCCGGGTACATCGCTCTTTTGCGTCTTGCGGGCCAATTTTTCCTCTTTTTTCTTTTTCTTGGCCAGATCCTTCTGACGCTTTTCGTACTGGTAGTTTGGTTTGGCCAATTTTTATCCTTTGCCGCTGCTTAGTGATTAAACGCCATCCCCGTAGGAAGAACCGCCTCAGATGGACCTCTGTTCGCTGGCCCATTATACGGGCAACGCGTCATTGACAGGCGGCGAGGTGTTCAGGGCGCACGCCACAGCGTTGCCAGCCAGGGTTGACTTTCTCTCGGCAGGCCGTCGGGGCGGTAGTAGTGCGTAATTTCAATGAACCCGGCTTGCGTCACATGGCGCCGCCAGGTTTCAATGTCGTGATAGACGCCATAGCGGCCCCGGTTCCAGCCCTCTTCGTTATGGCCGTGAGGATTGGAACTGAACAGCACGCCGCCTGGCTTCAGCGTTGCACACAAGGCACGGAGCACGCGCGGCAGTTCTTTGCTCGGCACATGAAACAGCACGGCATTGGCGAACACTGCGTCGAAATGCCGATCGGGAAGGTCAAGCTTGAGAAAATCCTGTTGCCAAACTTCGCAGCCACTGTGGGTGCGTGCCATCGTGACAAACCGTGCCGCGCCATCAAGGCCGGTGGCGGCGTGACCAAGCTTGGCAAATGTGACGAGATCGCGTCCCGGACCGCAGCCGAAATCGAGAATACGGAATGGCGGCTTGCCTTCGATGTGTTGCAGCAACGCCGCGATGTTCTGGCTGACGTCGTGATCGCGCGTGCCCTCCCAGAATTCCTCGGCGCGCTGGTTGTAGTGGTCCAGGGTCAGTCCGGTCGACGGTTCCGTTGCGTTGGTCATCGAACGATCATCGCCCTTGGTCGCGAAAAAGAAACAGGCCGATACACAGGGCTGCGCCAATCGTGTACATCAGCCAGGTTTCGGTGACGAAGTAGGGGTAGACCATCAGCGCGACACCGATGGTCATGGGTTGCCAACGCGTCGCCTTCTTTCCATACCTGAACGCCGCAAAGCCGACGATGCCGAACAGCAGCGCCCCGAACAGGTCGGCCCCACTGGGCATCAGGCAGGCGGATTGGCGAAGGCCATGGCTTTTTGAAACGCCGGGCGCTCACCGATGCGTGCGAAATAGCGCACCATGTTGGGATAGGGCGTCAAATCCCGTTGCTCGAAGCGTTTTAGAAAGTCAATTACGTAGATCATCATAATGTCGGCAGCGGTAAAGTTGGCTCCGGCAAAATAGGGCTGCTCGCCCAACGTTGACTCCATGTAATCGATGTAGCGCTCGCAATTTTCATCAAGAAAATCTTTCGACGAAATCTGCCCCAGCATTCCCGATCCGTCGCCCAGGAACAGCCTTCCGACCAGATATGCCAGCGCCGATCCTTCGGCGAAATGCAGCCATTGCAGGTAACGCGGGTAATCGGCGGCATTGACGGCTGGGGCGAGTCGTCCGCCACCATGGCGGTTGATGATGTATTCGACGATGGCGCCGGATTCGATCAGAACGACATCGCCATCGCGGATCATCGGCGACTTTCCCAGCGGGTGAATTGCGCGCATTGCCGCCGGCGCCAGCATGTTGGCATCGCGCTGGAATTTCTCGACCCGATACGGCAGTCCCAGTTCTTCCATTAGCCAAATAATGCGTTCGGATCGCGAGTTTGATAAGTGATAAATGGTGATCATGATTATTACGGCGCCTCCTGTAAGTGTTGTTGGGTTGTGTCTGTCGCCATGCGATGCTGCGAGGATGACTATAGCGTACCGTGACGCTTTGAAGCTGCCTGCTTGCCATGCGCACCAACAGCAGCCATCATGCGGGCCTTGCAGAAATTCCGGCGCACCGCCCCATGCCCCAACTGATACTGGACTCCGACAAGGACCACTCGGTCATTCGCCACCATCCGTGGATATTTTCCGGCGCCGTCGCGCGGCTGTCCGGGCGGGCCCGCGCCGGCGACACGGTGGAGGTAGTGTCGAGTCGCGGCAAGCTGCTGGCCAAGGCAGCGTGGAGCCCGGAATCGCAGATTCGCGCCCGGGTATGGAGCTTCGATGCCGACGAGATCATCGATGACGCTTTTTTCAAGCGCCGCGTGGCGGCTGCGGTGGCGCGCCGTGATGCCTTACCTGAACTGCATGGGCAGCCGGGTCTGCGCCTGATCCACGCCGAGTCCGATGGTCTGCCCGGCGTGATCGCTGATCGCTATGGTGATACGGTGGTGCTGGCGCTCACCAGTGCCGGCGCGGAGAAGTGGCGGAATGCCATCGTCGGTGCGCTGACCAAAGCAACGGGCTGCACGCGCATCTACGAACGCTCCGATTCCGATGTGCGTCGACTCGAAGGGCTGGAGCCACGCAGCGGCTGGCTGCTGGGTGATGGTCCGACCACCGTGACCATCGAGGAAAACGGCGTGAAACTCGGTGTCGATATTGCCAGCGGCCACAAGACCGGCTTCTATCTTGACCAGCGCGACAACCGCTTTCTGTTGCACAGTCTCTCGGCGGGCAAGCGGGTACTCAACTGCTTCTGCTATACCGGCGGTTTTTCGCTGCAAGCACTGGCTGGCGGTGCAGTGCAGGTGGTGTCGATTGATAGTTCCGAGCCGGCGCTGACTGGGGCGCGCGACAACCTTGTGCTCAATCCGCAACTCGATGCGACGCGTACCGAATGGTGCAATGCCAGTGCGTTTGATGAACTGCGCCGCTTGCGCGAGTTGGGTGAGCGCTTCGACATTATCGTACTCGATCCGCCCAAATTTGCGCCGTCCGCCAAACATGCCGAGCAGGCCGCGCGTGCCTACAAAGACATCAATCTGCACGGCTTCAAGTTGCTCGCACCGGGCGGAATGTTGATGACGTACTCCTGTTCTGGGGGCATCGGGATTGATTTTTTCCAGAAGATCGTTGCCGGCGCAGCGCTGGATGCAGGTCGCAGCGCGCGCATCGTCAGGCGTCTGCAAGGGGCCGCCGATCACCCTGTCGCGCTGGAATTTCCCGAAGGCGAATACCTCAAGGGGTTGCTGGTGCAGGTTGATTAATCGTGCCGTGTGTGTTTTGATAGCCGCCCCATGAAGCGTTTCCACCGTCCGTTTTTTGCGTTGCTGCTTGCGTTGCTGCTGCTGGGTTCACAGCAGGCGGCGCTCGCGCATCTGATCGGCCACCTTGGGGCCACGACAGAATCGGTCGCCAAGCAGGAAGACAGCAGCCACGGCGCGGTACTTACGCTTTCGCATGTGTGCACCACTTGCATCGCTTTTGCGGCGCTCGCAAGCGGTGGTCCGGCGAGCAGTCATGTGCCGTTGCTGCTCGCCGCCAGTGTCAGCGAGCGCATTTGCTATACTTTCGAATCCCTTTCTCCGGCGCGGCGCATCGTCACCTGCCGCGCCCGCGCTCCGCCGGTAATTCTCTAAAGCCCGTTTAAATTCGCCGCCTGTAACTTCGGGTGGCGTTCGTCATTGCTTTGGAGAACACCCATGAAATCATTCCACAAGAATGCGCTCGCCGTCGCCATCGGCGTTGCGTTGTTGGGGCTGCCGGCATTATCTTCGGCCATTACCGACCCTGATTTGAAAGCGCTGCGCGAGGAAATCGCGCAAATGAAACATGCCTACCAGCAGCGTATTGATGCACTCGAAAAACGTCTGACCCAGGCCGAAATCACTACCAACGAAAAAACTGCGCGCATCGAAACCAAGGCTGACCAGGCCCAGGCCGCAGTGCAACAAGCGGCCGCACAACAACCTGCGCCGCCGCCGATCCAGTCCAACGCATTCAACCCAGAGATCTCCATGATCCTCCAGGGTTCCTACAACAATCTCAAGCAGGATCCGAAGGGTTTCCAGATCTCCGGTTTTATTCCGACACTCGGCGCCGTCGGACCTGGGACGCGTGGCTTTAGCCTGGGCGAGTCGGAACTGACAATCTCGGCCAATGTAGATCCGGACTGGCGCGCGACCGCCATCGCCTCGCTGGCACCTGGAGGCGGTGTCGACATGGAGAACGCCTATTTCGAAAGTCTGGGTTTGGGCAACGGCTTCAGTTTCAAGGCGGGGCGATTCTTCTCAGCCATCGGCTACCAGAATGAGCAACATGCCCATGCCTGGGACTTCGTCGATGCACCGCTGGCCTACAAGGTCTTTCTTGGCAATCAATTGGCCGATGACGGCGTGCAATTGCGCTGGCTGGCGCCAACCGATCTGTTTCTGGAGGTGGGAGCAGAAGCTGGTCGCGGCCGCAGCTTCCCCGGTGCCGACAACAACAAGAACGGTGTTTCCTCCGGCAGTGTATTCGCCCACCTTGGTGGCGATGTCGGACCCAGCAATGCCTGGCGTATCGGTTTATCCACGCTTGCCAGTTCTCCGCGTGATCGCAGCTATAAGGATGTCGACGGCACGGGTGCTGCCGTCACCAACAACTTTACTGGCAAGAGCCGGCTGTGGATCGCCGATGGAATCTGGAAATGGGCGCCCAATGGCAATGCCAACATCACCAATTTCAAGTTGCAGGGTGAGTATTTTCAGCGTCGTGAGAACGGTACGCTGGCCAGCAATTCACTGGCCGCCAACTGTGGTGGCGCGTGTGC
>JAYUGL010000160.1:0-5169 GCA_043738385.1 Sterolibacteriaceae bacterium
CGTGATCGTGCCATCGATAAAGCTGACATCGCTGTGGCACAGCCCGGCCGCCTTTACATCGATGACGAGCTCTCCTTCTCCCGCCACCGGATCCGGCAATTCGACAAGTCTCAGCGGCCGGTTCACCTCGGTAAATTGCCAAGCTCTCATCGTGCACGTCCTCCAGACCCCGATTTACGGTACGTTACCACCAATAGTTTTTTTCTCATGCATCGGCAGGAGCCATTGCACATAAATCTTGCTTTTTGCTGACTATGCTCGCCCGCCTTAGACCTGTCAACACATCAATTGACAGGCGGAGATCATCTGTGGAGGCTCAGCGACAAAGGGCGCGCTAGGGGGAATGAGGAAGCTGGTATTCAGTTTGAATTTCCTGCCCAATGTCCGGTAAGTAATCGGTAGCAGACGCTTCAGTTCGGAATCTCAAGCGGCAGCAATGGCCGAAGAGGGGAAGTTCCCAGGAAAGCGATATCTGGCCCGCATGCAACTGAAGGCTACCTTGGAAGAATGGCTGAAACGGATTCCCGCGTTTTCAGTTAAACCGGGTACCAGGCCGGCCTATAGCACGGCGTTCATGCGTTCCATGCACAAGCTGGAGTTGGTGTTCTGACTTTTATCAATTTTCAAATTTTCTAAGCTGAGCACATCGTCGATAGACGGAACTATTCAAGCGACGACGTATTTACGCTGCAGCCGTTTTACACTACCCGTTAGCGGCCTGTTACATAAGGACCGTCACCGGGCAATAGCCAAAAAAAAACGATCCAGCAAGGATCGCCACCAGAGGGGAGTTCGGAATGAGCAAAGAGTTCGGGATGTCGCAGGATGCACGGCCGCCCTATGTCTTGGCGGCACTTCTTATGCTGATCGGCGCAGTTATCGGGATAGGCGGCTTCAAGCTCGCATCGCTGGGGGGCTCCCCTTACTATGTTGCCGGAGCGGTCCTCGTCGCGGGCTCAGGCGTTCTTCTGCTACGGAAGGATGCGCGCGGACCCTGGCTCTATGCACTGTTCCTGGCTGTCAACTTGATCTGGGCGATCACAGAGGCGGGGCTCGATGCCTGGGCTCTGACAGCGCGACTCTTAGCGCCGGCGGTTCTGGGGTTGTGGTTCTTTCTGCCGGGGCTGCGACGAGGCATGGTCGGCGCGCCCGGGCTATTGCGCTTTGGCGCACAAGTGGCCGGCGGATTGGCGGTTATCTCGCTCGGCGCCGTTCTCCTGGTGGCTCTGTTGCCGGGCAAGCCGCCGGTGGCGTTTCCCGAGCCTGTTCAAGGTGCCCCCTTGTCCGGCGCCGGGGCGGAGTGGCCCGAATATGGCGCCACGCCCGGCGGCACGCGCTTCTCGCTTCTCACGCAGTTGACGCCGGATAACGTGGCGGAGCTGAAGCCGGCTTGGGTCCATCACTGGAACACCGACAATGCCAAGATTGACGTTCCTTCTCAAGCCACACCGCTCATGATCGGCGACACTCTTTATTTTTGCTCGGCGACCAACATTGTCGTCGCAGTCGATCCGGAAAGCGGAACCGAACGCTGGCGCTTCGATCCAAAAGTGGATGCGACAGGCCGCTCGCCCTATGCGACGTGCAGAGGTGTTGCATTTCATCGCGCTCAGTCGGCGGAGTGTCCCGAGCGCATTATCGCCGCCACATTTGACGCAAGGCTGTTCGCCCTCGATGCGCATACCGGCCACCTCTGTCCTTCATTCGGTCAAGGCGGTTTTGTCGATCTCAAGAAAGGGATGGGGGAGGTCATTCCGGGCTTCTACTACCCGAGTTCGGCGCCGACAATTCTGCGCGGCAAGGTCGTGATTGGCGGTTGGGTTTCGGATAACCAAAGCACGGACGAACCTTCGGGGGTGATCCGCGCCTTTGATGCGGTCACCGGCGGCTTCGCCTGGGCCTGGGATATGGGTCGTCCAGGAAACAACAAGGAGCCGGGGCCCGGCGAAACCTATACGCGTTCGACACCGAATAGCTGGGCGCCCATGAGCGTAGACGATGCGCTGGGCCTCGTCTTTGTGCCGACAGGCAATCCCACCCCCGATTACTCAGGGCAGAAACGCCGCGACTTCGACGAAAAATACGGCAGCTCGGTCGTTGCACTGGATATCGAGACTGGCGCGCCGCGCTGGTCGTTTCAGACGGCGCATCATGATCTTTGGGATTATGACGTGCCCGCGCAACCCACGCTCATCGACATTCCACATGATGGCAAGCTTGTGCCCGCGCTGGTCCAGGCGACAAAACGCGGCGAGCTCTTCGTTCTCGACCGCCGCACAGGTATTCCGATCGCTGCGGTCGAGGAGAAACCCGTGCCGCAAAGTGGAGGGGTGTCTGAAGGGTACCTTTCGCCTACCCAGCCCTTCTCGGTCGGCATGCCATCCTTCAATGGCGGTGTACTGAAAGAAAACGATATGTGGGGTCTCACACCGATCGATCAACTCTGGTGCCGCATCGAGTTTAGGCGCCTGCGCTATGACGGCCCGCTCACGCCACCTGGACTAACCCGGTCGCTGATCTATCCCAGCATCGGTGGGGGCATGAATTGGGGCGGCATATCCGTTGATCCGGAACACGCTGTGGCGATCATTAACAGTCTGAATATCGGAACCACGGTTCAGCTCGTTCCCCGTGCAGAAACGGATCGGATACTGGCTTTGGTGAAAGCAAATGGCGAAGTGCACGGCGATACGACGCATTCGTCGTCGGACAGGTTTGTTGATGCCCCCTTGCCTCAGTTGGGTTCAGCCTATGGCGCGATCGTCCACGGCTTATTCTCGCCGCTTGAGATTCCTTGCAACAAGCCACCCCAAGGGACCTTGAGCGCCGTGGATCTGCGGACGGGTACATTGCTCTGGCAGCACCCCGTCGGCACGGCGCGTGACAGCGGCCCCTTCGGGATTGCAACCGGACTGCCGCTGCCGATCGGCATGGCAGGGTTCGGTGGAACGCTGACGACAAAAGGCGGACTTGCCTTTATGGGTGCCGTTCGGGAAAAGACCTTTCGCGCGTTTGATATTCGAACGGGGCGTGAATTGTGGAGTGCGCGTCTGCCGACTGGGGGGCAGTCAACACCCATGACCTACATCTCGCCCAAAAGCGGCCGCCAGTTTGTCGTGATCATGGCCGGAGGGAGTACATTCCTGAAGATGCCGCTCGGCGATGCGCTCGTCGCTTTTGCGCTGCCGAAAAAGCAGGATGCGGCCCAAGGTCAATGAGCCGAACGAGGATGTTCGAGACGACAACGATTTGATCGTTGAGCGCATCATCGCCGCGGCAGTCGCGAGCGGAATGCTGGCCGAAGGTCAACATGAAACGGCTAAGGCAATCACAGTTTATGGGAGAGAGATGCAATGTCGACAATAGCAACCCAGGCCATCCATCACTTCGACGACAGCAACATCGAATGGCGAAAACTGGGCGATTTCACAGGATTCGTTGCGTCGATATTGTTCGTGGACGACGCAACCAATGTGGTCGAGTTCATGGTGAAGTTTGATCCGAACACCAGTACCTTGGCCCATCGACACTTGGCCGCCACATACACCTTCGTTATCGAGGGTGCTCACATCATCTATGAAATAGACGGACGACTAAGAGACTCTCGTCCGGCAGGACGCTTTACAGTGACTCAGCCGGATGGCGATTCTCACACGGAGGGCGGCGGAGCTGACGGATGTGTTTTGCTCTACAGCATACGCGGCCACACCGACGCGCTCTTTGATCTGCTCGACGCGGCAGGAAAGACCATCGCGACGCTGCGCACAAGCGACTTCAAAGCTGCCTTGGTGGCGCAGGGGCGGAATTGTTGATCGCTTGTCGGCCCCAGACTTAAGATTTCTTCAACCCCCGCTGCCGCCTCGCCTCAAACAAACAAATCCCGCTCGCCACTGAAACATTGAGGCTTTCCACCGTCCCCAGCATCGGGATGCGGGCTAGTTCATCGCAGGTCTCGCCGGTCAAACGGCGCAGGCCGGTCCCTTCGGCGCCGAGCACCCAGGCGATCGCGCCGGACTGGTCAACTTCGTACAGATCGCGCTTCGCTTCGCCATCCGCACCGATGACCCAGACATTGCGTTCCTGTATCTCGCGCAGGGCGCGGGCGAGGTTGGTGACGGTGATGTAGGGCACGGTGTCGGCCGCGCCGCTGGCGACCTTGATGGCGGTGGCGTTGAGTCCCACGGCCCGGTCCTTGGGTGCGATCACGGCATGAGCGCCGACGGCATCGGCGACGCGCAGGCAGGCGCCGAGGTTGTGCGGGTCCTGCACGCCGTCCAGTACCAGCAACAGAGCCGGCTCGGCCAGTGTTTCGAGGATGTCGTCCAAAGTCAGATGGCGCTGCCGCGCATCGATGCGCGCCACGACGCCCTGGTGATTGCCGCCGCCGGCCATGCCGTCGAGCCGCGCCGCATCCACCGGCAGCACGCGCACGTTGCAGCCTTCAGCCAGTTTCAGCAGGTCGCGCGCGCGCTGGTCGTGGCGGCCTTCGGCGAGGTAGATTTCCTTGACGTCGTCCGGTGCTTGCCGGAGCTTTGCGGTGATGGCGTGGAAGCCGTGGATCAGTTTCGTTTCAGCCACGGCGCGCCTTTCCGGTGGACTTTGGTTCATCGAATTTTTCGCCGGCGAGGCGGAAGTCGATCTTGTTCTGTTCCATGTCGACGCGCACCAATTGCACTTTCACCCGCCCTGCCAAGCGGTAACGCACACCGCTGCGCTCGCCCACCATCTGGTGATTCACCTCGTCGAAATGGAAGTAGTCGCGGCCAAGGTCGGAGACGTGCACCAGGCCTTCGATGAACACATTGTCGAGCGCGACGAAGATGCCGAATGGCACCACCGCCGAGATGCTGCCCTCGAACTCCTCGCCGACGCGGTCCTGCATGTAGTAGCACTTGAGCCAGGCCTCAACGTCGCGCGTCGCTTCGTCGGCGCGGCGCTCGGTCGCCGAGCAGTGCAGGCCGATCTCTTCCCAGTTGCCGGGCTGATATTTTTCCTTTTTCAGCACCGCCTTGATGGCACGGTGCACCAGCAGATCGGGATAGCGGCGGATCGGCGAAGTGAAGTGGGTGTAGCTTTCATAAGCCAGGCCGAAGTGGCCGACGTTGTCGGGGCTGTAGATCGCCTGTTGCAACGAGCGCAGCATCACCGTCTGCAGCAGCGCCTTGTCGG
>JAYUGL010000161.1:0-5155 GCA_043738385.1 Sterolibacteriaceae bacterium
GGACTATGTGTGCGAAGTCGATACTCCGCTGCCGGAATACAACGTCACCGGCGACGATGTCACCCAGGCGATCGCGCGCAACATCGCACAACTGATACCTGACGGTGCCGCGTTCCAGATCGGCTTGGGTAAGGTGCCGGCGGCGCTGTCCACCCTGCTTTGTGATCGCAAAAACCTGCGCCTGCATTCCGGCATGCTTTCGGACGGCATGATCGAACTGGCGGAAGCCGGCGCGCTGGACCCCAACTTTCCGCCAACCACCTGCGTGCTGGTCGGCACCGACAGGTTTTATCGTTGGGCGGCGAATTACGATGGTTTGCGCATCCTCGGCTGCGACTTCACCCACGACCCGCGCACTCTGCTGGGTCTGGACGGATTTATCGCCGTCAATTCGGCGCTGGAAGTCGACCTGTTCGGCCAGTGCAATCTTGAATTCGTCGACGGTCGCGCCGTCAGCGGCGCCGGCGGCGCTCCCGACTTCGCCCGCTGTGCGCGGCTTTCGCGCGGCGGCCGCAGCATCGTCGCCCTGAACGCCAGCTACAGCAAAGGATCGCGCATCCTCCCGTGTCTGACGGAAAAAGCCATCACCAGCCTGCCCCGCGTCGATGTGGATGCCATCATCACCGAGTTCGGCATCGCCAGGCTGACTGGCGCCAGCGTGCATGAACGCGCACAAGCCATCATCTCAGTCGCGGCGCCCGAGTTTCGCGACGATTTGCAACGCGCCTGGAGCACCATCGCAGCGCGCCTTTAGGCAGGCAAAAGGTAAGTTCCTGCGTGGCACGTGCTGCCGGCGTTCCGCGCGGTTGACGGGTAAAGCCCCCTCCCGCATAATTCGTATGCTTGGATATGTTCCTGCTGCGTCCTGTCCTGCCAACGCTTGCACATTGGCGTGGATACCCCGAAAGTTCAATCCGATACACAAAACTCAATAACTGGAGATCGAGGAAATGCAACGTCTTCTTGAAGGTAAAGTCATCATCGTCACCGGCGCCGGTAATGGCGTAGGCAAGGGCATTGCGCTGGAAGCGGCGCGCCAGGGTGCAAAGGTTATCGTCAATGACCTCGGTGTTGCCATTGATGGCAGCGGCGCCAGCACAGGACCGGCTCAGACCGTGGTGAACGAGATCAAGGCCGCCGGCGGTGACGCCGCTGCCAATACCGACAGCGTTGCCGAATTCAAATCTGCCGAGAAAATGGTGCAGCAGGCAATAGATCTGTGGGGCCGTATCGACAGCGTGGTGAACAACGCCGGGAACATGCGCGATGTCATCTTCCACAAGATGACCGAAGATGATTTCGACGCCGTGATCAAGGTTCACCTCAAGGGCAGCTGGAACACGTCGCGCGCCGCCGCACCCCATCTCAAGGCGCAGGCCAGCGGTTCCTTTGTACACATGACGTCCTCCGCCGGGCTGATCGGCAATGTCGGCCAGGCCAACTACATCGCCGCCAAGATGGGCATCGTCGGTCTGTCCAAATCCATCGCGCTGGATATGGAAAAATTTGGCGTGCGCTCCAACTGCATCGCGCCTTTCGCCTTCACGCGTTTGGTGGACTCCATTCCCCGCGATACGCCTGAAGGGGAAGAACGCTATCGTGTCAATTCGCGCATGGAAGCCAACAAGATCGCGCCGTTCACCTGCGCACTGATGACGGATGGCGCCAAGGATGTGAGCGGCCAGATCTTCGGCGTACGCAACAACGAAATCTATCTGTTCTCACAGCCGCGTCCGATCCGCACCGCCCATAACGGCGAAGGCTGGACCGTCGAGACCTGTGTCGAACGCGCCATTCCAATGCTCAAGGGATCATTCTTCCCGCTGGACAAGTCGCGCGACGTGTTCACCTGGGATCCGGTCTGATTCGGCGTGGCAAATGCGCAAGACGGCGATGACAAATCGGCGGGGCCACAAGCCATGCGCCGCGGCCGCAAAACCACGCTTGCGCAAAAGCAATCAGACGAGGAAAACTGGGATCAGCGCCTCGGGTTTCTGATGCACGATGTGTCGCGGTTCCGGCGCATTGTTTTTGACGACTTCATGAAACCCCTGGGCGTGACCCGCTCGCAATGGTGGATTCTCGCCTACCTGTCGCGTCACGACCGGATGATCCAAAGCGACCTCGCCAACATTCTGGATCTCGGCAAAGCCGCACTCGGCGGACTGGTCGATCGCCTTGAAACGGCAGGATTGATCGAACGTCATCTGGACAAAACCGACCGGCGCGTGAAGCGCGTTCACCTCACCCTGACCGGCAACCAGATGGTCCAGGAAATGCAGGAAAAGTGCCACCAGATGAGCGAACGCATTCTGGACGGACTGAATGAGGATGAGCGATTTGCACTGGGCAACATGCTGGCGCAGGTAAAAAACAATCTGCTGTCGATCAAGCGCGAAGCAAGCGCTGTATAACGCAGCGACCCACTCGCAACAAGACTAAAGCGACATGGCAATTCAACATTCTCCCGTCACGCAATCACTTTCTGTCGCTGAATCCCTGGGTGACAAACTGGCTGACGCGGTGCAAGCCACGCTCGCCGCATGGCGCACAGACGAAACCTGCCGCAGATTGTGGGCGCGCGACGCAAACGTGTGGACCGGCGGCGACGAGGCGCGCTGGCTGAATTGGCTGGACGCAGTAGCTAACAGCCGCGCCCATGCGGCGGACCTCAACGAGTTCGGCGCGAGCCTGCGGCGGGAAGGGGTGACCCATGCGCTGCTGATCGGCATGGGCGGATCCAGCCTCGGTCCGGAAGTGCTGGCGCAGGTCTTCGGCAAACAGCAAGGGGCACCACAATTGCTGGTGCTGGATTCGACCGATCCGGCACAGATCGCCGCCTGCGAAGCGCAACTCGATTTCCAGCACACGCTGTTCATTGTCGCGAGCAAATCCGGCAGCACGCTGGAGCCGGACATTTTGTGCCGTTATTTTCTCGACCGCGCCAGGAACAAGCTTGGCACGAACGCCGGTTCGCGCTTCGTCGCGATCACCGACCCCGGCTCCCAGCTCGAAACCTATGCCGCAGACAATGGATTCCGCCGTGTGTTCAAGGGCGACCCATGCATCGGCGGGCGCTACTCGGTGTTGTCCAATTTCGGCATGGTGCCGGCGACAGTGATGGGGCTTAACGTAGCCACGCTGCTTGCCAACGCTGCGTTGATGGTGCAGCGTTGCGGACCCGAAACGCCGGTGGATGAAAACCCCGGCGTGCGGCTGGGTGCCGTGCTTGGCACAGCCGCCAAGCTGGGCCGTGACAAACTGACCCTGCTTGCGGCAGGAAAACTGGCACCATTCGGCGCCTGGGTTGAGCAACTGGTGGCCGAGTCCACCGGCAAGCACGGCTGTGGCATCGTGCCTGTTGACGCCGAGCCGATTGGATCAACCGCGGCCTACGGCGATGACCGTTTGTTCGTCCATCTTCGCGTTGAAGGCGAGCATGAATATGACGCGGCCGTCGCAGCGCTCATCAAGGCCGGTCAGCCGGTAGTGACCTTGACACTCGCTGAGCCCATGCAACTTGGCGAGGAATTTTTCCGTTGGGAAATGGCGACGGCGGTCGCCGGAGCGATCATGGGCGTTCATCCCTTTGATCAACCCGATGTCGAAGCCGCGAAAATTCAAACCAAAGCCGTCATCGCCGCTTATGCGCAGGGCCAGCCCTTGCCCCAGCCCGCTGCGCTACTCGAACACGGCAGCCTGCGCTTCTACGCCGACGATGCCAATGTCAGACAGCTACAGGCCAATGGGGCGGGCAGCACTGCCACTAGCTTGGTGCAGGCGTTGCTGGCGCAGCTAAAGGCCGGCGACTACCTTGCGCTGCTCGCCTATCTGAACATGAGCGCCGCGCATCGTGATGTGCTGCAAGAGATCCGCAGCCGGGTGCGCGACACCCGCCGAGTCGCGACCAGTCTCGGTTTCGGGCCGCGCTTTTTACACTCGACCGGTCAGCTCTACAAGGGTGGCGCCAACAATGGCGTGTTCCTGCAAATCACCTGCGACGATGCCAGTGATATCGTGGTACCCGGCCGCGCTTACAGCTTCGGCGTGGTCAAGTCAGCGCAGGCCAGTGGTGACTTGGCCGTGCTGACGGAACGTGGCCGCCGCGTGTTGCACGTTCATCTCGGCGCCGACGTGGCAAAGGGACTGAACGAACTGCGGGCGGCGTTCGACCCCGCCTGATCAGTTCAGGAAATCAAATGCTTTTCCTGTCGTCGCTGAATGATCGGCCATGCTGTCATCGCCGATCAGACCGACCACGCGCGCCAATTTTTTCTTGACGATCTCCATCTGTTCGACCAGCCCGATGGCGAATTCACCAAGCAGTGGATCATCCGACTTCAACAGCTCGCGCAAAGGCGCGAGCGCCAGGTCGACGGATTTCAAGGATTCGGAAAGCTTCTTGTTGTCGCTGTGTGAGATCGTCATGTTGTGCACCTGCCTTCAGCAGGCGCGCCGGATGGCAGGCTGAACACAAGGATACTCCTGAACCAACCGGCGACCGCCACATAACCGGCACGAACGAACAAGCCACCTCACGGTGGCTTGTTCGACTGCGAAATTATCTGACAGGGTACCGCTTCAATCGCGACGCAAGCGTGGCTGCCACCAAACCCCAAAATACAGGCCAGCAGCTTCGCGATTCGTTGCGGGGACTGGGCAGCGAGGCTCACGTTCAACGCTGCATCCTCCCCCTGTTGGCAGGTCGGCCATTGCCGCTGGGCCAGCATGGCCAGCAACAGCGCAATTTCTGCTGCACCCGATGCCCCCAACGTGTGTCCGATGTGAGGTTTGAGTGAGACCAGTGCGGGCATCGCAACGGCCTTTGATGGGAAAAAATCGTAGAGTGCGTGCGCTTCAACCGCATCGTTGGTAACGCTGCCCGACGCTTGCACTTTGATGACATCAATTTGTGCGGGTTCCCATTGCGCCTGTTTCAAGGTTTGTTCCAGCATGGCCCGATACGCAACCGCGCTGGCGCTGCTAACCTGACTGCTGTCTATGACATGGGCGCCTCCCACCAATCGCCAGCGTCCTGGCTGCCGGGATAGCCGCAGCGCAGCCACGGCTTCGCCCAGTATTTGTCCGTCCCGCTGGGCCTGGAAGGGTTGCGCCTGGGTACTGCTTAACAATTGCAAGCCGGCAAAACCGGCAA
>JAYUGL010000162.1:0-1659 GCA_043738385.1 Sterolibacteriaceae bacterium
CTCAAGGACTTCGGCCACGGCGGCAAAAAGTTGGACACGACCCCGATCAAGGAAATTCTGCGCCTGGCGGCCACGCATGGGCTGATCACATTGGAAGAAGTTGAGCGCTGGTTCGCATACCGGAACAACCGCAATAACACCGCCCATGATTATGGTGAAGGTTTCGCCAAGGAAACCCTGGTCTTGCTACCCGGCTTCATCGCCGATGCGACGCTGCTGGAAAAATCCTTGCGCGACCGATTCAACAACGAGGCATGACCGCGCCATGTCTAAGCCCGAGACCGTCCCCCTGAATTTACCGAAACAATACCTTGAACAGGTCATGGCTCTGCTGCGCGCCCATGCGCCGCAGGCTGAGGTGTGGGCCTATGGCAGCCGGGTCACGGGCGGCGGCCACGCAGCCAGCGATCTTGACTTGGTGCTGCGCAATCCCGCGAATCCCGATGCGGAAACCTCGGGACTGTTCGACCTGAAAGAGGCCTTCATCGAAAGCGATCTGCCGATTCGGGTCGACATCATGGACTGGGCCCGAATCCCCGAGAGTTTTCACCGCGAGATTGAGCGCGCACATGTCGTCATCCAGGCGGGTAGCCGATGAAGCGGCTCAGCGCAACGCTGCGCGAGCAGCGGGCCGAAGTCGCGAAGTTGGAAGCCGCCATCGCTGCGAACCTCAAGGCGTTTGGGTATGACACGAATTAGCGAAAGTGGCGATCTACCGCTCGATATCATCGGGGAATTCCCTGTGGACTGGGAGCGTTCAACATTAGGAAAAGCATGTTCCTTGGTCACTGATGGAACTCATGACTCGCCGAAGGAATCGGTCGCTGGATTTCCACTCGTGACAGGCAAGTGCATCACTGGAGGGCGCGTAAACCTGAATGCTGCGTACTTGATATCTGAGGCAGACCACCGTGCCGTCGTAGCCCGATCACGGCCAGAGTTCGGCGACATCCTCTTCGCGAACATCGGCAATTCGATCGGGGAGCTTGCACGCGTGGAAATTGTTGCAGAGTTCAGCATTAAGAACGTGGCTCTCTTCAAGCCGAGCGAGCGGCTCGATAGCCGTTTCTTGAAGTACTACCTCCTGTCGATTCCAGTTCAAAACTACATTCGAGGCACTACCTTTGGCAGCGCCCAACCGTTCATCGGTCTTTCCAGCCTCAGAGCGTTTCCGATCCCGCTCCCTGCAATGCATGAACAGCGCGCGATCGCCCACATCCTCGGCACGCTGGACGACAAGATCGAGCTGCATCGGCAGATGAACGAGACACTGGAGGCGATGGCGCGGGCGCTCTTCAAATCGTGGTTCGTGGACTTCGACCCCGTCCGCGCCAAACATGCCCTGAGCAAAGTCGAAGGGGCCGAAGGCCGTCCTTCGACAAGCTCAGGACAGGCTTTCCCCGGCCTTCCCAAGCCCCTCGCCGACCTCTTCCCGGATTCCTTCGAGGACTCGGAGTTGGGGGAGATTCCGAAGGGGTGGCGAGTCGGTTCGGTAGACGATGAATTCAATTTGACGATGGGACAGTCCCCGCCCGGCGAGACATACAACGACGCTGGCGTGGGGTTGCCGTTCTATCAAGGGTGCACGGACTTCGGTTTCCGCTTTCCGACACGGCGTATTTACTGCACGGCTCCGGCTCGAATTGGTAAGGCAGGTGA
>JAYUGL010000163.1:0-5119 GCA_043738385.1 Sterolibacteriaceae bacterium
AACGATGGCTTCCGGCCGCCGTGCGTTGGGGATATCCATCTGCTCGATTTCAGGCAGGCCTTCGCCGTAGCCGCGCGCACGCGACAGCGGGATTGTGCTCTTGAAACCGGTCGTCACCAGCACGCCGATGCGCGGGCCCTTGCGCTCGATCAGCGCGTTGGTGCCCAGCGTGGTCGCATAGCGCACCGAATCCACCTGCGACAGCAAGGTGGACGCGGGCACCTTGAGCTGCGAGCAGGCGTCGGCCAGTGCCTCGTTGAAGCCGAGGGCGAGGTTGTGGTGGGTGGTGAGCGCCTTGCTCTGGATGACTTGCCCGTCCCAGACCACAAAGCAGTCGGTGAAGGTGCCGCCGATATCGACGGAGACTCGTCTCATTGTGTGCTCCTGAAAAACATTAACCACAGAGACACAGAGGCACAGAGAAAATCAAAGGCGAGATAAAAATCAACCTCGGTCCCGGGGTTACATATTTTGGAAGGTTCTTTTCTCTCGCTGTTCACTCTGTGCCTCTGTGTCTCTGTGGTGAGAGGTTTAACTCAATGATGGTGGTGGCCGCGCAACGGCGGATGGTAGGTGCCGACCGGGGATTCCTTCACTTCTTCGCGATCCTTCCACTGCACCTTCAGCGCGTCGATGTCGAGTTCGATGTCGCGCAGCGGCGGGTGGCCCGGCGGTACGTATTCCACCTCCACCATGGTGCCGCACTGCGGACAGTAGTACTCGAGGATGCGGCACCACTTTGGATCGGGTGAGAAAGTGCGCGGGTACTTGCTGGTGTCGAGCAGCGGCTTGTGAATTTCCTGCGGGTTGCGGTCATACACCAGCAGGCCGCGCTTGTAGTTGTCGCGCGCCGAGACATGGACGCGATCACAGCGGCGACACTCCCACATTTCGGTATCGAGGTTGATGCGCAGGTATTCGGTAATCAGTACGTTCATGGTCGGCCCCGATGAAAGTTGGGTCAGGTTTGGCTGAGCAGAATGTCGCCGGCGGTGTTGATCTCGAAGCGCCAGCCGGCTTCGATGCGGCAGGTGTAGAACGCTTCTTCAAGAATCGCCGGGCCGGGCGCGCTGGCGCCTGCCGCCTGTTCTTCGACGCGATAGACGGGCAGCGTTTGCCATGTGCCGCCGCTGCGCGTGCGCCGCGCTGCGCGACTCACCGCCGGTTTCAATTGTTCGCCGAAGCGGCCGGAGAGCGAGGCGTGGGCGATGGGTTTGGTCACGTCGAGACTCAGAGACAGGTGTGCGTCGGCCGCCAAACCTGCGGGCAGGACTTCACCCATCAACGGAATCGCTTGCTCGTCGTCACCGCGTGAAATGTGCAGCATGAAGTCACAGCGGCACTGGTCAATGTCCGCGCCCTCGGCATACATGCCGCGCCGGGCGCGTTCGCGTAACTGCTCACGAACGGTCTTGAGCGCAGCATTGTCATTGCTGGCCAGTGGCGCCTGATACTCGTGGCCGATGTCGGAGAAGCCAATGCCGAAGGCGGAGAACACCGCGGCGAGTCCGGGAATGACTACCTTCGAAATGCCCGCAGCGTCGGCCACCTTGCATGCCACCAGCGGCCCGCCGCCGCCGAAGGCAGCCAGCGTGGTATCGGGCGTGATTGTCGTATAGCGCTTCAGGTTGGTGGCGATCTTTGTCACCCAGGCGTTTTCCATGGCTTCAGCTGCCGCTTCTTCGTCGATCTTCAACGGACCGGCGACCTTTTCAGCAATCGCGGCACGCGCACGTTCGCCATCGATCTTCAACTCGCCGCCGAAATATGAAACCGAATCGAGCAGGCCGAGTACCAGGAAGGCGTCGGTGATCGTTGCCTCCTTGCCGCCGAGTCCGAAGCAGGCTGGCCCCGGCGCGCTGCCCACGCTCTGTGGGCCGACAACAAGGGCGCCGCCCTCGACGCGAATGATGGAACTGCCGCCGACGCCGACGCTCACCACGCCGCAAAGCGGGAAGGAAGTCGGTACGCCCTCGATGTGACCGCGGGCCTCGGCGCGCACCACGCCGCCCTCGACGATGACGATGTCGGTGGTGGTGCCGCCCACGTCCATCGACAACAGGTTCTTGAAACCATAGTGCTGCGCCAGCGCCTTGGCTCCCTCGGCGCCACCGCGCGGGCCGGAGCTGTAGGTCTTGATGGCGATGGTCTTGGCCACCCGCGCCGACTGGCCGTCGTTGCGGAAGATCAGCAGCGGATTGCGCGTCTTGAACGCGCGCAGCTTGTGTTCGGCGGTGTAGAGAAAGCGCTCCATCGCCGGATGCAGGAAAGCGTTGAACAGCGCGGTCCAGGCGCGGCGCGCATCATTGGCGTCGCCGGCCACCTCGTGCGAATACAGCACCGGAATCGCGCCGAGCAGATGGGGCGGAAATTTTCGCAGCAGCACGCGCTTGAGCTGCGCCTCGCCACCCTCGCGCCCGGCGCCGCCACAGGCGACGACGACGCGGCTGGCACCGGCGGCGGCAAGTGCGTTCACCGCCTGCACCGCAGCCGCTTCGAGTGCATCGCCCTCCAGATCCGGGGCAATCGTCGCGACGCGTTCGCCCACCAGCGCGGTGAACATTTCTTTCGCGGCATCATCGTGCAGAAAATTGGCGGCGCGCAGCTCGCCGCCGAGAATCAGGCCGAGGCGCGGCCCCTTGCGCTCGACCAGGGCGTTGGTGCCCAGCGTGGTCGAGTAGCGGATGTAATCGGTGGACAACAACAGCGCGAGCACGTCCTCGCGGCCGTAGATGGCCAGCGATGCTTTGCGCAACCCGGCAAACAGACATTCCGAAAGATCGTAGGGTGTGGTCAGCGTTTTGGTGCGCCACACACGCTCCCCTTCAATCACGCAGATGTCGGTGAGGGTTCCGCCGTTATCAATGTTGATGAGCTTGCCGCCGGCCGACGCCGACGCACTGACCCCGCCATGAGCGGCTGCTGCCATGAAGTTCTCCTCCTGGTCATTTCGACGCCGCGTTTTTTTCACATTTGTTCCGCACGGTCGCCACAGTCGACACACTAATTGGGTGCGATGTGAATGACGCTACCCGAGCGGGTAGTTTTGGTGTGGAGTGGACGTGGTGCGATGCAGCAGTGCGTCATTGCCGATGGTCCGATGTTTGACCACAAAAGTTGACAAAAAATGGTCCCGGATCAGGGATGTCCGTGACCAAGAAGCAAGACGAACATATCGCGAATGGAGTTTGGCGCAGGCCTTCATTCCAGTGTTTGACAGGGCGCCGCGGTCCGGCTTATAGTGCCAGTGAGTAAAAAATCAACACTGTTCAGAAATTTTCAATTCTTGGCAGTTCTGGCCAACGCAGCGGGATTTGTGCGTTAGTCGAGGGATCCGCCGCCATACCCACGTCAGAAGGAGCGAAGCGATGACCTATACCCTGATTAATGCGCGCCCCAGCCCGTTCGGCCGCAAGGTCGCCATCGCGCTCATCGAAAAGGGGCTCGATTACAAGGTCCAGTACGACGTGCCCTGGGGCAATGAAACCTGCACGCCCGAATACAGCCCGCTCGAACAGTTGCCGATCTTGATTGAGGAAGACGGCCACTGCATCTACGACTCGGTCTATATTCTTGAATGGCTCGAACGCCGCTTCCCCAAGCCCGCGCTGTTGCCGTCCGGCACCGACGCAATTCTTGAAGCCAAGCTGCGCCAGTTGCTCGGCGAACGGTTGATGGAGGTCTTTCAGTCTCTCGTGTTCGAGCTGCATCGTCCCGATCCCAGCACCCCCTGGATAGCGCGGCAGGAACGCAAGCTCAAGGGGGTGTTCGCGGAATTGGATCGAATAGTCGAGGGCCGGGTCGTTGCCGATGACCAACCCGTCGATCTTGGTGACATCGCGGTGGCCACCACGCTACTGGTGCTGGAATTCAGCGTCCCCGCCAAGCTTTGCCCGGACATCGACAGCATCCGCTGGCGTGGGCGATATCCCAATCTGGCACGCTACGTATCCGCCCTGGCGACGCGCCCTTCATTCGTCGCGACCGTGCCCCAGCCCATGGACGTCGACCTGTCGGCAACCGTTCGCTGAGTCTGCGAAGTCAGGGGCCGGCCTGAACATTGCAGCGAAGGCGTCCGTCCGGGACGACCAAGCGGCAACGCGCGTTGAACCTGTCCTGGCCATTCGCGACAGAGGCTTGGCGCAGTATTTTTGATCATTCGGTATATTGCAAAACACGGCGCTTTCAAGTTCGAAGTGCAACGCGTTGATGATGATGTTTAAGCAAACACTGATTAAGTCCGTTCGTCCCACGGGGATTCGTGCTGTGCCATCTCACGCCCCTGATCATAGGTCAGGGAGAGCCGCCGTTGTTCGTTAATACGCTTGAGGATGGTGCCAAAGCCGGTAACAGCCGCTACCTGGTTCGGGATAACCCGATGCCAGGTAGCGGCTGCGCGGTTTAGGGCCTTTTAGACCTTTCCTCTGAGATCACGCAAGGTCGTAGCGATCAAGGTTCATCACCTTGTTCCAGGCCGCCACAAAGTCACGCACGAACGCCTGCTGCGCGTCGCTGCACGCATAGACTTCCGCGACGGCTCGGAGCTGTGAGTTCGAACCGAAGACGAGATCAACGACGGTGCCCGTCCACTTGAGCTCGCCCGCCCCCCGATCGTGCCCCTCCAACACGCCTTCCGATGTGGCAGACTTTTGCCACTTCGTGTTCATGTCGAGCAGGTTGACGAAGAAATCATTGGTCAATGTCTCGGGCCGGTTGGTGAAAACACCGTGTTTGGTCTGCCCGGAGTTTGCATTCAGGGTGCGCATGCCACCGACCAAAACCGCCATCTCAGGAGCGGTCAGCGTCATCAGGTTCGCCCGATCCAACAGCAGCTCAGCCGCCGATCCCTCGAGTCCCTTCCGGAGATAGTTGCGGAACCCGTCTGCGATCGGCTCCAGCACGGCGAACGAGTCCACATCGGTCTGCTCCTGCGACGCGTCCATGCGCCCCGGCGAGAAGGGAACCTTCACGTCGTGGCCAGCCTTCTTCGCGGCTGCCTCGACGGCTGCGCAGCCGCCCAGAACGATCAGGTCAGCAAGCGAGACCTTCTTCCCACCGGACTGCGCGCCGTTGAAGTCCCTTTGGATAGCCTCCAGCGTCTGCAGCACCTTCGCCAATT
>JAYUGL010000164.1:0-31872 GCA_043738385.1 Sterolibacteriaceae bacterium
CCGTGAACAGCCCCCTGCGCAACCCTTTGAGTGTGAACGACTTATTTGTGACGACAACCCAATGGCATTTACAAGGATCGATTGTCAACACACCCTAGCCTCCACTATCATCCGGCAATCCTCATACCCGCCAGCAAAATGTCCGAACACGCCCTGCACACCATGCACGACCTGCCACTGATCTGTCATCACAGCGCGGCGACGGACACGATCGTGCGCTTCACTGCCAGCGTCGAACGCGGGACGGAAGGCTGGCTTCGCTTTCGCTACATCGTGCATGGCGCGGTCGATCGCATTGCCCTGCCGGCGCGCGTCGCGCCACGGCACACGGACAATTTGTGGCGCCACACCTGTTTCGAAGCGTTTATCACGGCGGAAGATCATCCGGCTTATGTGGAATGCAATTTCTCGCCTTCCACCGCATGGGCAGCCTATCGCTTCGCCCGATATCGCACCCTGATGGCGGTGCTTGTTCCCGTCGAGCCGCCGCGCATCACGCTGCAAACGCAGCCAGATGGCCTCGTACTCGAAGCGCAGCTTCAGCTCGGCGAGTTCGCCGACCGCCCCTTGCGTATCGGTCTCACGGCAGTCATCGAAGACAAGGCAGGCAGCCTCTCGTACTGGGCGCTGCGCCATCCGCGCGCCAAGCCGGATTTCCATCATCGCGGCGGCTTTATACTGCGCCTCGCCGCGCCCTCGGCGCGCACCTAAGCACACAACGCGGAGAACAAAACTTGAAGTTCGGCATCGACCGTTTGATCGAAGACCCTGCGCTGCGCCGCCCGCTGGCGGGCAAGCGCGTCGCCCTGCTCGCGCACCCTGCCTCGGTCACGCGCGACCTGCGCCATTCGCTCGATGCACTCAGCGCGCTCGACGGCATCACGCTGAGCGCGGCCTTCGGCCCGCAGCACGGCCTGCGTGGCGACAAGCAGGACAATATGATCGAGTCGCCCGATTTCGTCGACCCCGTGCTTGGCATCCCGGTGTTCAGCCTCTACGGCGAAGTACGGCGCCCTACGGCGGCGATGATGAACAGCTTCGACGTGCTGCTGGTCGATCTGCTCGACCTCGGCTGCCGCATCTACACCTTCGAGACCACGCTGCGCTACGTGCTCGAAGAAGCGGCACACCTCGGCAAGGCCGTGTGGGTACTCGACCGCCCAAACCCCATCGGCCGTCCCGTCGAAGGGCTGCGTCTTCGCGCGGGCTGGGAGAGCTTCGTCGGTTCCGGCACGCTGCCGATGCGGCATGGCCTCACCCTCGGCGAACTCGGCCACTGGTTCGTCAAAACGTTGCGCCTCGATGTCGACTATCAGGTGGTGACCATGCAAGGCTGGGAACCCGAACGCGCGCCGGGCTACGGCTGGCCGCTTGACACGCACACCTGGGTCAACCCGAGCCCGAATGCATCCAACCTGTGGATGGCGCGCTGCTACCCCGGCTCGGTGATGCTCGAAGGCACCACGCTCTCCGAAGGTCGCGGCACCACGCGCCCGCTCGAAGTGCTGGGCGCGCCGGACATCGATGCCGTGCAAGTACTGCGCGAAATGCAGGCGCTGGCGCCACACTGGCTGCAAGGCTGCATCGTGCGCCCGTGCTGGTTCGAACCCACGTTTCACAAGCATGCCGGCAAGCTGTGCTCGGCCTTCCAGGTGCATGTCGAAAACGCAGGCTACGACCACACCGCCTTTCGCCCCTGGCGCCTGTATGCGCTGGCCTTCAAGGCCATCCGCCGCCTGTACCCGGACTACGCGCTCTGGCGCGACTTCCCCTACGAATACGAAAACGAACGGCTCGCCATCGACGTCATCAACGGCAGCCCGCTGCTGCGCGAATGGGTGGACAACCCCGCCGCCGCGCCCGCCGATCTCGACCAGTTGCTGCAAACCGACGAATCCACCTGGCGCGAAGAGCGCGACAGCGTGCTGTTGTACCGCCAGTAAGGCGAAGAGTCGTGGACCACCTTTTGTTCCGCCGCCGGAAATTAATCGTGATCCGTCATCAATTATTCGTCCCCGATTATTCGTTCCTGGGCCGGCGGCGACGCCCCCGATTTCCGCAGATTGAGCGCACGCCGTGCCGGTGCGCGAGGACTGTACAATTCATGAGGATCAACCACGGAGACCAGACGACCATGAGCGCCAAACCCATCACCACGCAGCCGGGCTGTGACCTCTACGACCACGAGATCGATTGGCAGCCCTTCGCCGGCGTCGAGAACCTCGAACTCACCCTGTGCGATCTCGACGAAGAACGCCACGTCGTCGATCTCATGGTGCGCTTCGCGCCGAACAAGATCGTGACCATGCACAATCATTTGGCGCAGACCAACATGCTCATCATCCAGGGCGAGCTGCGCATGTATGAGCCCGACGGCAGCACCCGCGAGGTGCGCCCGGCCGGGTGCTACTACCGCGGCCGCACGGACGACGCCCACAGCGAAGGCGGCGGCCCGGACGGCGCGGTGGTGTTCTACAGCATGCGCTGCGACGGCGCGCGCGACGTGCTCGAAATTATGGACGAAGCTGCCAATGTGCAGGCGACGTTAACCATGGACGACGTTCGCGCGGCGTGGGAAGCGCAGCAAGGAGCCCGTCCAGCCCGACGAGTGGGCGCATAGCCCGGACTCAAGGGATTAGTCGAAGCTGACCCCTTATCGCTTCGCCGCCGCCGCGCCGGCCGATCTCGACATGCTGCTGGAAGCCGACGAATCGACCTGGCGCGAAGAACGCGAGAGCATGGTGCTGTACCGCCAGTAAAGCGGAAAATCGCAGAAACCGCCGCCGAAACAAAGGGACGATTAAAGGGACCGATTTAGTTCCGCGTTGGTAAAAATATATTGAGCCCCTTATCGTTCATAGGCTCTGCGTCAGCTCCTTGAGCGCAACTTTCAGTACGTTCTCTCGCCAAGGGTGGAAACGGGCAATAAGTCGGTCAGTTGTTTCATTGTAAAAGAACACGAAACCTTCCTCAGCGACAGGCACAACTGCGGTACGAACCTGGTTCTCTTCGTCGGTGTCCCGAAACTCCAAAAACGGTGCGCAAATCAGACTGCCGTTAAATGGTCGCCCGATACCGTGAAACGCAAATACAAGGCGGGCGCGGCGCGACCAGTTCATGTTCAACGCTATCCAAGCACGATATTCGACAGTGTCGACAAAATAGTGCAGATGAAACTTCGCATTTTCAATGATCTGCGCCCGAAAATAGTGGTCCGTATCTTTTGATGAGCGCGATACAAATGCCACCCCGTTGGAGAAAACTTTATGCAAGGCAGTAGTAATGCTCGGTGCGATTGCTTTCAATCGTGAATCCAAATCCGCTTGAAGGGAGTCTGCGAGATTAAAGACGCCCTTTAGTGCTTCCAGTTGTTTAGCGGCAACCTTATCAGCTGCTTTGAGTAGACCACCGAGAATAGCCGACACGTCGTCCTGAGCAAGGATCGATTCGGAAATTGCACTCGCCTTCCTAAATTGCACTATCTGCAATTTCGCGATCATGTCGATCAGCGGCTTGAGGTTACCTTGATCGGCGGCCTCCAAGGCATCAAGGTAACCTGGTTTGTCGTCGCGAGTAACTACGAGCGGAAATAGTCCATCTTTTACTAGCACAAGAGAGGCCAAAGCGCGGGCGACCCGCCCATTGCCATCCTGAAAGGGATGAATTTGCGTGAAGCGATGGTGGAGCCAAGCTGCCTGCACTTCGCTTGGAACCTCGTTCTCGATATGTTCAGAGTGCATAGCGACGAGTCGATCCATCTCGGCAGATACATGTTCTGGTGCACAGTATGAATAGGTGATGCCATCGCGGACCGGATAGTTGGGCTGTGTCTTCCACGAACCCTTGATTAGCTCTATCTCGACAACGTGTCCTTGCACGTCCACTCCTTCGGTCACGGACTGGCTACGTAGTAAGGCAGCGTGAAGCTCTTTGATATAGGAAACTGACAAAACTCGCTTGCTGCTGACGAAATCAAAGACGCCGTCAAGTGCATCCTTCTGGTCACGCAACAGCTGTAGAACATACTCGCGTGGCTGGTTCGTCGATCCGTGACTCAATAACTCAGCCTGAAATCCTCGTTCGATCAAGGTCTGAGTGACGCCACGCTCTATCTCATAGAGGTTTTCAATCACACCGGTCTCAATCGCCCATTCACGGCTCAGCTTCTCAGTGAAATCCGAAAGCTGGCTTGTGCCCTTCAATCGCGTTCTTTGATCGGTCCAAACGGCCTTGATGCCGGGAATCTCTGATGCACTCAGGACTTTAACATCGGCCTCGAAATCGAGAATGCCGGTATCAGAATTCCAGATAATCTGAGTATTGGGATCTGTCATTTTCGTTAATCCGTTTCAGTGTTAAAGGTTCCAGATTCAAATTGTTTTCATCTAAAACCCAACCGTCTTGCAGCTAGAACCACATCAGTATGCTTTTTCCCATAAAGCGGCAGTTCATCCTCGAGAGCGTTCTCAGAACATATTCCGGGACAGACCACGTTTTCCCGCAATAGTCATCAAGTCACACAGCCACATAATGATCCGGCTCGTGCCATTCGGAGTGAAAGGTCAACCACGCTCGAAGCCGAGTTCCCGTTCAAGATGCTTGCCGACTTGCCGCAGGATTGCGGCGGGTAGTTTCCCCAGCTTGACCGCGTCGGCCGCGTAAATGGTGGCGATCTTGGCGGTACGAATCACGGAGGCCACGGGCAGCCCGGCACCCGCAAGATCATTCACCGCCACGTCGCCCGGCCAGCCGCGATTTTCCGCGCTGGTGATCATCAACACCCACAGCAGACCATGCGTGTCTTCAAGGTCCAGCGACGAAACCACCATTGCCGGCCGCGATTGTCGCGTCGAACGGTCGGTGTAGGGAAACGGAACCTTGATGACGTCGCCGCGCTTAAAGCTTGCCATAGGCCTTCCGGTCCGCCGCGGAATTCCATTCACTGAAAGTCCGGAACGGGTCATCGGCCTTGCCGCTGTCCGCCTTGGTAAGAATGACCCGCTGATCCTCAATCACGTAGGCCAGTTCATCGCCGGTCTCAAGATGCAAGGCGGCGCGCACCGGTTGGGGAATGGTGGTCTGGGCTTTGGTTGTTAGCTTGCTGGTGATCATGATGTTCCCGAATTAAGCGTTTTCATGAGTGTAAGGAACTTCCTTTCGACGGTCAACGACAAGCGTTCGCAAGCAACAAGGAACGCGCCGCGTTTTTTTGCCAAGAAATCAAGGTTTCAGGTTCGAATTTTTTCTGCCACGCCGTTTGATTCAGCCAACGTTATTTAGCATCACAATATTGCCCAGCTTTTTCGCCTTGTTGAAATACCGGTTATCCGCGGTAACAAGTAATGCAGCTTCTTCCAGTGCTACTGCGTGATACAGGGTGTCAAAAAGATGATGGTCGAGTTGAAGCGATAGATCGACAGCTCGTGCGTACGCGTGAGCCGTCTGGATTGTTTGATAACAGTTCATTTCAAGCAAGTTTGCCAGCGCTTCCGCCGCATCGGACGGCCGCTTGCGCGCTACCACCGACACAACTTCCGCAATCCAGTGTGGCGGTTGAAGGAAGCGGCAGTCTTCATTCAATGCGCCGCGCAGCAGACCCAATGCCTGATCGACATGGGATTCGTCCGGGTCGTCAAGCAGAAACCACTTTAGCGCGACGCTCGAATCAACGACGAATAGCCTCACTTGCGCCGTATTCCGTGCGCCGCATCGGATTCCGCCCGAATCTCGTCACGCGTTTTCAGAATTTCATCCGTCGATATATACGGGCCTTTCGCTTTTGCGCGCCGGTTCAGGATGCTGCGAACAGCTTTGTCGCTGCGGCGCTTCCTTTCGATCTGATCCAGCGCGTCCAGCATCAGCTTGGTCACTACCGCGCTCTTGTTCGTGTCCGCGAAGGCTTCGTTGAAGCGGTCCTTGACGTCATCAGGAATGCTGAAATTCATCGTTGCCATGATGGGCTCCGTTGTTGAATATTTCAACAATCATAGCTGGTTCGGGCCAGCCTATCAAGCGCCATCCAATTCCACCAGCCGCCCATGCGCGATAAAGAAAATTGCCTTCCGGATCGGTAAGCCGTCCTCGGCAAATGGCGCGGCGTAGCGTTCCAACTGTGGGCGATATATTTCGGCCCTCGCCTGCAAATCCGTTTCCGTCATGTCCGGTTCAAAACGCGCTGTCTTGTAATCAATGATCCAGCGCTCCCCGTTTTCGACGAAGGTGCGGTCGATCACGTTCGACAGGGTTCTTCCATCACTGCTGCTGGTGAGCGCGAGTTCGTTACCCGCCGACTCGCGCGTCGCGAGTATCCAGCGCCCCGCTTCGCTGCTGATGGCATTGCTGACCGCCACTTGCACCTGAGTTGCCGCATCGTCCAGCGCTGACGCTGCATGCCCCCTGCCCTGCAGCCAGCGTTTGAATGCCGGTTGCGATGCCTTGACGCGCTCGACGCTCCATTGGTCGAGACCGTCCTGCGCGATGAGTTCTAGGATGCGATGCGCGAGGGTGCCGATGTCGGCGAGGAGGGAGCGGTTGTTGTCGGCAGTGTCGTCGCCTGCCTCGTAGTCATCGATACCCGTTGAAGGCGCTGCCGATTCGGTAGCGGCATCGTGTTGCAGGTAGGCTGGAATTTCTGGCGCGGCGAGGCGCGTGAGTTTGGGGACGAAGTCGGCGAATCTGTTGTCGTCCTGTTCCTCTTGCTCTGCGCCTGACTGCCATTGCGCCAGCGCATCGTTGAATTCGGCTTCGACTGCGGGCCAGAGCGCGGCGAGGGGCGAGCCTTTTACTGGCGGCTTGAGTACGTCGCCCTCTTCTTTCGCTTGCACGGTGGCCGCGGCCACGAGGTGCAGGGCACGGATGGCGCGGGTGGCGGCGACGTAGAGGACGCGGCTGCCTTCGTTGCTTTCGCGTTCGGCATCCAGGGTGCGCAGGTAGTCGTAGGCGGTCGGGCGTTTGTCGTTGTAGTTTTTGCCCCCGTCCGGGGGTCTCCCTCGACGCGGCTTGACCGGGGCGATGACCAGATGTTCGCGGCCGTGGCCATCGACGAACTCTTCCCACAGCAGCAGGCTGTTGTCACCGTTGCGCGGCGCACGGTGCAGGCCGGGCAGGATGACGGTATCGAACTCCAGCCCCTTGGATTTATGCACGGTCATGATCTGGATGGCCGGCGTTTCCAGATTGGCTGCATTGGGGTCGGGCTCGGCGTAGAGCGAGGCGATTTCCTTCTCCAGCCGGGCTAGCGTAAAGCCGCCGCTGGCATCGAGCTGATCGACGAGGCGGAAGTAGGCTTCGGCGTCGGCGCGCTCGGCGGCATCGTGCAGGCAGGCTTCGCCGCCAAGCATGCGCCACACGGCCTCGACCCAACGCCGCGCGCGCAGCCGGCCCTGCTGCGCCAGCGCTTCGGCAAACACGGTGCGCAGATGTTGCAGACGTTGTTGGCCGTCGGCGGACATGCGTTCGACGAGCGCATCGTCATTGATGAGTTGCCACACCGTGCTCTTGTGATCGTCCGCCGCCAGCGCATGCAGGTCGGGCAAGGTGAGGCCGCACCAGGGCGCGCGCAAGGTCGCCAGCCAGTTAACGCGGTCGCCGCGATGATGCAGGGCACGCGTGAGGGCCAGCAGATCCTGCACCACCTGCCGCTCGGCGAGGGCTTCGATTTCCACCACCGCGTAGCGCAGCTCCGGCGCGCTGCGCTGCAGCTCGGTGACCAGCGCATCGAGATGGCTGCGGGCGCGGACGAGGATGGCGATGCTGCCGGCCGGATGCGCGGCGCGTTCGCGGCGCAGGATGTCGATGACCTTGCGCGCTTCATCGATACCGCTTTGCTCGGCGTTCTCGCCGAGCAACACCGGATGTGCAATTACACCCCCACCCGCTCCCCCGGCCCCTCTCTCCCACAGGGACTTCCTTTGGTCGCCGTCAAGGGAGAGGGGAGCTGAAGAAAGTGGCGGCTTGGTCGCGATGGCCGGTGCGAACTTCACCGCGCCCGATTGCGGGTTGTCGGCGGGGGGAAAGACATCGGGGAAGGTGGCGTTGATCCAGTCCACCACTTCGGGGTGCGAGCGATTGTTGCGGTTGAGGCGCAGCGATTCCAGGCCGATGCCGCCGATACCACTCTGGCGCGCCTGCAAGAAGAGGCCAACGTCGGCCTTGCGGAAGCGGTAGATGGATTGCATCGGGTCGCCAACGACAAACAGCGTGCGCCCGTCGCCCTGCTGCCAGCCGGCGGTGAGCCGCTCGAGCAGCGTGATCTGTGCGGGGCTGGTGTCCTGGAACTCATCCACCAGCAGATGGCTGATGCCGTAATCGAGGCGGAGTTGCAGGCTCGACGGTTCGTCCGACTCACCGAGTGCAGACAGCGCGCGTTGCGCGATCTCGATGAAGTCGACTTCGCGCTGCTGCTGGAACACCGTCCACAGTTGCGCGGCGGCGAGCTTGAGCAGGCGCGCGAAGATGCCGACGATGCGCGCTTCTTCGGCATCGAGCCTGGGCTCGGGCAGCAGCTGGATGCGGGCCAGAGCTTCTTCGGCGCCCGGCGTTTGCGCGAGGGTGTCGATGCAGGCGGCGAGCGTGTCCTTGAAGGGCTTGGCCTCCTTCTCGGCGGGCAGACCCATGTTCTTGTCGAAGCGCTTGCGCAAGGTGCCGGTGTTGGTAAGCAGCAGGCCGGCGAGGCCGCGCCAGGTGTCGAGTTCGGCGAGGTCGCCGTTGAGGGTTTGCTGCCAGTCAGCCAACAACTTGATTGATGAGTCGCTATTCGCGGCGATGAGGTTGCTGGCGGCGTAGCGGGCGACGGGCATGAGCTGGGCTTGCCCATTACTACCAAGCGCGGCATCGACGGCGCTGTGAGCGCCGTCGAGATCGCTGGCGACGAGCATGGCTATTGCGCTGCCTTCGTCCTGCTCGGCGGCATCGATGTGGCCGAGCCACTGGTCGCGGCGTTCGAGCATGGAGACGAGCAGCTTTTGCAGGCGGGCGGTGTCGTTGTGGAAGTAGCGCAGGGCTTCTTCCACGGTTTTGGCTGCACCATCGTCGCCTTCGAGCAATGCAAGCGTGCGCAGTGCGGCGGCATCGTAGTGGCTGGCGCTGTCGTCACTGACGGCCGGCTGCGCGCCGAAGCGGGAGAGGAAAGGCATCTGCCGCGCGAGGCTCGCGCTGAGCGCATCGATGGTGGTGATGCGCAGGCGCGAGGGGTTGCCGAGCAGGCCCCAGCCGCATTCGGCATCGCGCGCCAGTGCGGCCAGCGCCAGGGTGCGGGTGATCTGTTTGTGGGGGGCAAGGTTCTCTGCTGCTGCCAGCGTGGGTGACGACAGACTGCTAAGGATGCGCGCACGCATCTCGGCCGCCGCCTTGTTGGTGAAGGTGATGGCGATGATCTCTTCCGGCTCCTTCACCGTCGCCAGCAGGCGCAGGTAGCGCTGGGTCAGCAGCTCGGTCTTGCCGGCACCGGCGGGCGCTTCGACGATGAAGGAGGCGATCTCGAGCGCACGCAGGCGCGAGGATTCGTCGATGGCGAGAAGATCCATGTCAACCATACGTCAAAACCTTTCACCACAGAGACACAGAGGCACAGAGGAAACCCATGAGAGAAAACAAGAATCAGGTTGTGTGATGCCTGAACGCCTTTGACTTTCTCTGTGCCTCTGTGTCTCTGTGGTGAGTGTTTTTTTCATTTTTCAGCTTCCCATTGCGCGCGGCGTTCGGCGAGACGGAGTAGCGGTAGCACGTCGCAATAGCGCAGGTCGGCTTCGTCGGCCACGACCACGGCGGCTGCGCCGAACTTCACTTCGAGCGCGATCTCCTGGATGCTGCTGCGCCAGTGCGTGAGCACGGCCTGCCAGTCGGCAAATTCGTCGGCATTGAACACCTTGCGGCCGTCGCGGCTGTCGATGCCGGGCACGCGCGGCAGCAGGCCGTCGTCCGAGGCGATGCCGAGGAAGGCGGAGTCGTCGAGCTGTACCTTGCCGAACGCGACGGCGGCCGTGGCTTGCTCGGACTGCGCGATGGCGGCGTAGATCGGCAGCTGCGGATCGGTGATGCGCATGTCGGCCCAGGACCTGTACCCACTGACCGCGCCGGTCTTGTAGTCGATGACGATGCGGCGGCCGTCTTCCAACTGGTCGATGCGGTCGATCTGCAAGTTGCACTGGATGCCTTCGATATCGACGGTGATGCGCTCTTCGCACGACACCACGCTGAACGGCTGCTCGCGTTGCAACTCGACGGCGAGCCAGTTGCCGAGCAGGCGCTGCAGGCGTTCGCGTTCCAGCTTGCGGAACACCGGCGGCAGCGGCGCGGCGCGATGCTCGGCGTCGTATTCGGTGAGAGCGGCATCGACTGCGTTGTCGATGGCGGCGTTGCGTTCGCTGTCGCTCATGGCGCGCAGCGTGGATGAGGATTCTGTCGCCACCCAGAAGCTGCGCAGGGCTTCATGCACGATGCTGCCGCGCGCTGCGGCGTCGAGGCCTTCGACCGGGATTTGCAGTTTTTTCGCGCCGAGGCGATAGCGGAAGTAGGCCCAGGCCGGGCAGATGGCCTGCGCTTTGAGCAGGCCAGTGCCGCCTGAGACATGCTCGCCCTTTTGCACCGGCGGTGCGGTGCTGTCGTCGATGGGGTCGGCCCAAATATTTCCGTTCGCCCTGAGCTTGTCGGAGGGCAGCCCTTCGACAAGCTCAGGGCGAACGGATTGGAGATACGGCGTCAGCAAAGGACTTGCTCTCAACTCGGTCGCACCATCCATGCGCGCGAACGAGAAGACGATGTCGGACGCGCATTGCAGCAGGCGCTGGTGGATTGAGGAGGCGAAGGCAAGCTGCACCTGTGCCGAGGCGTTGGGCGAGCCGACCTTGCGCTGGAGCTCGGCGGGCAGCAGCGGATTGGGGCGCGGCATGGGCGGCCAGATGTCGTCGGTCATGCCCATCACCCACAGCGCATCGAAGTGCATGCCGCCGGCTTCGAGCATGCCCACCACCTGGACGTGCGGCTCGCCCGTGGTCTCGGCCTGGAACACATGCGCATTGCAGAGTTGCGAGAGCCGCCGATGCGCCTCTCGCGCGGCGATCTCGCCGAGGATACCGTCGAGCGCGGCGAGCTTGTCGAGCTCGTCGATGAAGGCCTGGCGGGCCTGGAACTCGTGGCTTGATAGCGTTCTTTCACCGGGCCAGCCGGCAGCACGCAGCAGTTGGCGGAAGCGTGTGGCCCACGCAGAAGGCAATGCTTTCTTCTTCCATTCACGTCGCGTGGTTTCGATGGCTACAAGGTTGTTGAGCAGTTGAGACAAGGTCTTGGGATCGCCATCTTGATCGGATCGCTGGTCGAACCACTGTGTAAAAGACAGCACTCGCGCCACCGTAGTGGTAGCGGGAATTTTTTCGCGCATCGCGGCTTCGAGCCGCGCGCGTGCGTCGGCTTCGTGAATCGCAGCCGACCAGCAGGGATGCCGCAGCAGTTCGCCGATGCGGCTTTGCTCGACTTCGCCGGAGCCGCAGGCAAGTTCGATCAGCTCCAGCGCCACGGCGGCCAGCGGGTGCTGCGTGAGCGGCTTGCCGAGACTGAAGTTGTAGATGCGTGGCGCCTCGACGTGCGAGGGTCGCAGCAGCGCGGGATGCAGGGCATCGTCGAGTGCGGATTCGATGGCGTCGCGGGCGTTGCCGAGATTGGGGACGACGACGCCGAGTTGTACGGCAAGATTTTGCGCGAGCTGCATCGCGGCCCACTGCGCCACTGCGCGGCGTTCTGCATCTGCCTCGGGCAGCATGCGGATTTCTAGCGACGGCATCGTGGTCTCGGCGAACTGCCAATCGGCGACTGTCACACCCTGCTGCGCCAGCAGCTGCTTGAGCCGCTGCTCCTGCGGCGTGATGTTATCGAAGCCGGCGAAATAGACTTCGCTCGGCAGCTTTAGTGTCCCGCTATCGACCAATGCCAACACGACCTCATGCTGCTGGGCAGCATCGATCAATTCATTGGCGATGCACAATTCGAGAAATTTTCGCCGCCAGCGCAGGAATTCCTGTGTCTCGTCAGTGGCGTATGCAGCAACGGGGGCGATGCCCCACACCACCATCAGCTGGTGCGCTTCGGCGGCCGTCGCCGCCATGCCCGGCACGTCGAAAAAACTCGCTGCGTGATCGGGAATGGAATCGGCGATCACGCGCTCCCACAGCAGTTGCTCCTGGAATGGATCGAGCACCCGGCGCAACAACAGTCCATCGGCCTTGCCGCGCAACAGTGCCTCTTCGGCCAGCGTCGAGAACCATTGCGCCACCGTCGCGGTATTCAGCGTCGGCCAGTGCGTATCGCCCGCCGCCACGTGAGCACGGTCGTCCTGCCAGCGCAGGGACTGGGCGAGACGGCTGGTGGCGCAGAGGGTGAGGTTTTTCGAGGGATCGGTCACGGCACGTGATTATCACACCTGCATGGCGGCGACAGGCGTCCCACGGGCGGCTAAATCACCAGCATCAGCAGCGAGCAGACCGAGGTGACGATCAGGAAGACTGCGGTATCAACATCGGGGTAAATGGAACTCATGGCGACTCTCCTTGGTAAGTGTCGTCATGATGCGGGCCCTGCTGGCTCAGGACGTGAGCCTGTGGATCAATCGCCGGTTAATCCTTGAGTTCGGGCGCCTGCAGGGCGCGCGGGACGGATTCCATTTGCCCCAGCTCGCGAATTTCGCCATCTTCAGGCGCCGCCTTGAGGTCACGGAACTTGCGCGCAGTGACCAGCACGCGCGACTCAAGCGAAGCTACGGCCTTGTTGTAGGCGCCCACCGCGTTACCGAGATGCTTGCCGACATCACCCCAATGATCGGCCACCACGCCCAGGCGCTCGTACAGATCCTTGCCCAGCGCGCTGATTTCCTGCGCGTTGCGGGCCAGGGCTTCCTGCGTCCAGCCGTAAGCCACGGCGCGCAGCAGCGCGATCAGGGTGGTCGGCGTGGCGAGGATGACTTTCTGGTCGACGCCGAATTCGATCAACGACGGATCGGCCTCCAGTGCGGCGGAATAAAAAGTTTCGCCGGGCAGAAACAGCACCACGAAATCCGGCGAGGGCTGAAATTGCTCCCAGTAGGATTTTCGGCTCAGCTTGGTGATGTGATCGCGCACATGGCGGGCATGGTCGTTGAGCCTGCGGCGGCGCACCGTTTCATCCGGCGCGTCGAGCGCGTCCAGGTAAGCGGCCAGCGGCGCCTTGGCATCGACCACAATGTTGCGCCCGCCGGGCAGTCGCACCACCATGTCGGGGCGCAGCTTGCCTTCGTCGGTATCCGTGCTCTCCTGTTCGTGAAAATCACAGTGGTCGAGCATGCCGGCCATTTCCACCACGCGCTTGAGTTGCAGTTCGCCCCAGCGTCCGCGCGTATGCGGCGCACGCAGGGCTTTCACCAGATTGGCGGTCTCGTGACGCAACTCGGTCTGGGTTTCGAGCAACGACTTAACCTGCGAGGTCAACGCGCCATAGGCCTCGCTGCGCGATTTTTCCACCTCCTGCACACGCTGCTCGAACTTGTCCAGACTCTGTTTTACCGGTGCGATCAATTCGCCGATCGCCTGTTGACGCTTTTCCAGATCGCCCTTCGCCCCTTCCTGAAATGATTGCAGGCTGGTCTTGGCCAATTCGAGGAAGGACTGATTGTTGCGAGACAAAGCATCCGCAGAAAGTGCCTTGAAGGTATCCGATAGTGATTGGCTGGCGCGTTCCAGCGTCTCCAACTTGACCGCCGCAATGGCGCGCTCTTTTTCGAGCTCGGCCTTTGCATCACGTATGCGCGGCGCGAGCAACACCCATGCAAGACCGCCGCCGGCCAGAATGCCCACCATGAAAATTGCAAGGTCCATCATGAGCCCGATGTTACCTGAGCTCATTCATTTCCTATCAGGCAATGCGCTTGAGCTGGTCCAGAATCGCAGGATTCTCAAGGGTTGAAACATCCTGCGTGATCTCCTCGCCCTTGGCCAGCGAGCGCAGCAGGCGGCGCATGATCTTGCCCGAGCGCGTCTTCGGCAGGTTGTCGCCGAAGCGGATGTCTTTCGGTTTGGCGATGGGACCAATTTCCTTGGCCACCCAGTTGCGCAATTCGTTGGCGATCTTTACCGCTTCATCGCCTTCGGGTCGCGACCGCTTGAGCACCACGAAGGCGGAGATCGCCTCGCCGGTGACATCGTCGGGGCGTCCCACCACGGCAGCCTCGGCCACCATCGGATTGGACACCAGTGCCGATTCCACTTCCATGCTGCCGAGACGATGTCCCGACACGTTGAGCACGTCGTCGATGCGACCCATGATGGTGAAATAACCTGTCTTCGCGTTACGCACCGCGCCGTCGCCGGCGAGGTAGAGATTTCCGCCCAGATCTTCCGGATAGTAGGATTTCTTGTAGCGTTCCGGATCGCCCCAGATGGTGCGGATCATCGACGGCCAGGGCTTCTTGACGACTAGGAAGCCGCCCTTGCCCCATTCCACTTCGTGACCGGCTTCGTCGACAACGGCGGCTTGGATACCGGGGAAGGGCAGGGTGCACGAACCCGGCACCAGCGGCGTCACGCCGGGCAACGGCGTGATCATGTGGCCACCAGTTTCAGTCTGCCAGAAGGTGTCGACGATGGGGCAGCGACTCCGGCCGACTTCGGTGTAGTACCACATCCAGGCTTCGGGATTGATGGGTTCGCCGACGGTGCCGAGAATGCGCAGACTTTCCAGATTGTAGTTCCTCGGGTGCGTGGCCGGAGTCACCTCGGAAGCCTTGATCAACGAACGGATCGCCGTCGGCGCGGTGTAGAAAACGCTGACCTTGTGCGCGTGAATCGTTTTCCAGAAACGGCCGGCGTCCGGATAGGTGGGTACGCCCTCGAATACGATCTCGGTGGCGCCGCAGGCCAGCGGACCATAGGCGATGTAGGTATGGCCGGTGACCCAGCCGATGTCGGCGGTGCACCAGAAGATGTCGTCGGGCTTGATGTCGAAGGTCCACAGCGTTGTGAGTTTTGCGTGCAATAGATAGCCGCCCGAACTGTGCTGCACGCCCTTGGGCTTGCCGGTGGAACCGGAGGTATAGAGCAGGAACAGCGGATGCTCGGCATCGACCCATTCCGGCTCGCAGGTGTCGGACTGTTTGGCCGCGACGTCATGCCACCAGTGATCGCGCCCCGCCACCATGTTGCAGGCGCCGTCGGTACGCTTGTAGACGATCACGGTCTTGATCTGGTTGCTGCCGGTGAGCGCGATACCCTCGTCCACTGCCGGCTTGAGCGCTAGCGCCTTGCCGCCGCGGCATTGTGCGTCGGCAGTGATCACGGCGACCGCGCCGGCGTCGAGAATGCGTTCTTCCAGGCTCTTGGCCGAGAAGCCGCCGAACACCACGGAATGAATCGCGCCTATGCGCGCGCAGGCCTGCATCGCCACCACGCCTTCGACCGACATCGGCATGTAGATGATGACCCGGTCACCCTTCTTGATGCCTTGCGCCCGCAGCGCATTGGCAAAGCGGCAAACCTTGCCCAGCAACGCCAGATAGGTCACCCGGGTGACGGTGCCATCGTCAGCTTCAAAGATGATGGCGACTTTGTCGCCGAGCCCGGCGTCGACATTTTTGTCGAGGCAGTTGTACGACACATTGAGCTGGCCGTCGGCGAACCATTTGTAGAATGGCGCATTCGATTCATCCAGCACTTGCGTGAACGGCCGCTTCCAGCTCAAGTGTTCGCGCGCCAGCCGCGCCCAGTACCCGGTGTAGTCGCGCTCGGCTTCCGCGCACAGCGCCTCATAGGCGGCCATCCCTGAAATAGCCGCTTTCTTGACAACCGCCGCGGACGGCAGGAAGACGCGGGTTTCATTCGACACCGACTCGATGGCATTGCTCATGACGCAACTCCTCCTTTATATTTTGAAGTCAATCGCACGAATAACGCGGGGCTCGCAGGGCGTCAAATTGCCGAGGAACCCCCGTCGACCACGATCTCGGCACCGGTGACATACTGGGCTTCGTCGGAACACAAATACAGCGACGCGTTGGCGATGTCTTCTGGCATTCCCCGCTTTCCCATGGGAATCGATTCTTCCAGGGCCTTCATCATATGGTCCGGAACGTCGCCCAGTATCGGCGTCTTGATCACGCCGGGGAATACCGTGTTCGCCCGCACGCCCTGGCGCGCATACTGCACGGCAACCGACTTGCTCATGATCCTGACCGCGCCCTTGCTGGCATGGTAGGCGATTGATCCTGGGCTGCCGACGATGCCATACAACGATGAAATGTTGACGATGGCGGCGTTGCCACTCTTCAGGAGTTCAGGCATCGCCGTCTTCATGCCCCACCAGACACCGGTCTGGTTGATGGCAATCATCCGGTTCCATCCCTCGTTGGTCTCGGTATCGAGTTCACCCGCGTGATAAATGCCGGCGTTATTGACCAGCGTCGTCAGGCCACCGAAACGCTTGACGGCCTCAGCCACTGCGGTCTTCCAGTTGGCTTCATTGGCCACGTCCAGTTGGAAGAAAACCACTTCGCCACCCTTGCGATTGGCCTCATCCGCGACGCCGCGCCCCATTTCCTCCTGTAGGTCACAGAGCAACACCTTGGCGCCGGCTTCGGCGAAGAGTCGAACATGGGCTGCGCCGATACCGCTCGCGCCACCGGTAATCAATGCCACCTTGTCGTGTAAACGTTTGCTCATTTTTATGTCCTCCCATTCAGTAAACCAAGATACCACGATGGTATGTGACGGTGGTTCATCAGATCGATGTGAAACCTCCGTCGATCACCAGTTCGGCGCCGGTGACGTATTGCGCTTCGTCGGAACATAAATAGACAGACGCGTACGCAATGTCTTCCGACACGCCGCCTCTGCCCATGGGAATGGCATCTTCCAGCGCCTTCATGACGTCTTCCGGCAGACCATCGACAATCGCCGTTTTGATCAGGTGCGGAAAAATTGAATTCACGCGCACACCCTGACGCGCATATTGCACCGCGACCGACTTGCTCATGATGCGCACCGCGCCCTTGCTGGCATGGTAGGCGATCGATCCCGGGCTGCCGACGATGCCGTATATCGAACCGATGATCACAATCGATGCGTTGCCGCTTTTCAGAAGCGCCGGCATCGCGGTCTTCATGCCCAGCCAGACCCCGGTTTGGTTGATGGCGATGATCCGGTTCCATCCTTCAACGGTTTCGGTATCCAGTCCGGCAGGTTGATAAACACCGGCATTGTTGATGAGCGTCGTCAGGCCGCCGAAACGCTTCACCGCCTCGGCCACGGCCTGCTTCCAGTGGTCCTCATTGGCCACGTCAAGCCGGAAGAAAGCCGCTTCACCGCCTTTGCGATTGACGTCATCGACGACACCACGCCCCATTTCCTCCTGCACGTCACAGACCAACACCTTGGCCCCGGCCTCGGCGAAGACCCGGGCATGGGCTGCGCCGATGCCGCTCGCGCCACCGGTAATCAGCGCCACCTTATTGTGTAGTCGATTGCTCATTGTCTTTTTCCTCCTGGTTATTTTTGCGTGATCCCGATACTACCCGGTGGATTATAGGCATTCGCCGGAAGGCCGCTTTGGAGGCTGAAAACGCTGATGGCTGATGTTCTGAAAATCACGAGCACTCGGCATCCAGAGGCCTGAATGCTAAAATCTTTCCTTATCCTTTCCCGCATCTGGAGCACCCGATGAACAAATTCGTCAAGGCCATGGAATCCCTGATTTTCTGGAGCCGCTGGCTTCAGGCGCCGCTCTATCTGGGCCTGATCGCCGCACAGGGCGTTTATGTCTATCAGTTCATGCACGAACTGGCGATGCTGATCGCAAGAGCCGGCAGCCTCGGCGAGAATGACATCATGCTGATCGTGTTGGGCCTGATCGACGTGGTGATGATCGCCAACCTCCTGATCATGGTCATCGTCGGCGGTTATGAAACCTTCGTTTCCCGCCTCGACCTGGAAAACCACCCGGATCAGCCGGAATGGCTCTCCCACGTCAATGCCGGCGTGCTCAAAGTCAAACTGGCCACCGCGCTGATCGGCATTTCTTCCATTCACTTGCTCAAAACCTTCATCAATGCGGAACACCTGGCGGACCGGGTGATCATCGCCCAGGTTTCAATTCATCTCGCCTTTCTCATCTCAGCGATCGCCATCGCCTGGACCGACAAGCTGATGACCGGCACCCTGATCATGAGCAGCAAAACTCAACACTAACCCACACATCATGACCACCATCAAGCAGGACGATCTGATCCAATCCGTCGCCGACGCCTTCCAGTTCATCAGCTATTACCATCCGCTCGACTACATCAAGGCGCTGGGCGATGCCTACGAGCGCGAGCAGTCGCCGGCGGCGAAAGATGCCATCGCCCAGATCCTCACTAACTCGCGCATGAGCGCCGAAGGGCATCGCCCGATCTGCCAGGACACCGGCATCGCGGTGGTGTTTCTCAAGGTCGGCATGAACGTGCAATGGGATGCCACCATGGGTGTGCAGGAGATGATCAACGAAGGCGTGCGCCGGGCCTATCTCGACAAAGACAATCCGCTGCGCGCGTCGGTGCTATCCGACCCGGCCGGCAAGCGCAAGAGCACCAAAGACAACACGCCGGCCGTGGTTCACTACGAGATCGTGCCCGGTGATCATCTTGAAGTCATCTGCGCGGCCAAGGGCGGCGGCAGCGAGGCCAAGTCCAAGTTCGCCATGCTGAACCCTTCCGACAATCTGGTGGATTGGGTGCTCAAGACCGTGCCCACCATGGGCGCCGGCTGGTGTCCGCCGGGCATCCTCGGCATCGGCATCGGCGGCACGCCGGAGAAAGCCATGCTGCTGGCCAAGGAGGCCATCATGGCGCCGGTGGACATTCAGGAGTTGATCGCGCGCGGCCCGAGCAACCGCGCCGAAGAACTGCGCCTCGAACTCTACGAAAAGGTTAACGCACTCGGCATCGGCGCCCAGGGCCTGGGCGGCCTCACCACGGTGCTCGATGTGAAGGTGCTCGACTATCCGACCCACGCCGCCAACCTGCCGGTGGCGATGATTCCCAACTGCGCGGCGACGCGCCACATTCACTTCACACTCGACGGTTCGGGCCCGGCCAGGCTGCAAGCACCCAGTCTCGAAGACTGGCCCAAGGTCACCTGGCAGGCGGATACCAAAACCGCCACGCGTGTTGACCTCGACACGCTGACGAAAGAGCAAGTTCCCGCATGGAAGCCCGGCCAGATTCTGCTGCTCAACGGCAAGATGCTGACCGGCCGCGACGCCGCCCACAAGCGCATTCAGGACATGCTGTCCAAAGGTGAACAACTGCCGGTCGATTTTAACAACCGCGTTATCTATTACGTCGGCCCGGTCGATCCGGTGCGCGATGAGGTAGTCGGTCCGGCCGGCCCCACCACCGCGACGCGCATGGACAACTTCACCGAGATGATGCTGGCACAAACCGGGCTGATCGCCATGATCGGCAAGGCCGAGCGCGGCCCGGTTGCCATCGAGTCGATCAAGAAACATCAATCGGCCTATCTGATGGCCGTCGGCGGCGCTGCCTATCTCGTTGCCAAAGCCATCAAATCGGCCAAGGTGGTGGGCTTTGCCGACCTGGGCATGGAGGCGATCTACGAATTCGAGGTGAAGGACATGCCGGTCACGGTGGCGGACGATTCCGGCGGCACGTCGGTGCACATCACCGGCCCGAAGGAATGGCAGATCAAGATCGGCAAGATTCCGGTCGTTGCCTGACCGGACGCGTATCACATGAGCATTGAACGTCACGGCACCACGCCGCGCTACTCCAATCTTGTCGCCCATGGCAGCACCGTCTACCTGGTCGAGGTTCCCTCATCGCTTGACGCCGATATCACTACACAGACCAAAGAGCTCCTCGACAGCGTCGAGTACCAGCTCGCCTATGTCGGCAGCGACAAGTCGCGCTTGTTGCTGGTCACCGTCTACTTGCGCGAGATGGCCGATTACGATGCGATGAACGCGGTCTGGGATGCATGGCTGCCGTCCGGCACGGCACCGGCGCGGGCCTGTATCGAAGCGCGGTTGGCGCATCCCGACTATCGGGTAGAGATGGCCGTCATCGCGGCGCGATGAGCGGGGCGACGGGACACGCCAGGCTCACGCCGGCAACCCTGGTTTTGCTGATGCTGCCGCCGCTATTCTGGGCCGGCAATGCCGTGATCGGCCGAGCCCTGGTCGGCGAAATCGCACCGCTGGCGTTGTCGTTCTGGCGCTGGGCCATTGCTTTTTTGATGATTCTGCCGTTCACCGCCCGTGGAATTTACGCCGCACGCACAGTGATTCTGGAAAAGTGGCGCGATCTGCTGCTCTTCGGCGTCGCCGGCATCGCGGTCTATAACTCGTTCCAGTATCTCGCGCTGCAAACCTCGCCGGCGCTCAACGTGACCCTCATCGCGTCATCCGGCCCGGTGTTTACGCTGATCGCCGGTGCGCTGTTCTTCCAGGCGCCAGTATCACGCAAGCAGGCCCTTGGGGCGGTGATCTCAATGCTGGGCGTGCTCTGCGTGGTTGCTCGCGGCAGCGTCGAGCAGCTCCTGTCGCTGCGCCTGACGGCGGGCGACGGCTACATCCTGTTCGCCGTCGCCATCTGGAGCATCTACACCTGGCTGCTGCGCACGCGGCGGCCGAATATCCCGGCGGCGCCTTTTCTCGCCGTGCAGATCGGCATCGGCGCCATCGCCATCCTGCCGTTCTACTTCGCCGAATCCGTTCTGACCGGGGCTACGATTGCACTCAATAGTTCTGTCGTCGCCGCGCTGACCTTTATCGGCCTGTTCCCATCACTGGTCGCCTACTTCTGTTGGGATCGCGCCGTGGCCCGCACTGGCGCGGCCCTGCCGCCCTATTTCGTCAATCTGACGCCGGTATTCGCGGCACTCATGGCCGTCGCATTTCTTGGCGAGCACATCGCCGTGTTCCATCTGGTCGGCGCACTGCTCATCTTCGCCGGCATCGTGATCGCCAACTGGCCGACGGGACGGAAACGATGATCGGGATCTTCGACAGCGGTCTGGGTGGTCTCTCGGTGCTGGCCGCAGTCGCCCGCGCGCTACCGCAAGCCGATCTCACCTATCTTGCCGACACCGCCCACGTTCCCTACGGCGCAAAGTCCGACGCATTCATTCGCGAACGTGTGCTGACCATCGGGCAACATCTCGTCGGCCTGGGCTGCGATATTCTTGTCGTCGCGTGCAACACGGCCACTGCGGCTGCCGTTGAAGCGCTGCGTCAGCAGCATCCAGACATTCCGGTGGTGGGCATCGAGCCCGGCATCAAACCGGCCGCCGCAAGTTCACAGACACGCCGCATCGCCGTGCTGACCACTGAGTCGACGGCGTGCAGTGAGCGCCTGCGTAAACTCGTCAGCGAACACTCCGGGTCAGTGGCAATACATATTGAAGCCTGTGCCGGCTGGGCGACGCGTGTTGAGAGGCTGGAGTTCGACAGCCCAATTTTCGCCGCCGAAGTCGCGGCGAAAATCTCGCCGCTGCTCGACCGCGATATCGACCGGCTGGTCCTGGGCTGCACCCACTACAGCTTTCTTGCCCCGCTGCTCAATCCATTGATCGATGAGCGCGCCGAACTGGTGGATGTCGCGGACGCCGTGGCGCGGCAGGTGACCCGAATTTCAGGATCCCGGGCGCATGGCAATGCGCAACTGAACTTGCTTGCGACCGCAACGCCGGAGCGCCTGCGATTGGCATTGCCCCGGCTGGGACTGGACTGGCTCGCCGCGCATGCGACTGATGCGGCAAAGCTTGTGGAGTTATAACTCGTCGTTGCGAGATGCGGCTATGCAGCCCACGCTTCGATGAATTGCCGCCAGTGCGGAAGCTTGATCTCGCTAAGATGTTTGCGCACCACGGCAACTTCGTCATCGTGTTCGGCGGCGGTGAGCATGCCGCGCATTTTCTGGAAGCGCAGATAGACCAGATAGGTGTTCACCACGTCGGTTTCGCAATAGTCGCGAATGTCGTCGATGCGGCCGTCGAGCCAGCCTTGCCATACTTGCGAGCCGTCCATGCCGAGCTTGCCGGGCAGGCCCATGAGTTTGGCCAGTTGATCGAGCGGTGCGCTGGCGCGTGGCTGGTACATGGCCAGCAGGTCCATCAGATCAAGGTGGCGCATGTGATAGCGGCCGATGTAGTTGTTCCACTTGAAATCGCGCGCGTCGTAGGAGCCACCCTCGCCCATCTCCCAGTAGCGCGGCGCCGCGACACCGTGGATCAGCCCGCGATAGTGCAGCACCGGAAGGTCGAAGCCGCCGCCATTCCATGAAACGATTTGCGGCGTGTACTTTTCAATGCCGGAATAAAAGCGCTGGATGATCTCGGCTTCGTTGAGCTTGGGTTCGGCCAGCGACCAGACCTTGAAACCTTCGTCGGAGCGCATGGCGCAGGAAATCACCGCGACTCTTTGCAGATGCAGCGGCAGAAAATCGCTGCCGTTCTTGACGCGCTGTTTCTGGAAGGCGAACTCGGCCACTTCGCTTTCGGCCAGATCAGCCGGCAATTCGTGCAGCACCCGCAGTCCCGCGATGTCGGGAACGGTCTCGATATCGAAACCGAGCAGGGGGGTCATGTCACCGATCCTTCGACAGGCTCAGGATGACCGGAGAAAGTCCCTGTGGGGCGAATGGGTGTGTTTAAGGCGAGAATAAAGATTCATTTCTTCTGCCACGCCCCTGTGGCGCTCTGAACCCACCAGCCTGCCGGCGCCCGGTCGATCCAGCGTTGGGCGAAGGTGGCGCGAATGTCGGGCTCCCACGCCGGGTTGTTATTAATGCGGGCAATCTCGCGATACAGGGCGGCGCGATCCTCGTTCTCTGTCGCGACCAGTCTGGTCGCTGCCTGACGCTGGGCCAGCGGCACCGCGGCGGGATCGCGCAGGGCCACCGTACCATCGCGGGCGAGGCCCACTGCCCCGGAAATGTAGTAGGGTTCAAGCGCACGGTGGCGTTCCGCCATGGAACTTTTCAATTGGGTGATCGCCGGCGAATTCACATCCAGATTGCCTTGCTGGGCAAAAGCGGCGGCGGCGAACAGCCAAAGTGTAATCGCGAGAGTTCTCATGGTTTTTCCTTGTTTGCCGGTGGTGGCATTTGCGCATCATCCGGCTTGGTGCCACCACCCTGCGTTTGCCAGACTTCGTCGATGATTTTGTCAGCCGCCTTTTCAGCGGCGGACGCCGGGAAATAGATGTTGACGGTCACGCAGGCGGACAGTGCCAAGCCTATAGACAGCAGAGACAATCTCATGAAATTCACTCCAAAAAACAGACGTATGCAATTTATCTTCCGCATTCATTCGATCACCGCTTTGCTTTTTCCCGCGATCACCGCTTGAATCCGCGATACGAGCAGGTCCCAGTCGATGTTGCGATTGTAGCCGATCACCTTGACGGCCGGGATGCCCGAGCCCTTGACCAGCACATAGCCCTTTCCATCTGGTTCGATGCCATCCAGCGTACACACCTTGTCTTTCAACTTGCAGCCGATACCGATGCGATCGTAGCCGAAGGTGTTGAAGAAACTTACCGGGCTGGCCTTTACCGCCGCAGCGCCGGCGGCGCCGCCGATGGCGGAAATATCCTGCAATGCGCCGCGACTGATGGTGCGCGAGTAATCACCGGGACTGCTGGCAAACCTGGCGTCGAAGCTCAGTGGTTTCCAGCCCTGTAGTTCGAGACTTTTCACTTCACCGTCGAGACGGCCGGTGATGCTGCCAAACGAAAAAGTACGCGTCAACATGCCAAGATCGAGCCTGCGCATTTCGACATCGGCGAGAAAGCGCTGGCGCCGGCTCATGGGTTCGATCACCTGCAAATGACGGGAGGTGATGCGACCGTCGAATACATCGATGACCATGGCGCCGCCAAGCGAGATGATGTGCTGCCCGTAGGTGGCGTCCGGCACGCGCGCGGTCAGGGTTCCCGACAGCGGCGGAATCTTGAGCGCGGTGGAAATCTTGGGCAGGGAAACAGTTTCGATGCCGCCGGAGAAGTTCCAGCGCCAGCCATCCTCGGGCTGGGTCGCGTGAAAGCGGTCGACGTACAGGCGTCCGTCGAGCAGCGGAATCGACAAATCCTGCAAGCGCACATCGTTGCCATGCAGCAGCGCAGGGATGCTGAAACCACCGAGCGGCAACTCACCCCAGCGCCCGGCGCCGACGGAAATCTCGGCGCGCGTGTCTTCGTTCCACAGCCAGGGAACGCTGGCGTTGATGCCGGAGAATTCAAGATAACCGTTGCCATCGGCGAGGGTTGCATTTTCCAGCCCGACAAAAAAGGATTGCAGATGGCCCTCGGCCCATTCGCCGGACAGACGCGTATGGCCGCTGGCATGGAGCTTGGGAATCGCCGATTGATCCAGCCAGGGTTGCACCCATTCGTTGACCGCGGCACCGAGGTCGATCTCATCGGTGACAAACCCCCAACGCAGCGGTTTGCCAAGCAGACGATCCCAGCTCAACGCGGCGGTGATGCTGCCGACCTTGTCGAGGGTCATCCTGAACAAATTGATGTCGAGCGTACTGTCGGTCAACATGCCGCTGGCTTCGCCGCGCACACCGGCTTTGCGATACCAGGGCGCCCAATAAAATTCGCCTTGCGGCCATTCCAGCTTGGCCTGCCATGACCAGCTATTTCCTTTTCGGTCTGCCACCGCGGTGAGTTGCGCGGAAATGCCTTCACCGGCTCGATTGCCGTCGGGGCTGCTGAAAGCGACGCCGCGCAGCGCCAGCGCCACATCGGCGTGATCACGCCCCGCGACCAGCTTGAGATCCGCTTTCCCTTTCGCACCCTGGGGCGCCAGCCGGGACACCAGCGTTTGAAGGTGCGCCAGATCAATGTCGTGCAACGCCAGATCCAGGGTGCGGTCGGCGATGCGGTAGGCGAAGGAAAATGCAATAAACGGCCGCTTGCCGCTACGCAATTGCCCTTGCGGACAAGCGATGCGGTGGCTATCAACGCGAAACGCATCGCAATGCAGGCGCAGATCGCGAATTTCGGCCGAGGAAGACCACAGGCGCTTGATGACAATATCGGCCACACCATGATCGAAGGGATCGACATCGACCTGAATGCCTTCGGCGTCGAAGGCCGGATGATGAATCGTGTCCAGCGACAGCGAAATACTTTGGGCGTGAACGGACAGCGCCGCCGCCATGACGAGCAACGCAAAAAATCTATGCAGGGAAAATTCCGGTAGAAAGATAACGGTCACCACGATCGCAAACAATGGTGACAATCACCGCATTGCTCACTTCTGCCGCAACGCGCAGCGCCACCTGCAAGGCACCACCGGAGGAGACGCCGGCGAAGATGCCTTCCTCGGCGGCGAGGCGGCGCGTCATCACTTCGGCGTCACCCTGACTGACGTTTTCGACGCGGTCCACCCGCGACTTGTCGTAAATCTTCGGTAGATAGGCCTCCGGCCATTTGCGAATGCCGGCGATCTGCGAACCCTCCTCAGGTTGGCAACCAACAATCACGATGGCCGGATTTTTTTCCTTGAAAAAACGCGAGCAGCCCATGATGGTGCCGGTGGTGCCCATGCTGGAAACGAAGTGGGTGATACCCCCCGTCGTATCGCGCCAAATTTCCGGGCCGGTGCCTTCGTAGTGGGCGAGCGGATTATCGGGATTGGCGAACTGGTCGAGCATTAGACCCTTGCCTTCCTTGACCATGCGTTCGGCCACATCGCGCGCCGACTCCATGCCGCCGGCCTTGGGAGTCAGAATCAATTCGGCGCCAAATGCGCGCATGGTCTGCACGCGCTCCACGCTCTGGTGCTCGGGCATGATCAACACCATGCGATAACCGCGCATTGCCGCAACCATGGCCAGCGCAATGCCGGTGTTGCCCGACGTCGCCTCAATCAACGTGTCGCCGGGACGTATGGTGCCGCGCGCTTCTGCATGCTTGATCATCGACAGCGCCGGTCGATCCTTGACCGAGCCGGCCGGGTTGTTACCTTCGAGCTTGCCCAGGATCACGTTGCCGCGGCGCTCGTTTTCGGCACCCGGAATGCGCTGCAAACGTACCAGCGGGGTATTGCCGACGAAACTTTCAAGTATCGGATAGCTCATGCGACGCAATGATACCGGACTCGAAAGGTGCCCTGAGTAGTCGCCCTCAGGAAAGCATCGTTGCGGACCTACGACATCCTCATTTCGGTACGAATCCGAAATCGAAATCGACGGCCTCGTTGATGTACATCATTTCCACGCTGAAACCGTCGACGCTGAATGCATAGCTCACCTCCACATTTGGCGGAACCAGGAGTTCGCAGTTGGCATGGTGACCATTCTCGAAAACCCGGGCGCGGGTTTTTCGGTAAGGCTCGGGCGTGCGGGCGCCAATCGCAAAGTTCATATAGCCCTGGTCGCTCACCCGGTGGTCCGCAGGCCATGCTTGCGGTTTCGGGTCGATGTATTCCACCACTTCGACGAACAGATCCCCGGCCATCAAGGTCAAGGTCTTTCTTCTGGCCCCGGCCAATCCCCACAAGGCTTCGTGCTCGGGGCCATGCAGCGTGATATCGACCGGCACCATGCCGAGCGTATCGACAAAAAACTGCCTGGCGCGCGCAAGATCTGGAACCGAGGCGGTCATGCTGCGCACCACGACGTTCACTTCGGGGCGAAGCCGCGCCGGTGCATCCGGCAACCGGATATCGCGCTCCATCAATTCAAGCAGATTGCCGATGGGGTCACGCACGCAGACGCGACGATCGCCAGCCGCACCCAGCGGTGTGGTGACGGGCTTTATTCCTTCGGCCGCCAGGCGCCCGAGCGTTGCATCGAAATCGGCCACATGGATGCTCAGCAAGCCGTAGCCGATATCCGAAAGCTGGCGTTGCGCCGGCAGCGGTCTGGATTCAGGTTCGAGATATTTGAACAGTTCGACCTGGAAAAATTCGTTCCGGTCGATCAACCATGCCACCCCGAGCTTGGTGTCCGGCACGCCCAAACCCTGGAGTTCGGCGATATCGGCCCCGCCGAACTCCGCCGACCCAGCGCTCAAGAACCCGAACATCCGTCGGTACCAATCTGTTGTGGCCTTGTTGTCAGGTCCGCAAACCAGCGCGACCTGTGTCGCAACCATACCTTGCGTCGTAGCTGTCATCGCGGCCTCGCCCTTCAGAGTATTAGACTGTCATGCAGGAGTAACGACCATTACATCATCGGACTTCAAACGCGCTTGAGCATATTGGGCCACGCCCTCTTCCACCGTCGCAAATTCACCAACATAGCCCGCCTCGCGCAACCGGGTCAGGTCGGCCTGAGTATAGCTCTGGTATTTACCTTTCAGCGCTTCGGGAAAATCGATGTATTCGATGATGCCTTGCGCCACCAGATCGGCCAGCGCCAATTGCGGCTTGCCTTCGGCGGTACGACATGCATTCACCGTTGCCACAGCAACGTCGTTGAACGGCTGGGCGCGACCGCTGCCGAGGTTGTAGATGCCGGATTTACCCCGTTCGAGAAAATGCAGGTTGACCCTGACCACATCATCAACGAAGACAAAATCGCGGCGCTGCTCGCCATTGCCGTAGCCGTCGCAACCCTCGAACAACTTGACCTTGCCGGTGGTGCAGTACTGGTTGAAATGGTGAAAGGCCACCGAGGCCATGCGGCCCTTGTGCTGCTCACGCGGCCCGTAGACGTTGAAATAACGGAAGCCCGCCACCTGGGAATTGGCATCGACCAAGCGACGACGCACCACCTGATCAAACAAAAACTTGGAGTAACCGTAAATATTAAGCGGCGCCTCGTGCTCGCGCGACTCCTCGAACACATTGCCGCCACCATAAACAGACGCCGACGAGGCATACAAAAACGGAACTTCCTCATCCAGACAATAGTCGAGCAGACTCAATGAGTAGCGGTAATTGTTGGCCATCATGTACTGGCCATCGGTCTCCATCGTGTCCGAACAGGCACCCTGATGCAAAATGGCTTCCACGCTGCCGTCGAAGTGGCCACCTTCGATCAGGTGCATGAATTCGCTCTTGTCAAAGTACTCCGCGATTTCGCAATCGACCAAGTTTTGGAATTTGTCGGCCGGCGCCAGGTGGTCGACCGCGATGATGTCGGTGACACCGCATCGGTTGAGCGCCTTGACCAGATTTGCGCCAATGAAGCCGGCAGCACCGGTAACGATGGTATAGAGCATGAGCGGTCAGTCAGTCCTCAGTTCAGCCAGCGAGCAGGCGGCCGTGCCAAGCTTGCCGACAACAATGCCGGCAGCGCGATTGGCAACGTGCGTGGCCGCAGCAAGATCGAGACCGCTCGCCAGCATCACCGCCAGCGTTGCGATCACGGTGTCACCGGCACCGCTGACGTCAAATACTTCCCGCGCCTGTGCAGCCACGTGCGTCTCACCCTGCTCCGAGAACAGCGTCATGCCCGCTTCGGAACGCGTCAGCAGCAAGGCCTCCAGGCCGAGGTCGCGGCGCAGTTTTTGTGTCCGTTGCGTCAGCTCCGATTCATTGTTCCAGCGTCCGAGCACTTCGCGCAACTCCGAGCGATTGGGCGTAATCATCGTAGCACCCGCATAACGCGTGTAGTCATCACCCTTGGGGTCCACCAGCACCGGCTTGCCGGCGGCGCGGGCACGCTGGATCATTGCCGTAATGTGCGTCAGCCCGCCCTTGCCGTAATCCGACAATATCACGACATCGCAATCCGGCAGACGCTGCTCGAATTCGGCGAGCTTGGCTGTCAAGACTTCGTGGGTGGGAGCATTCTCGAAGTCGATTCTTAACAACTGTTGCTGGCGGCCGATGACGCGCAGCTTTACCGTGGTCGCCAATTGCGCGTCTTCATGCAGACTGGCGGCGATGCCGGAATCCGCTAGCAGTCGCGACAGCGTTTGGCCAGCTTCATCGGCTCCGACCACCGACAGCAGGGCGGTTTTCGCGCCCAGCGCGGCAGAGTTGCGCGCGACATTGGCGGCGCCCCCAGGGCGCTCTTCGGTGCGCTCTACCTTGACCACCGGCACCGGCGCTTCGGGAGAAATGCGCGAGACCTCGCCAAACCAGTAACGGTCGAGCATGACGTCACCGACGATGAGAATGCGGGCTTTTGAGGTGTCAGGGATCTTCATACAAACCAACCACAGAGGCACAGAGGCACAGAGACATGACCAACGGAAATCCCCGTGGGACGGATAAGTTCAAATGGAAAAAGATTTTCCTCTGTCTCTCTGCGGCGCTGTGGTGAGAAGATTTTCATCTCCTGCCAATCGCAAAATACTCCAGCCCTGCGCGGCGCGGATGTGCTGGATCATAGAGATTGCGTCCATCGAAAATCACCGGGGTCCGCAACTTTACCTTGATGGCGTCAAAATCGGGGCTTCTGAACTCCTTCCATTCGGTGACGATGGCCAGCGCATCGGTGCCGGTCAGCGCATCCATGGGCGATTGCGCGTATTCGATGCGGGCATCGGCGCCGTAAATGTGACGGGCTTCGGCAATGGCAACCGGGTCGTAGGCGCGCACTTTCGCCCCGCGCTCTAACAATTCGCCGATCAACACGCGGCTCGGCGCTTCGCGCATGTCGTCGGTATTGGGCTTGAACGCCAGGCCCCACAGTGCGAACGTTTTCCCCGACAGATCGTTGCCAAAATGCCTGACGATCTTGCGCGTGAGCACATGCTTCTGAAGCTCATTGGCTTGCTCGACCGCCTGCAACACGTGCAATTGCTGACCCGACTCGGCGGCGGTGCGGATCAGCGCCTGCACGTCCTTGGGAAAGCAGGATCCGCCATAGCCGCAGCCGGGATAGAGAAAGTGGTAGCCGATACGGGGATCCGCACCGATGCCCTGGCGCACTAATTCAATATCCGCGCCCAGAGTCTCGGCGAGGTTGGCCAGTTCGTTCATGAACGAGATGCGCGTCGCCAGCATGGCATTCGCCGCATACTTGGTCAGCTCGGCCGAGCGCAAATCCATCATGATTACCCGCTCATGGTTGCGCTGGAATGGCGCATAGAGCTGACGCATGAGTTCCATCGCTTGCGCATCCTCGGCACCGACGACGATGCGATCAGGCTTCATGAAATCTTCGATCGCCGCCCCTTCCTTGAGGAACTCGGGGTTGGAAACGATGCTGTAGGGAATGTCGGCGCCACGCGTTTGTAATTCTTCAGCGATGGCAGCGCGTACTTTGTCAGCGGTGCCAACCGGCACGGTGCTCTTGTCGACAACAACTTTGTACCCGGTCATGTGCTTGCCGATATTGCGCGCGGCGGCGACCACGTATTTCAGATCGGCGGCGCCGTCCTCATCCGGCGGGGTGCCGACGGCGATGAATTGCATGGTGCCGAAATCGACCGCTTGCTCGATATCGGTCGTGAATCGCAAGCGGCCAGCAGCAACATTCTTGCGCACCATGGCCTCCAGACCCGGCTCATAGATGGGGATGCCGCCCTCATTGAGGATACGTATTTTGTTCGCATCCAAGTCCAGGCAAAGCACGTCGTTGCCGACATCTGCCAGACAGGTGCCGCTGACCAAGCCGACGTAACCGGTTCCTACTACAGTGATCTTCACAGTTGCTTCCTTCTTTCTTTGGGGCTAGAGGCTAGGGACCGGCGGCTAGGAAAAGCAAACTTATCGCAATTCGGATCGTTCATTTCTAGCCCCTAGCCCCTGGTCTCTAGCCCCTTCTAGGGCGTTAAGTCAAACTCTTCCGTCCGTTTCGGCGGATACGTTTCCCATCCACCGCAGGCCGGGCAACGCCAGTAGAACTGGCGCGCCTTGAAACCGCAATTGTCGCAACGATATCGCGCCACGCGCCGGGTATGGCCGTGGATCAGGTTCTTCATCAACTCCAGGTCGGGGCGGCGTTCCACCGGCGCCATCAGGATCTGCGCTTCGAGCAGTTTATCGAGCCCGAGCAGGGTCGGGTTGCGCCGCAGTTCGTCACGCACCAGCGTGTAGGCGGCTTCCGGCCCGCCCAATGCCTGTTCAGCCTGGACCACCGAATCGAGCAGATCGAGTGACGGATGACGCTCAAGATAGGCGCGCAACAACTGAATGCCCTGTTCGGTGCGCCCGAGTTTACGATAGGCCTCCATCAGTTTGCCGGCCACCAGCGCGACGTAAACCGCGTTCTGGGTTTCCACTCGGGTCCACGCCTCGATCGCGGCATCGGTGTCACCGCAACTCCAGGCCAGATCGCCTTGCAAAATGGTAGCGCGTACACATTTGCGGTTGGCGGCAATCGCCCGTTCGAGGTAACGCGCCGTCTCGGCGGTGCGTCCATGGAGCAGTTCTGCCGAAGCCAGCTCGCAGCAGAACTCGGCGATTTCCTTTTGCCACAGGTGATCGGCATGTCCCGGCAGGGACTCGGCGATGGCGATGGCCCGAGCCCAGTCTTTCTCCTGCTGGTAAATTTCGAGCAGCGACTTCAGCGCTTCCTCGTCGCGTGAAGTAGACCGCAGTTTGAGGAAAATTTCCTCGGCCCGATCAAGCAGGCCGGCTTTCAGATAATCCTGCCCCAGTTCAGACAGGGCGTGCAAGCGTTGCTCGTCGGAAAATTCTTCACGGTCAACCAGGTTTTGATGGACGCGGATGGCACGATCAGTCTCGCCGCGGCGGCGGAACAAACTGCCCAATGCGAAATGCAATTCGACGGTTTCCGGATCAACCCGGGCGGCTTCGAGAAAAGCCTCTATCGCCTTGTCCGGCTGCTCGTTCAGCAGAAAATTGAGGCCGCGAAAATAAGAACGCGGCAGGGCGCGAGACTCGCGTACCAACTGCTTGATATCGATCCGGGCGGCAACCCAGCCGAGGGCAAAAAATGCCGGCAGTGCCAACAGCCACCACAACTGGATTTCCACCGTTCAGTCCTT
>JAYUGL010000165.1:0-13786 GCA_043738385.1 Sterolibacteriaceae bacterium
GCACAGTTCTAACCACTGACACTATGTTCCACATCGTTCTATATCAGCCGGAAATTCCCCCCAATACTGGCAACGTCGTGCGTCTGTGCGCCAATACCGGGAGTTGTCTGCATCTGGTGCAGCCGCTCGGCTTCAGTTTGACCGACAAAGCGGTACGACGCGCGGGCATGGACTACGCCGAGTTTGTTGATACCGTCGTCCATGACGATTGGGAGTCCTGCCTGGCTGCTCTTGATGGCCGGCGAATTTTTGCGCTGACCACCAAGGGCACACAACGTCACGATACGGCGCAGTTCGCTGCCGACGACGTTTTTTTGTTCGGTCCCGAAACGCGCGGCTTGCCGGATTTGATCATCGCCTCGGTCGCGCCGCAAAACCGAATCCGCGTGCCGATGGCAAACAACAGCCGCAGTATTAACTTGTCGAATTCCGTGGCCGTCGTGGTCTATGAAGCGTGGCGGCAGCTTGGCTTCCCCGGCGGCAGTTGACGGCTACTCGATCGTCGGATCGCGCCCCATCAGTCGTTCCACCGCGTCCCGCACTGCCAGACGGCCATCAAGCACCGCAGACACTGCGGCGCAAATCGGCATTTCGATGCCCATGGTCCCGGCTTTTCGCATGACCTCGCGTGCCGTGTTAACCCCCTCGGCCACGTGCCCCAGGGCTTTGGTCGCCTGCTGCAATGTCTGCCCCGCCGCAAGTGCAAGGCCAACGTGGCGGTTGCGCGAAAGGTCGCCAGTGCAGGTCAAAATCACATCGCCCATTCCCGCCAGCCCCATGAAGGTTTCTCGCTTCGCGCCTGCGGCCATGCCGAAGCGGGTGATCTCGGCCAGGCCGCGCGTGATCAAGGCTGCACGCGCGTTGAGGCCCAGACCCAGGCCATCGCTGATCCCGCTGGCGATGGCAAGGACGTTTTTCACCGCGCCAGCAATCTCGACCCCGATCAAATCATCGCTGGCATAGATTCGCAATCGCGCCCCATGCAAGGCCAATGCAGTTTTGCGTGCGAAGTCGGAATTGTTGGCGGCAAGCGTGATGGCGGCCGGCAGGCCGTGCGCCACTTCTTGGGCAAAGCTGGGGCCGGAGAGCGCGCCACTCGATACGTCGCCGTGCGTCTCGGCGACTATCTGATGCGGCAACGCGCCGGTGTTGGCTTCCAGCCCTTTGCAAGCCCACAGAAAAGAAATTGCCGGCGCGTGGCGCGTCAGCAGCGACAACGCACCGCGCAGGCCAGACACGGGCGTGGCAATCAATACCAGATCAGCGGTGTTGAGAATTTCAGGCTTCGCGCTGATGCTTAAGGCTTCAGGAAAAGGGCAGCCGGCCAGGTAACGGTTGTTCGCGCGCGCACCCTGCATGGCGGTTGCCTGCTTTGCATCGCGCGCCAGCAGCGTGACCCGATGGCTGGGCGCGAAGGCGATGGCCAGTGCAGACCCCCACGCCCCGGCACCGAGCACGGTGAGGTTCATCGGATAAAGACTAGTACCACAGAAACAACTGCTGGCACTAGAGCCCCCAGACTTGGGCCACTTTGACGAAACCGACTTGGCCGTCGCGGTGCTTCACCTTGGCCCAGCCCGCCGGATTCGCCTCTACCAGTTCAAGCGCGACATCCTTTTCCACCTCAAACACTTGGGGGGATTTGTCATCCGCCTGAGCATAAACCTGGCCTTTGTCCCCACGCACCAGCACCGTTCGCCCCGCGCTCAGTGACTTCGATTCAATCCAGGCCAGGTTGCCCTTGTTGTCACGCACTTTGGCCCAACCCTCGACCGTCACCACCACTTCCACCGGCGTATGGCGCGCGATGATGAACTGGCGCCCGGCCTTTGTGGCCGGCGCGTTATAGAGGATCGAAGTTTCGTTGACGGAGCGGTATTCCAGCGCCAGTGCCGGCCCGGCAAGAACGCACAGGAAGACCAAAGCAAGCCGGCGTAGCATCGGACTATTGAATGGTCGCTGCGGGAGTCTGAGCCTGCTGCTTTTCCGCTTCGAGGCGCTGCTGGTAAAGCGCTTCGAAGTTCACCGGTGCAAGAATGACCGGCGGAAACCCGGCCCGATTAACGGCGTCGGAAACCACTTCACGCAGGTAGGGATACAGGATGTTGGGACAGGCCACGCCGAGGATGGGCGCAATATCTTCTTGCGGCACGCCTTCAATGTGAAAGATCCCCGCCTGTCCGGCTTCGACCAGGAAGAACGTCTTGTCCGCGGATTTAGCCGTGACCGTCACCGTCACAAAAACTTCGTAGGCGTTCTCACCGATGCCCTTGGCCCCGGTGTGCAGTTGCAGATCAATCGCCGGCCCTTCGCGCTCAAGGTAGATTTGCGGCGCATTGGGGACTTCGAGGGACAGATCCTTGACATAGAGTTTTTCGATGCTGAAGCGGGGTTGTTGATCGCTCATGATTAACTACCGTGGTCGTGAAAGTGGCGGCATTCTATCAAGCGGCGGAGGCAAGCAGGGGTTCGAGCTTGCCTGCGTGATCCAGTTCGAAAAGCTCTTCGCAACCACCGACATAGGTTTCGCCGATATAAATCTGGGGAACGGTGCGGCGGCCGGTGCGCTCCATCATGGCCATGCGCTGTTCTGGCTCAAGATCGACACGGACTTTCTCGATCTCGGTGACGCCCTTGCGCTTGAGCAGTTGCTCGGCGCGAACGCAGAAAGGGCACACCGCCGTGGAATACATCAAGACTTTGGCCATGACGTCTGAAACCTTATTTGGTGGTTAAAGGTAGATTGGCGTCGGTCCAGGCCCTAACTCCGCCGGAAAGATTGAACACCTTTTCGAAACCGGCGCGCTTGAGCACCGCAATGGCCGATTGCGAGCGACTACCGCTGCCGTCATAGACCACGATGGTGCGACCCTTGAACTTCTCCAACTCCACTATTCGCTTGTCCAGTTGGGCGAGTGCGATGTGACGTGCATTGGGAATGTGTCCGCCATTCCATTCGCCGGTCTCCCTCACGTCAAGCACGACGGCATCTTCTCGATTGACCAGTAGCGTAGCCTCGACCGGCGAAATACCTTTGCTGCCGCCGCGTACCAACGACCAAAGCAGCATGCCGCCGCTGATAACGGACAGCGCCACCCACATCACGTTCTCTTGCACGAACTGCAGCATTTGCCGATCTCCCTGAGACACACCGCACGGCTTGTGACGATGTGTGAAACCTGGTGGATATTATAGAATGCCTTTCCTCGCCCCTCCCGTAATCTCCGCCGTTCTTGACCATCAATGTATAAAATCGTTCTGCTTCGCCATGGCGAATCGACCTGGAACAAGGGAAACCGCTTCACCGGCTGGACCGACGTCGAGTTGACCGCGCACGGATTGGCCGAAGCCCGAACCGCCGGACAATTGCTGAAAAAGGAAGGCTTCGCCTTCGACGTCGCCTATACCTCGGTGCTCAAGCGCGCGATCAAGACGCTGTGGACAGTGCTGGAGGAAATGGATCGCATGTGGATCCCGGTGTACCACGCCTGGCGCCTCAACGAACGCCACTATGGCGCGCTGCAAGGTCTCGACAAAGCCGAAACCGCCGCCAAGTTTGGTAATGAACAAGTGCTGGTCTGGCGCCGCGCTTACGCCACCGCGCCGCCGCCGCTTGAGGCGGGCGATCCGCGCCTGACACCAGACGATCCGCGCTACGCCGACATGATGCCCGGCGAATTTCCACACACCGAGTGCCTGAAGGACACGGTCGCCCGCTTTCTTCCTTATTGGCACGAGACGATCGCACCGAGGGTAAAGACCGGCAAGAGCGTCGTCATCGCCGCCCACGGCAACAGCCTGCGCGCCCTGATCAAGTACCTCGACCAAGTGCCGGACGAGGACATCGTTAGCCTCAACATTCCCACGGCGCAGCCGCTGGTCTACGAGCTGGACGCTGCGCTGAAGCCGATCAGGAGTTACTACCTGGGCGATCCCGCAGCCATCAAGGCTGCAATGGAAGCCGTGGCCAATCAGGGAAAGGCGAAATAGGTGGGGCGCCGGGCGCTGTGGCTGGCGCCCTTGCTGGCTATCTGGTTGCCGGCGGCAGCATGGGCCGCAGCAGCAGACACCAAATCCGCAAACCTCAAGGAATTGCGCGAGCGCATCGACATCCTGCGCCGCGACCTGGCCAAGAGCACCGAATCCAAGGCTAACGTCAGCGATCAGCTGCGCGAAACCGAATCGGCGATTTCCGCCGCCAACCGCCACCTGCATCAACTGGGCGAACAGCGCAGTTCGGTGCATGCCGAGCTCGATCAACTGGAGCAACAGTCACGACGCGTCTCGACACAGATCGAAACGCAACAGCAGCAACTCTCCCGTCTGCTCTACCGTCAGAATGTCCAAGGCGAACCCGATGCGCTCAAGCTCCTGCTTTCCGGCGAAGATCCCAACCAGATCGCGCGCGACCGCCACTTCCTGGTCCTGCTGTCGCGTGCCAAGGCGCAATTGCTCAACGATTTGCGTGATGCACTGGGGCAAAAGAAAAAACTTGCCGACAGCGCACATGCCAAGAACGACGAGTTGACTGAGATCGGCAGGCAGCAGGAAGAGAACCGCGCAGCGCTGCTGACCCAGCAGCAGCAGAGGCAAGCGGTGCTGGCCAAGGTTTCCGACAAGATCAACGCTCAACGCCGCGAGATCGGCACGCTCAAGGCCAATGAAGCGCGTTTGTCGAAGTTGATCGAAGGGCTCGCTCGGATCGCCAAAAAGTCACGCAAACACGATCGAAGACCTTCTGCCAACCCGACCACCCTCAACCCAAGCAATCAGCAGACCCCGGAGCAATCAGCCTTCCACGGCGCCTTTGCCAGTCTGCGCGGCAAGCTGCGGTTGCCCGTCAAAGGGGAAATCTCCGGCCGTTTCGGCAGTTCGCGTACTGAGGGTGGGTCAACCTGGAAGGGTTTATTTATTCGTACCGCGGAAGGTACCGAGGTCAAAGCCATCGCCGCAGGCCGGGTCGTTTTCGCCGACTGGCTGAGAGGGTTCGGCAATCTGCTGATTCTCGACCACGGCGACGGCTACATGTCCATTTATGGCAATAACCAGTCCCTGTTTCGCGAAACCGGCGAAGAGGTCAAAGCCGGCGACACCTTGGCCGCCGTGGGCAACAGCGGCGGCAATCCGGAATCGGGTTTATACTTTGAACTCAGGCAGCAAGGGCAAGCCTTTGACCCGCTCAAATGGGCGTCCTTGCGATGAAGTGTGAAGAGTGAGGTGTGTGGCGTCACTGACCCCCACTCTTTAATCTTCACCCCTCACCCTCCACGGAAAAAACCTCATGCGCGGCAAGCTGCAAAAATTCGGATTGCTCGGTGTCGGCGTCATCGTTGGCATCCTCATCAGCCTCAATTTCTCGGCCAACGCCGACAAGGAGGACACCAAAGGGCTGCCGATTGACGAGTTGCGCTCCTTTGCCGATGTCTTCAGCGCCATCAAGCAAGGCTATGTCGAACCGGTGGACGACAAGAAACTGATCACTTATGCGATCAGCGGCATGCTCTCGAACCTCGACCCGCACTCGGCGTATCTGGATGCCGAAGCCTTCAAGGATCTGCAAGTCAGCACCCAGGGCGAGTTTGGCGGGCTCGGCCTTGAAGTCGGCATGGAAGACGGTTTCGTCAAGGTCGTGTCGCCGCTTGAAGATTCGCCGGCTTGGCGCGCAGGTATCAAGAGTGGCGACCTGATCGTCAAGCTCGACGATACGCCGGTGAAGGGCATGACCCTCAGCGACGCCGTCAAGCGCATGCGCGGCAAGCCCAAGACCGACATCACGCTCACCATCGTGCGTAAAGGCGAAACCAAGCCCCTGATCGTCACCTTGACGCGCGACAAGATCAAGGTGCAGAGCGTCAAATTCAAGTCGCTTGAGTCCGGCTACGGCTATGTGCGCGTCACCCAGTTCCAGGAGGAAACCACCGCCGAACTGGTCAAGGCTGTGCAAAAGCTTTATCAGCAGGAAAAGGATGCCAAAAATGGTGAGGGACTGAAAGGGTTGGTGCTTGACCTGCGTAACGATCCGGGTGGCCTGTTGAACAGCGCGGTCGGCGTCAGTGCGGTTTTCCTGCCGCCCAAGAGTCTGGTGGTATCCACCGATGGGCGCACTGAAGATGCGAAACGCAAGTTCATTGCCGACCCCGAGGATTATTTGCGCGGGCGTCAGGATGACATGCTCAAGAACCTGCCGGCCGGTGTGCGCAGCGTGCCCCTCGTCGTTCTGGTCAACGGCGGCTCGGCCTCGGCCTCGGAAATCGTGGCCGGTGCGCTGCAAGATCACAAGCGCGCCGTGCTGATGGGTACCCAGACTTTCGGCAAAGGTTCGGTCCAAACCGTGCTGCCGCTTTCCAACAACACGGCGATCAAGCTCACCACCGCGCGCTACTACACACCGAACGGCCGTTCGATCCAGGCCAAGGGCATTACTCCCGATGTGGTGGTTGAAGAAACCGCCAACGGCGAAATGCGCGGTGCGATGATTCGCGAGGCCGATCTCGAACATCATCTCGACAACGACAAGGAAAAGGTAATCGTGATCATGAAGCCCAAGGCGCAACCGAAAAACAAGGGCAAGGCGCCGAAGGACGACGGTGATGACGAGAGCAACATGATGCCGCCGGTCGAACCCACTGTCAAAAACGACTACCAGTTGAATCAGGCGCTGACCCTGCTCAAGGCGTGGCAGATCATCCAGAAGAAATGAGCAGCGCCGCGATTGCGTAAGGAAGCTTAAGCGTCGAGAGCAGTCATAAGCCGCGCCTCAATGACCGACGACCAACTCCTGCGTTACAGCCGTCACGTCCTGCTGCCGGAAATTGGACTCGATGGGCAGGAGAGACTTGGCAACGCGCGCGCGCTCGTCATCGGCGCCGGCGGGCTGGGCTCTCCCGCTGCTTATTATCTTGCCTCGGCCGGCATCGGCACACTGATTCTCGCCGACGGAGATACGGTCGACCTGACCAACCTGCAACGCCAAATTCTCCATCGCACCGAGTCCATCGGACAAGCCAAAGCTCTGTCGGGACAATACACGCTCCGCGGGATCAACCCCGAGTGCCAAGTCGTCGCGCTGACCGAGCGCCTTGAAGGCGAGCGGCTGGAACAGGAAATCGCACGGGTCGATGTTGTCCTCGACTGCTCGGACAACTTCGCCACGCGCCACGCGGCCAACCGCGCTTGTGTCGCAGCGCGCAAACCACTGGTGTCCGGCGCCGCCATCCGCTTCGATGGACAGGTCGCCGTATTCGATTCACGCCAGAAAAATGCGCCCTGCTACAACTGCCTGTTCCCCGAAGACGACGACGTTGAAGAAGTGCGCTGCGCGGTGATGGGCGTATTTGCCCCGCTGACCGGCATCATCGGCAGCGTACAGGCCGCCGAAGCACTGAAACTGTTGATTGGCTGTGGCAACTCATTGGCCGGTCGATTGCTGCTGCTCGACGGCCTCGCCATGGAGTGGCGCTCGATCAAGGTGCCGCGCGATCCGGGGTGCACGGTATGCGGGTAACGTCTGCCTGCGAGCCGTAACGCTCAGTCGTCGTGTAGCTGGCTGCCCGTAAGGCGGGTATAGGCTTCGCGGTACTTGGCGGTGGTCTTTTCGATGACTTCTGCGGGCAACTTGGGTCCCGGCGCCTGCTTGTTCCAATCCCGGGTTTCCAAATAGTCGCGGACGAATTGTTTGTCGAAGCTGGGTGGACTACTGCCGGCTTTGTACTGATCGGCCGGCCAGAAACGTGACGAGTCGGGCGTCAACACTTCGTCGATCAGATACAGGCGGCCATTTTCATCCTGACCGAACTCAAATTTCGTGTCGGCAATGATGATGCCGTGCACGCTGGCGAAGGCCGCCGCCTCGCGGTAGAGCCGAATGGTCACGTCGCGCACCTTGGCTGACAACTCGGCGCCAATCAGTTTTTCCGTCGTGGCGAAGTCGATGTTCTCGTCGTGCTCGCCCATTTCGGCCTTGGTGGCAGGCGTGAAGATCGGATGCGGCAGCTGCTGGGCCAGTTGCAGCCCAGCCGGCAGGGTAATGCCGCACACGCCGCCGGTCGCCTGATAATCTTTCCAGCCAGAGCCGATCAGGTAACCGCGCACCACCGCTTCGATCGGCAGCGGTTTCAAGCGTTTCACCACAATTGAACGACCGCGGACCTGGTTACGTTCTTCGTCGGTCGCGACCACCGTCTCCGGATCGATACCGGTGAGTTGATTGGGGATGACATGCGCCAGCTTGCCAAACCAGAAATTGGCCACGGCGGTGAGGACGTGCCCCTTGTCCGGAATCGGATCGGGCAGGATGACATCGAAGGCGGACAGGCGGTCACTGGCAATCACCAGCAGCTTGTCGGCGTCGACCGCATAGATATCGCGCACCTTGCCGCGGCCAAGCAGCGGCAGGCTGGCGATATTCGATTCAAAAAGTGTTTGCGTCATGATGGGTGGGTAAAAATCATTTCACCAAACGTTTATTTAACGATCTGGTTGAGTTCGCCCTTCTTGTAGCGATCAGCGATTTTCTCCAGCGGCACCACCTTGATCTTGCTGGCCTGGCCGGCACAGCCGAATTGCTGGTAACGCGCCAGACAAATCTTTTTCGCGGCTTCACGCGCCGGCTTGAGGTAATCGCGCGGATCGAATTTGGATGGATTCTCGGCGAGGTAACGGCGAATGGCGCCGGTCATGGCCAGCCGGATGTCGGTGTCGATGTTGATCTTGCGCACGCCATGCTTGATGCCTTCCTGAATTTCCTCGACCGGCACGCCGTAGGTTTCTTTCATGTCGCCGCCGAACTGGCGGATCTCGGCCAGCAATTCCTGCGGCACCGACGACGAGCCATGCATCACCAGATGCGTGTTGGGAATGCGGGCATGGATTTCCTTGATGCGGCCGATGGCGAGAATATCGCCGGTGGGTTTCTTGGTGAACTTGTAGGCGCCGTGCGAGGTGCCGATGGCGATGGCCAGCGCATCGCATTGGGTGCGCTTGACGAAGTCGGCGGCTTGCTCTGGGTCGGTGAGCAATTGTTCACGCGTCATGTGGCCGTCGGCGCCGTGACCGTCTTCCTTGTCGCCTTTCATGGTTTCGAGCGAACCCAGGCAGCCCAGTTCCGCTTCGACCGTCACACCGATGGCGTGGGCCATCTCGGTCACCTTGCGCGAAACTTCGACGTTGTAGTCGTAACTGGAGATGGACTTGCCGTCTTCCATCAGCGAACCATCCATCATGACGCTGGTGAACCCGGACTTGATGGCGGCAAGGCAAACGGCAGGCGACTGGCCGTGATCCTGATGCATGACGACGGGGATGTTCGGATAGGTCTCAAGCGCAGCCAGGATCTGATGGCGCAGGAAAGCTTCGCCGGCGTATTTGCGGGCGCCGGCAGACGCCTGCATGATCACCGGCGCGTCCAGCTCACTGGCGGCTTCCATGATGGCCCACACCTGCTCCATGTTGTTAACGTTGAAGGCGGGCAGGCCGTAGCTGTTTTCGGCGGCGTGGTCGAGCAATTGGCGCATGGATACGAGCGGCATAGCAGTCTCCTGGGTAACGTTAATGTTTGGGCCGATGCTCGCCGACCTTGACGAGCTTGAGGGTATTGGTTCCGCCCGGCTGTCCAATGGGTTCACCAATGGTCATGACGATGAGATCGCCGGGTTCCACTGCACCAGCGAGGATCAACACTTCTTCCGCTTCGCGCAGCAATTCGTCGCGGTCTTCCTCGACATCACGCATCAACAGCGGGTGCACGTCGCGCAACACGCTGAGCTTGTAGCGGGTACGGATCTTTGGCGTCAAAGCGTAGATCGGCACACCGCAATCGAGCCGCGACAGCCACAATGCCGTCGAGCCGGATTCGGTGAGGGAGGCAATGGCCTTGACCTTGAGGTGATGGGCGGTGAACAAGGCCGCCATGGCGATCGACTGATCGATGCGGGTAAACACGCGATCAAGGAAATGCCGGTCGAGCGACACCTCGGCGGATTTTTCCGCCTCGACGCAGATGCGCGCCATGGACTCCACGGTCTGCACCGGATAGTCGCCCGAGGCGGTCTCCGCCGAGAGCATCACCGCATCGGTGCCGTCGAGCACTGCATTGGCAACATCCGAGACTTCGGCGCGGGTCGGCACCGGGCTGTGGATCATCGACTCCATCATCTGGGTGGCGGTGATGACGAACTTGTTGTGTTCGCGCGCGACGCGGATGATGCGCTTTTGCAGCGCCGGCACCGCGGCGTCGCCGACTTCCACGGCGAGATCGCCGCGCGCCACCATCACGCCGTCGGTGGCATGGAGGATGTCTTCCAGATTGGCAACCGCTTCGACGCGCTCGATCTTGGCGATCACCAGCGCGTCGGAGCCGGCCTCGCGCAACAGGTCACGGGCCAGACGCATGTCGCTGCCGGACTTGGGGAAGGAGACCGCCACGTAGTCCACGTTGAGGCTGGCGGCGGTCTTGATGTCTTCGATGTCCTTGGGCGTCAATGCGGGCGCCGAGAGGCCGCCGCCCTGTTTGTTGATGCCCTTGTTGTTGGAGAGTTCGCCGTCATGGCGCACCCGGCAATGAATCTCGGATGCTTCGATGCGCTCGATATCCATCACGACCTTGCCATCGTCCAGCAGCAATACGTCGCCGCACACCACGTCGTCGATCAGCTCCGGATAATCGAGACCGACGCGTGTGCTGTCGCCCGGCACCTCGCTGGCATCGAGGATGAAGGATTGTCCGGCGCGCAGCTGGGTTTTCTTGTCGGCAAATTTTCCGATGCGGATCTTGGGCCCTTGCAGATCGGCCATGATGCCGACGGTACGGCCGTAGGTACGCATGGCCTGCTGCAGCATGTCAACGCGCTGGCGATGGTCTTCAGAATTGCCGTGGGAAAAATTGAGGCGGATCACGTCGATGCCTGCCGCGACTAGCGCCGACAGCGTTTTCAAATCGCTGGATGCGGGACCGAGGGTGGCAACGATCTTGGTGGCGCGCAGCATGGTGTTCAGTGATGAGTGGAGGGCGAAGATCGGAAGGCGGACCCGATTTTACTCCTCACCCTTCACTCGGCCGCTCTCTGCTCGAGGATTTCCACCGCCGGAAGTTTGCGGCCTTCGAGGAACTCGAGGAACGCGCCGCCGCCGGTGGAGATGTAGCCGATCTGCTTTTCGATGTGGTACTTGGCGATGGCCGCCAGCGTATCGCCGCCACCAGCGATGGAGAAGGCCGGGGAATGCGCGATGGCCGCAGCCAGCATCTTGGTGCCGCCACCAAACTGGTCGAACTCGAATACGCCGACCGGACCGTTCCAGACAATGGTGCCGGCATGGGCCAGGATATTGGCGAACTTCGCCGAGGTGCGCGGGCCGATGTCGAGAATCATGTCATCGGGCGCAACGTCGTTGGCCGATACCCGGTTGGCGCGCGCCAGCGGCGACAACTCGTTGGCGACCACCACGTCTTCGGGAATCGGCACCGACGCGCCACGCTTGTCCATCATGTCCATGATGTTGCGAGCCTCCTCGACGAGGTCGAGTTCGACAAGTGAATTCCCGATCGGCAAGTCATTGGCCACCATGAAGGTATTGGCAATGCCGCCGCCGACGATCAACTGGTCCACTTTTTCCGCCAGCGACTTGAGTATCGTCAGCTTGGACGACACCTTGCTGCCGGCCACGATGGCCACCAGCGGGCGCTTGGGGTTGTGCAGGGCGCGACCGAGCGCATCAAGTTCCGCCGCCAGCAAGGGCCCAGCACAGGCCACCGGCGCATATTTCGCAATGCCGTAGGTCGTCGCTTCAGCTCGGTGCGCGGTGCCGAAGGCATCGTTGACATAGATGTCGCAGAGCTTGGCCATTTTCTTTGCCAGCGCATCGTCGTTCTTTTTCTCGCCCTTGTTGCCGCGACAATTTTCCAGCAACACGATCTCGCCAGTCTTCACTTCAAAACCGCCGTCGACCCAGTTGCCGATCAACGGCACCTTGCGCTCCAGCAATTCCGCCAAACGTTTGGCGATTGGCGCCAGCGAGTCTTCCGGTTTCAGATCCCCCTCGACCGGCCGCCCCAAGTGTGAAGTCAGCATGACCGCGGCGCCCGCCTTGAGACAGTATTCGACCGCCGGAATCGAGGCACGGATGCGCGTGTCCTCGGTGATGTTGCCGTGCTCGTCCTGCGGTACGTTGAGATCAGCGCGGATGAAAACGCGCTTGCCCTTGAGGTCGAGATCGTTGAGGCGAATAAATTTCATTTTTAGGGACTAGGGGCTGGGGACTAGGGACTAGGGGAAAGACGGCTGGGGCTAAGGTTTCTAGTCCCTGGCCCCTAGCCTCTAGCCCCTTACTTGGCAATCACGCGAACCATCTCCAGCACCTTGCAGGAATAGCCCCACTCGTTGTCGTACCAGGCAACCACCTTGACGAAGGTGCTGTCCAGCGCAATGCCGGCTTCAGCGTCAAACACGGAGGTGCAACGCTCATCACGGAAATCGGTGGAAACAACTTTCTCCTCGGTGTAGCCGAGCACGCCTTTCATTGCACCTTCCGAAGCGGCCTTCATGGCGGCGCAGATTTCGGCGTAGGAGGCTTCCTTCTTCAGCTCCACGGTCAGGTCAACTACGGACACGTCGGAAGTGGGTACGCGGAAAGACATCCCGGTGAGCTTCTTGTTCAGCTCGGGAATCACCACGCCGACGGCCTTGGCGGCGCCGGTCGACGACGGGATGATGTTTTCGAGAATGCCGCGGCCACCGCGCCAATCCTTGTTGGAGGGCGCATCAACGGTCTTCTGCGTCGCTGTGGTGGCGTGCACCGTGGTCATCAGTCCGCGCTTGATACCCCAGTTGTCGTTCAGCACCTTGGCGACCGGGGCGAGGCAATTGGTGGTGCACGAGGCATTGGAAATGACGGTCTGGCCGGCGTAGGTCTTGTCATTCACGCCGTACACAAACATCGGTGTGTCGTCCTTCGACGGCGCCGACATGATGACTTTTTTGGCGCCCGCAGCAATGTGCTTCTCGGCGGTTTCCTTGGTCAGGAACAGGCCCGTGGATTCGACCACGACGTCGGCGCCGATTTCATTCCATTTCAATTCGGCGGGATCCTTGACAGCAGTCAAACGAATTTTCTTGCCATTGACGATCAGGGTATTGCCCTCGACCGAAACATCGCCCTGGAAGCGACCATGCACGGAATCGAACTTCAGCATGTAGGCCAGGTAATCCGGTTCGAGCAAATCATTGATACCGACAATTTCGATGTCGGAAAAGTCCTGCACCGCCGCGCGGAACACCATGCGACCGATGCGGCCAAACCCGTTGATGCCAACTTTGATGCTCATGCTGAAACTCCTGAAATGATGGACTAGATCACGTTCTTCACGGTAGCAACCACATTCTCTACCGTGAAACCAAACGCCTTGAACAACACGCCGGCAGGCGCGGATTCACCGAAGTGATCGATGCCGACGACTGCGCCATCGAGGCCGACGTACTTGCGCCACAGGTCAGCAACCCCGGCTTCGACAGCGATGCGTACCACGCCTTTCGGCAAGACACTTTCCCGGTAAGCCTTGTCCTGGCGGTCGAAGAGGCTAGTGCAAGGCATGGAGACAACGCGCGTCGCGATGCCTTGCTCCGTCAGCTTGGCCTGGGCCTTGAGCGCCAGATCCATTTCCGAACCCGTCGCGATGATGATCGCGACGGGTGAGCCATTACAGCCGGAGATCACGTAGCCGCCCTTGACGATGTTGGCCTGCGTTGCGGCGTCGCGTTGGACGAAGGGCAGGTTCTGGCGCGACAGCGCCAGC